>CAYTDB010000168.1:0-10259 GCA_964436455.1 uncultured Anaerolinea sp. | reverse complement strand
TGGCAGGCTACTTGCTGAGAGACTCCCTTCCCTCCGAGACTTTTGCGCTATACCCGTTTGGAATCGTGTTCGTTCAAATGGGTTTTATTTATGGTGTAATGTCAAGCCTCGGCTGGCTGACCTTCGAGGGCTTTGCATGGGAGTTCGATGCACTGGGCACAGTGCTATTGAACACATTTTTATTTTTTGTAATCTTCCTGCTCGTTGGATGGAATGAGGAATTACTCTCGCGCGGCTATCACTTGCAGGCGCTCGCCAGCGGACTCAATCTGTTCTGGGCCGTGATCCTCTCATCGGCATTCTTCGGGCTCTTGCATCGTAATAATCCCCATGCTACCTGGGTCAGCACGGCGGGCATCTTCTTCGCGGGAGTGTATCAAGCCTATGGATACATCCGCCCCAAGCAATTGTGGCTCCCCATCGGACTACATATCGGGTGGAATTTCTTCGAGGGCGTGGTGTTCGGATTCCCCGTTTCGGGCTTGGACATCTACGCGTTGACTCGCATCCAACTCACCGGTCCCCTGTTGTGGACCGGCGGCGCGTTTGGTCCCGAAGCAGGATTGATCGTATTACCACCTCTGATCTTGGGATGCATGCTAATCTACTGGTTTACGAGGAACAGGGAAAACACGTAAGCAACACAGCATCACAAGGCTTCATCAACAAAAAAAACAAACACAATTACGCCAGAAAAGTTTCACAAAGTTCAAAATCTTTATTGCCCACCTGCTTTTCGGCGAGTGTAACGAACTTCACCCCCATTGCCTCATTTATTTGAGTAGGCGGTCGGGTGCTTGCCCCATACCCGACCACCCAGTGAGAAGAAGGGCTATCTCTGTTCGACACACAAATCATCCATGCAGCGGCTTGCGTGAATGATGCCTGACATGACGATGACCCGGCCGCTTCTGTGCCAATGCCGTCAATAGGTTGCCCAGAGCTTGTCCAGCTCCAGCCATCCATCCTGATCCGTTAGCGCCAGCCTCCTTGATCAGACGGATCTGTTCCAATTCCCTTCTGATCTCGCGCTGCTTCAATTCGTTCATCCACTCATCGTGCCAGTTATTCAGGTTGCTCATGTCACTCTCCTTTCACATGAACACAAAACACTTCCTTCGTTCATCCCGTTTATAGTCTGGCACAGGATCATCTCTTCTAAATCTCGGGATTCCTGCATATCATGGAGACGTAAAAAAGACACTCGTCTGATAAATTTCACCCTGCATTTAGTGCTATACTGAAATTGTAAATTTAAACCAGGTCCAATAGGACATCGCTTCCACCAAAGAAGGTCACTATGCTTCAGGTACGACTCCTTGGTCAGTTTGACGTTCGACTGGATGGGAAACGCGTCGCGATTTCATCACGGGCTGGTCAATCCCTATTTGCATACCTCACGCTGACAGCTGGGACTCCCCATCGCCGCGAAAAACTGGCGGGTATTATTTGGCCCAATACCACAGACGAAAATGCTCGTAAAAACCTGCGTCAGGAACTTTGGCGCATCCGTAAAGCTCTTTCCACCCAGGCTTCCACAAAAGGAAATTACCTTCTAACTGATGACCTCACGCTAAAATTCGATCGTCATTTGGATTTCTGGCTGGATGTTGCCCAGATCGAGAAGTCTGATTCGGATCTGCAAGCCCTCATCACGAATCTATCGCTATACCAAGGCGAGCTCCTTCCAGGGTTCTATGATGAGTGGGTTGCGCTCGAACGCGAACGCATACAGGCGCTGTTCGATGCAAGGATGGAACAACTCCTTAAGCAACTTATTACCGCCGAGCACTGGATCGCAGTTCAAGAATGGGGTGAACGCTGGCTTTCGCTCACCGACATACGTGAACCCGCTTATCGAGCGCTCATGCTCGCCAGCGGCGCACGAGGGGACATGGCAAAAGCCGCGTCCTTATATCAGCGCTGCTCGACAGAACTTCAAGAGCAACTTGGCGTGGAACCCTCTGCAGAGACGCTTGCTCTATATGAAGGGCTGGTCAAAGGCACAAAGAAAACTCCCTACTTTGCTGTAAAACCATCCAGTACGATCACCTTCCTCTTCACCGATATCGAAGGCTCCACCCACCTGCTTGAAAGAATGGGAGCTAAATACGCGGCTGTTTTGAGCGAACACCACGGGATCATTAGAAAGTCAATCCAGAACTGGAACGGACATGAAGTGGATACACAAGGCGATGCATTCTTCGTCACCTTCCCGCGTGCCCTGGATGCTGTCCAATGTGCCGCTGAGACTCAACGCGCGCTTACATCTCATTCATGGAAGGATGGAGAGCAGGTACGCGTACGAATGGGAATGCACACTGGTGAACCGTTGATCGCCTCGACGGGGTATGTTGGCATGGATGTCCACCGTGCTGCCCGTATTGGCGATGCCGGTCATGGCGGGCAGGTGCTTCTATCTCAAACCACACGCGAGCTTGTCATTCGGGATCTCCCAAAGGAGATAACCATTCGTGACCTGGGGGAGTACAGACTGAAGGACATGAAATACCCGACAGCCATTTATCAATTGGTGATCGAGGGACTGCCCGCTGATTTCCCACCCATCAGGACAAAAATCACAGGTACTGAAGCGCCCATGCCGGGCAAAGCTCCGTTCAAGGGCTTGGAATACTTTGATGTGTGCGATTCGGACCTATTCTTCGGACGGGAAACGCTGACAGGAAAAATGGCGCAGCGACTGAAGGATGCAAAGTCTCTTTCGGTGATCATTGGGGCATCAGGCACCGGAAAGTCGTCTTTGGTACGGGCGGGTTTGATCCCAATAATTAAGAATCAAAATCCCAATTGGACCCTCCACATCCTCACGCCCACCGCGCATCCGCTTGAGGCGCTGGCAATTGAGATGACACGAGAATCGGAATCGGTGACTGCAGCAGCCACATTGGCGGACGACCTCTCCAAAAACCCGCACAGCTTGCATTACTTCCTTTCACGTCAGTTCCAACACCGTGGATCTTCACCTCATATTTTGCTTGTCATCGATCAGTTTGAAGAACTGTTTACCTTGTGCCATGACGAGTTCGAGCGCGAGGCATTCGTCGACAATTTACTGGCATGCTTCAATCGAACGATTACATCTGGAGAAAGGAAGGGAGGGAAAGACTGCAACCTTATGCTCGTCATTACACTGCGTGCAGACTTTTACGCGCATCTCGCTCAATACCCGGAACTACGTGATGCAGTAGCTCGAGAACAGGAATATATCGGTCCAATGACAATGGACGAACTGCATCGCGCCATCGAAGAACCCGCCAGAAAAGGCTATTGGGAATTCGAAGCCGGTCTGGTGGATTTGATCCTGCGCGATGTCGGTGAGGAACCGGGGGCACTTCCCCTGCTCTCCCACGCACTTCTTGAAACCTGGAAGCGACGCGCCGGGCACATGATGACACTGAAAGGATACGCAGATGCTGGAGGTGTGCATGGTGCCATTGCACATACAGCAGACGGTGTGTTCAACAGTATGTCATCCAGTGATCAAGACATCATGCGTAACATCCTGCTGCGGTTGACCGAATTCGGTGAAGGGACAGAAGAAACGCGGCGGCGTGCTTCATTTGACGAATTAATGTCACAGGCAGAATCTGCCGGTGATGTGCGCAAAGTATTGAACAAACTGGCTGAGGCAAGACTCGTTACTTTGAGTGAAGACACAGCCGAGGTGGCGCATGAAGCGTTGATCCGTGAGTGGCCCCAATTGCGTGAATGGCTGACTCAGGATCGCGAGGGGATCATCCTGCACCGTCACATCACGGAATCTGCTCATGAATGGATATTGCTCGAACGCGATCTCGGTTCGTTATACCAGGGAGCGCGTCTGGCACAGGCAAATGAATGGTCGGCACTCAATCCCGATGCACTAAATGCACAGGAACGATTGTTTCTTGATGAGTCGAACAGGCAGGCAAGGGAGGATGAAATTACCCGTGAAGAGCAACGCGTCCGCGAGGCTCGGCTCAAGCAACGCGTACAGCGCGTGTTGCAGGTTTTGGCGGGTGTCTTTTTGATTGCCGCGATCGTAAGCGGCGGATTGGCTTACTGGGCAAACAGTCAACGCCAGGAGGCATTGACACAATCAGCCATCTTACTAGCTCAGCAAGCAGAAACTGAGTTAGCAAATGGTTACCATGACCGAGCTGTTTTATTGGCGCTAACGGCGCTTGAAAATTATCCATACACATCAGAAGCTGAACATGCTTTAGGGCAGGCAGTATCTTACAATCGTACGTTGGGTATCTATGGTGAACACTCGAGCGCGGTGACCAGCGTGGCATGGTCGCCAGATGGGAAGCTGGCGGCATCCTCAACGAGTAGCAACAATAATGTTCATATTTGGGATCCCGTCACTGGTGAAATTGTTCTTGTGATTGATATGCCCACCGGTATCACGGGCAACAAACTGGATATGGTACTTCATGTGCAATGGACACAAGATGGAGCACACCTACTGACAATGACAGGAGATCGTTACACTTTAGGAAGCCAAGATTATGACGTGTTATTGTGGGACGCAGCTACTGGCGAATTACTCTCCAGCATTGAAGTTGCGAATATGGCCTTTCCAGAAAGCGGGGATTTAAGTGTAACCTTCGTCAATTATCCAACAGGTGCCGCAGCAAAGATTGCACCTCACAGCGGACGTTTGGCAACCCTCGGTGGTGACAATACAGCACTGATTTGGGATATGGAGCGAAAAAAAATCGAGTTAGTTTTATATGGTCACACAAAAGCTGTTAACAGCGTGGATTGGTCACCAGATGAGGAAAAGCTTGTGACAGCCAGCCTCGATGGAACTGTACGCGTCTGGAATAGCCAGACAGGTGATGTGTTATTTGTTCTAGAAGGTCATGAAGGAAGGACCAATATTGCCTTGTGGTCGCGAGACGGGTCTCAATTGGCAACCGCGGGAGAAGATGGCACTATCAATGTATGGAATGAAAATGGTGAATTGTTGCGTAAAATTGAAACGAATGCTCGCGAGATAGGCAGCTTGGTATGGGAACCTAATGGCAACAGAATCGTTTCCGGCCACGCGGATGGTAGCATACGTATCTGGAATGTTGAAACTGGAAAACTCTTGGAGACAATCCGGGGACATCAAGGCAATATCTCCGATCTGAAATGGTCGCCAGTGGATGACCGGCTAATTAGTTCTGATGGCAATGGTTTTGTGCGCATTTGGAATATGGCTTACTCAACAGCATGGCGGTTATATCCTCCTCAGGCAAAACAAGAAGTCGACTGGACTGTCCAAGGAGTGAGCTGGTCAAATGATGGGCACAATTTGGTAATGGCAGGAGGCGATCCATTTGGAGCCACAGATCCACCCTCTTTTTCAATTTGGAATATTGACGAAAACAAATTGACAATGGAAGAATTGGGAGATAAGCTTAATTTTATGGGGTTGATGGCTAATTACTCACCGGATAACAAGTCCATTCTTTACTTAGGGTTTTCTGGTTTTCCTGATTTTTCCGGGCTTGCAACAGCTTACGTCTTCGACATACAAACCGGCAAGATCATTCGTACTTTTACACCGGGTGGTGATAACCTGATACGCAGCATCGCTTGGTCACCAGATGGAACACAGATCGCAACAGGACTGTTCAACAATCAAATCATAATTTGGGATTATCAAACTGGCAATCAATTTATCCAGCTTGTTCATGGTACTAACGAAGCCATGGCAATCAATTATGTTGAATGGTCAAAAGATGGGACTAAACTTGCATCTGCAAGCGATGAGAGTACTGTACGCGTATGGGATGCAAAGATATGGGAGCCGCTTTACACTGTGCAGCATCAGTCCCCCGCCTATGTAATAACCGTATCCTGGTCGCCAGACAATACACGCTTATTGACAACAGCAGGTAATGACGAACTGGGCGCAAAGGACAATACCGCCAAGATTTGGGACAGTGCGACAGGTAAAGAATTATTGGTTTTTGCCAATCACACCATGTCTGTTTGGCCAGGAAGCTGGTCTCCAGATGGAAAACGGGTGGTTACTTCCGGCAATGAGGGTACAGTTCGTATATGGGATGCTTCAACAGGAGATGAACTTCTCACGTTATCTTTGCCTGTTGGATATGGACTTTATGTCTGGTGGTCACCAGATGGAAAACATATTGCAATTGCAGGGCATGAAACACTGATTAGTGTATGGAATGTATGGCAAACCAAGGAAGAATTAATTGACTATACCAAGGAGTGTTGTGTGATTCGTGAACTTACTCCAGAGGAACGTCAGCAATTCGGTTTGCCGTAAGCACCTGGGATTTTCATTCAAATGAAAAAGAACTTGATGCTTTTCCAAAATTCCGAAGTTTCACAGAGTACATTCGCGATTGACCATGTACCCTTTTCCCACGCAGGGGATGACGTTCACGTCAGGAGGAAAAATGCTTCAAATACGACTTCTCGGTCAATTTGATATCCGCATGGACGGGAAACGCGTCATGATTTCCTCTCGGGCTGGGCAATCGCTTTTTGCATATCTCACACTGACAGCCGGGACTCCTCATCGACGCGAAAAACTGGCTGGCATATTATGGCCCGATACCACAGATGAGAATGCTCGTAAAAACCTGCGTCAGGAACTATGGCGTATCCGCAAAGCCCTCTCCGCACAATTATCTGAAGATAGGGATTATCTCCTGGCTGATGAATTCACACTGAAGTTCAACCGCGATACAGAGTTTTGGTTTGACGTCACACAAATGGAGAGACCCGATCTCGACCTGCAGTCCTTGATCGCCAATTTGTCTCTATATCAGGGGGAACTCCTGCCGGGTTTTTACGATGAATGGATCACCCTTGAGCGGGAACGCGTTCAGGCTGTGTTCGATGCAAGGATGGAACAACTCCTTGAGCAACTCATCACTGCCGAACGCTGGATTGCCGTACAGGAATGGGGCGAGCGCTGGCTTGCGCTCAGCGGAGTACGCGAACCCGCCTTTCGTGCTCTCATGCTGGCAGGCGGTGCGCGAGGAGATATGGCAAAGGTCGCATCCCTGTACCAGCGTTGTTCGGAGGAGCTGCAGGAACAACTGGGTGTCAAGCCGTCTGCTGAAACACATGCCTTATATGAAGGATTACTCAAAGGTGCAAAAGTACTACGTTCCCCGACATATCTATCCGGCACGATAACATTCCTCTTTACCGACATCGAAGGATCCACCCGCCTGCTTGAAAGGATGGGACCTGAATATGCAGTTCTCCTCAGCGAACATCACAAGATCATGCGAACCGCCATTTAAAAATGGAACGGTCGCGAAGTTGACACACAGGGTGATGCGTTCTTTGTCACTTTCACTCGTGCACTCGATGCTGTGCACTGTGCTGCAGATGCCCAGCGTGCTTTTGCTGCTCATAAATGGCATATGGACGAGCAATTGCGCGTGCGTATGGGACTACACACCGGCGAGCCGCTGATCGCTTCAACTGGGTATGTTGGCATGGATGTGCACCGCGCCGCCCGTATTGGCGATGCCGGTCATGGCGGACAGGTGCTTTTATCACAAACCACCCGCGAACTTGTCATACAGGATCTTCCCAATGGTGTATCAATTCGAGATCTGGGTGAGTACCGGCTCAAGGACATGAAATACCCGACGCCCATTTATCAACTGGTAATCGAAGGCTTGCCATTTGATTTTCCCGCGATTAGAACAAAATACACCGGCACTGAAGCACCGACGCCAGGCAAACCCCCATTTAAGGGATTGGAATTTTTTGATGAGAGTGATTCAGATTTGTTTTTTGGGCGTGAAGCACTGACAGAAAAATTGGCACAACGTTTAAAAGCTGGCAAGTATCTGACCATAATTGTTGGTGCGTCTGGTAGCGGCAAATCATCACTGGTGCGGGCAGGACTCGTACCGCTGATCAAAAGGGATAAAGCAAACTGGAATATCCATGTCATTACCCCCACAGCCAAACCACTCGAAGCGCTGGCAATTGATTTGACACGCGGTTCGGAATCCGTAACCGCTGCAGTTACCTTGGGGGAAGATCTCGCAAAGGACCCGCGCAGTCTTCATTACTTCCTCTCGCGTCAACAACAGCTAAGGCGCTCGTCCATCATGCACACATTGCTTGTCATAGACCAGTTCGAGGAACTATTCACCCTTTGCCGCGACGAGTTCGAACGCGAAGCCTTCATTGACAATTTACTGGTGGGTATTGATTCAAAGGTCGCAGAAAGGGTAAACGGGCACAACTTCAAGATTGTCATCGCATTGCGTGCAGACTTTTACGCGCATCTCGCACAGTTCCCTGAACTACGGGATGCAGTGTCACAGGAGCAGGAATACATCGGACCGATGACGATGGATGAATTAAGGCGCGCCATTGAAGAACCCGCAAGGGGCGGACACTGGGAGTTCGAACCCGGCCTGGTGGACTTGATCCTGCGCGATGTCGGTGAGGAACCGGGGGCACTTCCCCTGCTCTCCCACGCACTTCTTGAAACCTGGAAGCGACGCGCCGGGCACATGATGACACTGAAAGGATACGCAGATGCTGGAGGTGTGCATGGAGCCATCGCTCACACGGCAGATAATGTCTACAATAACATGACACCTTATGAGCAGACAATCGTGCGCAATATCCTTCTGCGGTTGACCGAATTCGGCGAAGGAACGGAGGATACACGGCGCCGTGCCTCGTTTGATGAATTAATGTCACAGGCAGAATTAGCCGATGATGTGCGCAGCGTGTTGAACAAACTGGCTGAGGCAAGACTCGTTACCTTAAGCGAAGACACAGCCGAAGTCGCGCATGAAGCGTTGATCCGTGAGTGGCCCCAATTGCGTGAATGGCTGACACAGGACCGGGAGGGGATCATCCTGCATCGTCGCATCACGGAATCCGCGCGTGAATGGGAATTACTTGAGCGCGATGACGGCATGTTATACCGCGGCGCGCAATTGGCGCAGGCACGAGAGTGGGCGACGTTGCATCCGAGCGCGTTGAACAAGGGAGAGAACTTGTTCCTGAATGCATCCATCGATCAAGAGCAACACGAAGAACGGGAGCGTTATGAACAGCAGCAACGTGAATTGGAAGCTGCGCGTAAATTGGCAGACACGGAAAAAGCAAGAGCTGAAGAACAGGCACACTCTGCAAATCGCTTGCGGGTACGTAACCGGGTTATTACAACGGTGGGCACTCTCGCGATCATCCTGGCATTGCTGGCAGGAATGTTTGGCCTGCAATCGAATCGGAATGCAAAACAGGCAGAAACAAACCTGGGTATTGCAAATCAACAACGCGTGGCTGCGATCAATGCTGAATCAACTGCCGTGGTTGAGTCACAAATTCGTGCCACACAACAGGCTATTGCCGAAAACGAATCGCAGATCCGTGCCACGCAGCAAGCCATTGCTGAAGCAAACTTCCGGCAGGCTGAAGCCCAACGACTGGCGGCAGAAGCGAACAAACTACTCATAACCGGAGGCAACCCGGAGCAGATCGCTTTACTCAGCCTGCGATCCATAAATACGCAGTTTACACCGCAGGGAGATGCAGTCTTGTTGCCTGCTTCAAGATTGGATTACCCTCAACAAGTATTTATTGGCGATTCCGTAGGAGCCATTGGACTTCAATCCATGGCGATTTCGCCAGATGGCAAGTATGTTTTCACTGGTTATTGGGATTCAACTGCGTGGTTGTGGGATGCTCAGACAGGCGAGCCACTGCACCAATTTAATGGTCATACCGATGTTGTATGCAGTGCAGCCTTCTCACCTGATAACAAATATATACTCACTGGTAGCTGGGATCAAACGGCGCGGTTGTGGAATATTCAGACCGGGCAAGAAGTGCGGCAATTCACTGGACACGCAGGTGGAGTGAGCAGTGTCAACTTTTCACCTGACGGCAAGATTGCAATCACTTCCGGCAGTGATCGAACAGTGCGGCTATGGAATGTCCAGACCGGGCAGGAAATGCAACAGTTCATTGGTCATACACGTGGCGTCGGGAGTGCGATCTTCTCACCGGATGGTGAGTACATCCTGACAGGTAGCGGGGATACTACTGCGCGACTATGGGAAATTTCCACGGGCCAGGAGGTGCGCAAATTTACTGGTCACATTGATTCCGTTGCCGAGGTCGCTTTCGCACCGGATGGCAAGTTCATTCTTACCGGCAGTTCTGATTTAACAGCACGGCTATGTGCGAGCCGACAGTGCATCGCTTACATTCAACCGCCAGTGCATTGCTTACAAATG
>CAYTDB010000167.1:0-10287 GCA_964436455.1 uncultured Anaerolinea sp. | reverse complement strand
TCACGATGTCAGTAAATAGTGCTGGGTCACGATGTTAGAAAACAGTACAGTAGGTTACGATGTTGGTAAATTCCCCTGGGTCACGATGTTAGAAAACAGTACAGTTGCTTCTATAACTTTTGTGACTATCACCATAGTTTACGTTTGAAGTTATCGGTTGGCTCTTTTGGTTATCGCTGGGTACACCGAACCCCGGCGATTGCCGCAAAACTGACCGATCATCAATGGACGTCTGTCGAACTGTTCAGTTTCAAAGTGCCACCACCGCGTTGGACTATCCCGATTCAGCGCGGCAGACCCTCTGCGGCTACGCTGAAACTCGCTCAACAATGGGCCGCTTGACCACAGTTAAGTGCCCTCGTACCCGTTGATGTAGTCAGCCACCTTGTCAATCGGCGTATACCCATTGACGAGGATCTCGAAGTTCAATATCGTTTCAGACCAGAGTGTTCCCTCGAAATTGAAGTGTAGCAAGCGGCTTAAGTGCTGGCGATAACGGTAAAAGTAGGAATGGTCCGTCAACCAGCCTTCTAATGAAAACTGTCCGTCGCGGTATTGAATCCAGGAGGATTCCAAAATTGCCACAGGGTCCCGATCTGTGCTGGGAACGGCGTAATCGCGGGCGTCCGTGCCGATGAACAAAAGGCGCGGGTGATAATCCTCGACCAGAATCTTTACGAGCACAGCCGTGCTCACGGCTGAAGATGCGTCAATTCCAAAATTGAAACAACGGATTCCCTGCCCTGTGGTTTCCTCATAACCACCCTGAAAAAAGTCAGGATCAAATCCCACGTCCACCATGGAACTTCCCACCATGATGCAGTCAAGCGGTCCGTTTCTTTTGATCTCTGCATCCAGTAATGCTAGTTTGTGTCCCAGTTGATAGTGGCGGAAACCCATTTTTGGGGGAGTCAGAGGCGTCTGAAAAAATTCTCGTCGGGTAATCCATTCCGTGATTCCACTGAAAAAAAAATAACAGAGCTATTGTAAATCCGAGAGTTCTGCTAAACGAGCCTTGGAGTCGCAAAGTATCGAATCTCATGGGGATTGCTTACGTTGCCAGAAAGTGATGCACTTCATCGGATATCCGTGATGTTGATTTTGAGAATGGATGCCACTTGAGGGAAGGCAATCGCGATATTGCGGAGCAGTCCCAGAGAATAGCGATGGTCTGCAACCCATAAGATGGAACCGGTCACAAGCGCTGCCAGCAAACTCGCGATCACTAACCCTATAATGTTGGGAAGAATGCGGATCGTCGTAAAGGATGCTCCGGCACCAACGAGAGTTGCCAGGAAGATCGCAAAAAGCGGTTTTCTAACTTCTCTCATGGGGTCATGGAAAATGTCTCGTATGAAATACAAACAAAGGGTTTGCACAGCGATGATCGCGGGCAACCATGCCAGTGCCGCACCAACCATTCCAAATTGTTGAGTAAAGAACCAAATCATCAAAATGAGGGATGAGGATTGAACCAATTCGATTTGTGTTACCCGATACGGTTGGCCAAAACCCTTAACCAATGGAACAGTCGCATCACTTAGCAACCCGATCATGGTCACCAGCGTCAGAATTTGAATTAAGGGAACCGTTCCATTCCACTCGGCGCTAAGAACATCCTTCACCACTACTGGCGATAGCACAATAATCAGCGAACAAATGGGGTATAACAGGGCCATCAAGCCTGTCAGGATGGCGTGGAAGGCGCGTGCAGCCTGGTGCAGGCTGGATTGAAGGCGGGCAAATAACGGGAAGGCAACTGTTCCAACCACCTCACTGGCAATCTCACTTGGCAAGAAAGCGAGTTGCGCTGCTAGAAAATATAATCCCAAACCTACCGCACCCAATTCCCGCGAAATGGCGATCCGTAACCCATAACTACCTGCCATGGCTACTACACCTGTTATCAACATCCACTTCCCAAACTTTATCAAGGGCTGAACCGATTTCCATTCGAAAAGGAGGCGCGGACGATAGGGTGCCAGTATATATGACGCGATAACCATTGTAACCGCCCCCGCAAGTGTCCCAAAGACCATTCCCCAAACGCCGATCACCCTCGCCAGAATTATCGAGGTCCCTGCGTTAAAGATCGCCTCAACTATTTTCAGGAATGCCAGCGGACGGAAGAATAGATTACGATTCAACGCTGCAACCTTGATACTTGTCAGGGATTCGATCAACGGGCGCAAAGCAAGAACCTGAATTATGGGAACTGCCTGTGGTTCCGCAAATATTTTTGCGATCAGCGGCGCAAAGATGATCGTCAGGAGGGACACAACAATGGACCGGGTCAATTCGACGGTCCATACCGAATCGTACTTCGCATCATCTGCATTTTCTGCCTGAACCAACGCCGGGATCAACCCAAGATTGGTCAAATTGAGCAAGAAACCGGTGGCAGTAGTGGCGATGGCAAAAAAACCGAAATCTGCAGGTTTGAGCAGGATCGCCAGAACTAAGATCCGAACTAGGTAGATGACTTTCACGCCTCCCATTTGAAATGCCTGCCAGAGCATAGCATTGCCAGCTGCGCGAATGGGACGTTCGCTCATGTTAATTTTCCGAGACGAGTTCCTGATCGAAAGCCTGCAATCATACCAGGCAGCAGCCTCAGACAATAAGCCTTGCCATTCATTGCAAATTCAGCGTTCCCAGTCAGATTGCCATAGATCCATCTTCTGAAGGCGCGCACAAAGTGAAGCATTGCCCTTAGCAAAATAAACAAATCTCCTTTGCGGAGGTACTTTCCGTAGAAACTCCCATGACCATGAGCATAGGCGTTAAAACGCTCGTAATTTTCTTCTTTATCCCGCCAGCCAAAATGCGAAACCATCACTTCAGGGGCGTATGCAATGGGAATTCCCATTCTGAGTGCCCGATAGCTCCACTCTACGTCTTCAGCCGCGTTTCGCAAGAGCGGATCTTCGTCAAAGGGTCCTACATTGCGAATTATATCCATCGATGCGCCCATGTTTCCACCAACAAAAAGATCAAATTGTACCCTTGGCTGGGAATGTACCTCGGCATCTTTCAATTGGACGATGGCAACCGTTTCATTCCCAATCGGTTCGACTCTGCCCGTGACGATCCAATCTGGGTTCGCCAATAAATCGCTGTGCATGTTATTGAGCCAATCTACTGCCACGAAACAATCATCATCTATGATGCAGGCAAACCTGGTTTGCGTCCGTGCGAATGCAGCATTGATGGCGGCTGGTTTGCCGCGTTCGGTTGAATGTACGTAAATTACATCAATGCCGGTTCGTCTTACTTGTTCGACCCAAACCTGAATATATGTTTCTTCTCCCTGATGCACAATAATAATAGCTTGGGGCCAATGCGTTCCGGAAATAATCTTTGACAAGCACACTTCCAAAATAGGTCTGCCAAGTGTTGGAATGATAATCGTAATATCTTCCAGAATATTTTTTGTTGTCGCTGAATTGATGGTTTCTTTGATCGTTTCCCAATTTGGTTCCTGCATAAATTGATTTTCACCTCATGAATTCATTCGATTGTGCTGCCGGCGTTTTTTCACCAACTACCTAGCTTCCCTGAAAATCACTTCTGAGCGGGACAGATAAAAAGCGATGAGAGTAATTCCTACTGCTCCACGAATACGTAAATATAATAATTGCTGTTCCCAACGCGGTGCCAATTCTTCAATTGAGCGTCTGCTGGTACATATTCGGCAATCACTGCTTTCACTCCTGCGCCCTCAAAGGATTGTAAAAGACTTTGCTGAAGTGCCTCATCGCCGTCCCAGAGGTCCAGCGCATCTGTTTCGGGCATCTCTGCTACGATCTTGACATGCGCCAGTCTTGCCCAGAATGAATCATAGGCATATCCGATCACGCCTACTTTATCGCCCGGTCCCACGCCCAATTCATTCAAGGCCTGCGCTACAGCCGAGGGTCTGGCGGGGGAGGCAATTGATTCACTGAGCCGGATCTCTAATGAGGGGTTTAGGCGAATGAAACCATCCAGGTTGAAAAGAATGATATTGACCAGTAAGCCCAGCGCGGCAATTCCACCCAATACATTTAGCCAGTTTTTGTTATTTGGCATGTCAGGCAATCGGACGTTGGCAAGTACATCTGTCCAGAACAACAGGACAAAAACGCCTACGTATCGGCTCTGCACAAGGACCGTCGCGTACAGACCAAAAGCGATCACTGCTGGGATAACCAGCGCACATTTTTGCAGGATTTCCCAAAATGGAATTCTTTGTCGCTGTCCCATCACATACAGCGCAACTAAAGACGCGAACAAGATTCCCTGCTGCTGAAGGAATAATTCGGCATACACCAAACTGCTCGATATCAACCGCGCCAGTAGACCGCCGAAAGCGAAGCGCGGTTCGATGCCTTCGTACCAATACGACGGGTCGAGCGTGATCGGGTATGTCCCGCCGACGGGTTCGCCAAATTCATACACCGTAGGAGACTCGTGAATAACCCGGGATGGATGTGTCGGAACAATGCTGTTATCTGGGTCTCCCTGCCAATGCGGAAAGGGCATCTCGTTCACGTAGCGCAAGAATGTGACGGTCCCGGCCTCGCCGATGGTGAGTTTCCCTTTGGCTTGCGAGATCAACAGGATGAACGGCAGGCTGAGGAGCAGGAAAATGCTTGCCGAGAGCAGGGTTTTTAAAAATGCCTCTCGCGTCCGTTTTTGGACGAGCCATGCCAGCGCGAGGAAAACGGGCGCGACGGAAAACATAAAGGTTTTGGATAAATATCCCAGTCCGAGGATCAAGCCCAGGCTGAGAAAGAGGCGAAGCCTGTCGTCTCCCGAGCGGATTTGGGCGATGAGTCCCGCTGCGATGAAGGTAAGTCCCGCCATCAACATGTCGGGTGTCACCGCCCAGAGTTGGATCAGGCTGAGGGAAGTCCAGATGAAAAGCAGATAGCCGAGCGTCCATCTCAATGGTTCGGAGATGTGTTGGTCCTTGGGGTGAGACGTACTGCGAACATTGCGCCACATGAACTCGAAACAGGCGAGCGCGAATAGATAGATAAAGAAGTTGATGATATGAACGGTCGGGAACTCCCACTGCATGGAGGGCTTGACGATGAAGTTGACGAGACCGAGTATCCATGAATACAGCGGGCTCCAGACAGGGTTGATAGCGGTCGCCCAATCGCCGCGAAAATACGCGTCGCCGATGTCGAGATAGGCGATGCCGTCGGCGTTCATGGACTGGCTTTTGATGGCGGCATAGACATGCAGCGCGCCGAGCGCGAGAGCCAGCGCGCGACCAGCAACGCGTATCTTCCATGGGTCTGTGCCGTCATGGAATAACTTTTGAAGAATTCTTGAAAATGATTTTGGCACTAAACGAATACCAATCTTTAGGTTGATGTCTTGAACGTCGGTGGTATTATGAGGCAAATGGAAACTAAAAACGAACAATTTCTGACAGTCGTTATCCCGCTATACAACGAGGCGGAGAACCTGCCTGCTTTCGCAATAACCGTCATCGAATTCTGCCGCGCCAGAAATTGGCAGATCATCTTCGTCAACGATGGCTCGCTCGATGCCACGAAACAAATTCTTGACGGGTTAGAATCTTCAGCGCATGTGAAAATCATCCATCACAAGGTCAATCGCGGATATGGCGGCGCATTGAAGACGGGCATTCGTCACGTAACGACCCCGTTTCTGATCACAATGGACGGCGACGGCCAGCACCACTTGGAGGATGTCGAACGCCTCTCCCAATTCGCGCTTCAAAAAGACGCCGACATGGTCGTGGGCAAACGGGAGGGGGCAAACGCCTCCACAACATACCGTGCACTGGGTAAATTTCTGATCCGTTCGTTCACAAAAATTCTCATACCTCTGCCTGTCACCGATCTCAATTCAGGCTTCAAACTCTACCGCACCGAACTCGCAAAACGCTATATCACAGTCTGCCCAGACTCGATGGCGTTCAGCGATGTCATCACGCTGGTGTTCCTCAGTGAACGCAACCTTGTGCTCGAACATCCGATCCGCATCTCGCCGCGCAAACTGGGTCAAAGCACCATCAACACCTTCACTGCCTTCGAGACCGTCATGCAGGTTCTGAACATCACGCTCATGTTCAATCCCCTGCGCGTCTTCCTGCCCGTTTCGATTTTCTGCATCCTGGCAGGCGTCGGATGGGGATTGCCCATCGTACTGCTCGGACGCGGCGTCAGCATCGGCGCGATGCTCGCGATCGTCACTGGATTGATCTTTTTCGTATTGGGATTGCTCGCCAGTCAGTTGTCCGCCATCCGCATGGAGCGTTTACGAGACGACAACCACGCCTCACGCGCAGGGAAGTCTGATTCGTGAACGATCAACCTCATCCTCGTTGACGGTTCATTCCCGTCCCGAAGGGTTTGTCCTGCTCGTTGGGCTTGATCTATTGATCCTTCGGGACGTCCTGCATCAACACCTCGGCAATATTCTTCACATACGTTTCGAGATTCAATTCCTCCAAAATCCGCTGACGGGCATTATCACCCAGCCGCTTCGCCTCTTTGGGATTCGCCAGAAGAAATTGAATTGTATCCCGCATGGCTTGTACATTTCCCGGCTCGACCAAGATACCTGTTTCCCCATCAATGATGTAATCGCTGATGCCGCACGAATGGAAGGCGACTACGGCGCGCGCCATACTGCCCGCCTCCATGCTGGCGGTGGCTCCGGCTGAATATACGAGATCGTGCATGGGTATGACCACGAACTGAGAACTGGCATATTGATTCCGAAGATCCAACTGCGGCAGATGACTTAGCATTGTAACGTTTTCTGGAATGGATGCGGCCATGGGGGATTTCTTTTCGCGCGCATACCAGTGGCCAAAACCTGCCACCTCTAGCGTGAGGGGGAGTCCCTTGACCGCCTCGAAAAGTGAAGCGTAATCGCGCGACCTCGGCTCGCCGATGCTCATGACAACATTCCTTCTCTGTTCAACATCCGTGCGCGGCGCAAAAAAATCCTGGTCTATGCTGTAGTGAATGAGTTTGACTCGTTCTCGCGGCGCTCCCAGCCGGACGAGATTTTCCTGCATGCTTACACAATGTACAATGATGACGTCCATAGATTGGAAGAGGTCGAGTTTCGTAATCACCAACTCTTGCCTTTTAGACCAGCACTGGAACATGGATACAAAACGGTTGTTCGACCGAATAAGACGTTTAAAGCCAGCCAGCGGAATACCCGCCCTTTCCGACCAGGCAAAAACCAGAGAATGACCGCGACTCTTCCACCAACTGATGGTTGCCAGATAAAGATCTGATCTCAATTGTGTTTCCAGCCACCGAAAATATTTGCCGGTATAGTTTTTGTTGTAGGCGGAGTAATCCAGGGTTTCTGCGTCCAATAGGCGCTGTAATTCGATATAATCCACCCGAGGAAACCGCAAGTGTTGATTATCCGACAGTTGTTCAGGATGTATGGCGGCTGTTGCCACCGAAAGTAGTTTTTTCATGCTATAAACAGGGATACTATTGCGGACCTAGGGACATGACTAAAAACAAATGAAGAGAAAATTCATGAGGTACCTGAATTGTACGGCAATGGCAGAAATATGAAACCCAGAATCTCATCCCGGCTGATCTTACACGGCATATTCCTGCTGGTGGGCGTAATGTCGGGCATCGCTATACAAAAATATTTCGGGCTTGGGAACGTTCTTAGAGCTGTGGGGATACCCTATCCAACCGTCGGAGCGCCGGTCTCATCAAATGGATTGTCGGTTGCAGAAATCCCCCAACTATATCACGGACAAATGTATCTGTTCATCCTGGCTGGGCAGTCAAATATGGTCGGCTTGGCGCCCATCCCTGAAGGCGAAAAGACCGATCCACGCATCTATGTCTTCGGGAAAGATTACCGTTGGCGACTCGCCGACCATCCCATTGAGAACGCGGCGAACCAGGTGGACATGGTGTCCGAAAACCGCATTGCAGGTTTCGGTCCCGCCATGAATTTTGCCTTCGCCAGCCTAGAGCGTCATCCCGACATCGTCATCGGGTTGATCCCGTGCGCAAAGAATTCCAGCGCGATCGGTGAATGGCAGAGGAATCTAAGTGACCGGTCCTTATACGGTTCATGCCTGAAAAGGGCTTATGCTGCATCGCCCATGGGCGAAATATCTGGCCTTCTGTTTTTTCAGGGTGAAACTGATGCTCTTGATCCCTTGCTTTACCCAGAGTATCAACCTCATCCGGCAGAATGGGGGAGAATGTTCTCTGCATTTGTAACGAATTTACGGAAGGACTTGAATCAACCTGGCCTGCCAGTAGTCTATGCACAGATTGGACCAAACATGGATCCCGATGCGTTCCCATACTGGGGGTTTGTTCAGGAACAACAGGCTTCTTTGTCCCTGTCGAAGATGGCCATGATCCCCACCGATGACCTTCCGCTCATGGATGACCTGCATTTTACAACAGATAGCTACCGGATCATCGGAAAACGATTTGCAGATGCCTTTTGGGAACTTGTGGAACAAAACTCCGGTCAATAGATTTGGGGATATTTGTCATCTTTTCATCGCCACCGGACTTTGCTCCGGTGTACGACTTGTGGATGGGGCGGAATATTGAAAATGTCGTTTCAAGTTATTAATCGGCTGTTCGAACAAATGCCAAGAAATCGATGCAATGACGATCGTTACTAAGCCGGATAAAACAAAGTTCGTGCGGCTGAGATCTTGGATCTCATAACCAAATTTGCCGAGTAATGGTATGAGCATCAAGGACGGAAAATTATGATATACGTAGAGTCCGTAGGTGATCTTGCCCAAATAGTTCAATACTCTCAATTCTAACACCCTGCCCACCCAACCCTTGAAACCCATCCCGGCTGAACTAACCAGCCAGGCAAAGACAAGGGACGCAGAAAAATCACCGAAAATGAAGAAGACCGATGGTTTGATGCGGTAATGGTAGAGGACCAGGCAGATCGTGTACAGGATCAAGCCGATCGGGAGGATGAGGCGAATAAGATATTTTTGCAGGGTTGCCTTGGGGATATCTGAACTCCATGCCAGGGCGAGGAGCGCACCGATGGCGAGACTATCCAGGTTGCCCAGGGTAAAGGTGCCGGCTTTGAAATCCATCGCCCCGATATCAAATGGGTAGAATTGGTAGGCGAAGATCCGGTAGATCGGACTTAAAGAAATAAAGAACAGGATGATGGGCAATAGTCGATTGCGTGGAGCAAACAGGATGACCCAAGGCCAAACAAGGTAGAACTGTTCTTCAACTGCCAGGGTCCAAAAATGCCCCAACCTACCCACCCATTCATTATTGATTGTGATGTAAATATTGGTGGTGTAGGTGGCCAACCAGACCCAGATCGCGCGTGCCGGTGGGAGGTCAACGATCAGGGCAATGATCACTACCAGATAGTAGATGGGAAAAATGCGCAAAAATCGCCGCGCGTAGAACTGCCGAATATAGAACCTAACCGGCATCCCGTGTTTTTTGGCGGTGTCTCTACAGTCCAAAAGAATGCCGGTGATCAAAAAACCGCTCAACACAAAGAACAATCGGACACCCAGCCCGGCCCAATCGAGTTCGCCGAACAGCCAGGGAAGTCGTCTGGGATGCCATAGATGGGCGACCATCACGCCAAGCACAGCAAAGAAGCGCAAGGCGTCCAACTGTGGCATGTAGTTCTGCGATGCGGAGTAGGTTGCCTTCAATTTTCGCTTCCTAATATTGATAAAGTCCACAGGTCCTGCCCACTTGTGAGAACCTGGCAGGAGTTGTAAATCAGATATTGGTCTGTTTGGACGTTTATCGTGCAATTGGTTTGCAAATATGCTTTTAGGTCTTGGTGTTTTCTATTGAGCAAATCGAAGTCGGTAATGATGAAATATTCCGGTACGAACCCCAGCCTACCCAACCTTTCCTCAACTGAAGGGACCTTTTCATCAGGACGTCGATAAAAAGGATCGTCTATACTTACGGGCCACGGCGCGCCTGCTAATTTACCGTAATATTCCAGCGGAAGCCCGTAATGGTACGCCACATACACCGTGCGAGGACTGTGCTCCACTGTTTCGCCAATCTCCCATGCCAGGTTGGGATCTTCGAAGACTGCGGTATACAGAGTGCTTCTCACATCACGCCAACTGAAATAGATGGCTATGAAGAAAACCGCCGCCACGGGCATCCACCAGTAGTGTTGTATGGCAATTTTCCTAACCATGTTCATGATCATGACCAGGGTCGGCGTGATGCAGAGCTGGATGTGGTAGTAGGGGTGGGTATGTACGTGAAAAGTGAAGAACAAGCC
>CAYTDB010000166.1:0-10330 GCA_964436455.1 uncultured Anaerolinea sp. | reverse complement strand
TTTGGTGGCGGCGGATGCGGATCAAGCCCACCGCATCCTGAAATCCGACGATTGGAATTTGTTGCAGGAAAGGCTGTTCGGTTACGTGAAAAACTTCTCTTACAAAGTCGTCCCCGCACGAAGCGGATTTCAATTCTAGGAAATGGATCACGGAGACGGGACAAGTCTCCGTGAATGCTTTTAATCGAGAGATATGCCCCGCCTCTCTTCCCGACTTTTAGCCTGGTACAACAAAAACAAGCGGCCTCTACCCTGGCGCGACCACGCGGACGTGTACGCAGTATGGGTTTCCGAGATCATGCTCCAACAGACGCGTGTGGAGACGGTCATTCCTTATTTCGAAAACTGGATGAGGTTGTTCCCGACTGCGCATGCTCTGGCAAAGGCATCTGAACAGGATGTACTCAATGCCTGGGAGGGACTTGGCTACTACAGCCGCGCCCGTAATTTGCACAAAGCTGCCAAGATCGTAGTAAAGGATTATGGCGGCAACCTGCCCGCTGAATTGACTGACCTCATTAAGCTGCCCGGCATTGGGCGCTACACGGCTGGGGCGATTGCATCCATTGCTTTTGGCAGGGATGAACCCGCCCTGGACGGGAACCTCAAGCGCGTGTATGCGCGTTTGTTCAATATGGAAGAGCCCATCGTTTCTTCAAAGGGCGAAAAATTATTATGGGATATTGCCCGCCAGAACCTGCCCAAGGGGAAGGCAGGTGATTTCAATCAGGCGCTCATGGATCTGGGGGCAATGATCTGCATTCCGAAAAATCCGCGTTGTTTGATCTGCCCGTTGACGGAATTGTGTGAGGCGCGGGAAATGGGAACTCAGGAACTCCGCCCTGTGATGAAGCCAAAGAAGGTTGTGCCGCATTACATTCATGCAGCGGGAGTGATCGTGAAGAGGGGAAAAGTTTTGCTGGCGCAACGTCCGTCCTCGGGACTGCTTGCTGGGATGTGGGAATTCCCGAACGGGCGCGTGGGCGGCGATCCGGCGGGGGAGTTGGTTAAGGCGCTTGAATCGGGATACAGCCTCAAGGTTCGGAGAAAAGAAGCGTTGGGTGTCCTCCAGCATGCCTACACTCATTTCAAGGTAATCGTGCATGTTTTCTGCTGCGAATTTTCATCCGCGGTTAATAAAAAAAATCTAAAATGGGTATCGCTAAAAGAATTGGATGATTATCCAATGGGAAAGGTCGATCGTCAGATTGCCATCATGGTTTACAATGAATTAGCACTTGAGAAGGTGCCAAGTTTCGCTTAGAATAGACGAAAAACCCACATTAGGGTAGCAATGTCAAATATGGAAAAAAGAAACCTTGACCCAAATGTTGTAATTGTGGCTGTGATTGGTCTGATTGGCACAATCACGGCAGCAGTGATTGGTGTGTATGGAAGTCGTGGATCCACACCACAGCCTACCACGGTACCTCCGACTGCGGTGTTTTATACCAATACAGTCCCGCCCTCGCCTGTCCCAACGGACACGGTCCCTGTGGGTGAGGCAACTTCCACACCTGAACCTGCCACTTCCACCCCCGAGCCGTTGCCAACTGCTACAATGATCCCGGTTGGAGTTGACTGGCTGCAAAACTGCATCAGCGCAGATTGGGTGCCATACCCATCGAGTATTCAGGTGGGCAGTGACGATAAGGGATGTCTCATTCAGCCCGTTGACAAGTTTTATACGACAAATGGCGGACTTGCTTTTTCCTATGATGGCAGGGTTTCGAGCGCGGAAATATATGGCGTATTCACGAAACTTCCTTCAATCGGAACCGTTAACCTTGACGTTCAATTGACCGCCGTCAACAACGGTGATGTCTTGATGGGTGTATTTGAAAGCCCGGACCTCAACTCCAATGGAGCCATGATCGTGATACCTGCCAGCACTAATGTGGATAAAAAACAAAATATGATCTTGAAAACCATGCCCGGGCAGAGAACGTTTGCTCAGACGGGCGAGAACCTTTCAGCCGATCCGCCGATCTATAATGTGTTTTTTGATTTCAATGGCGGCAGTATCAAGGTTGAGGTGGTCAAAAGACAAATTAATTTGGGTACGATAACCGTTGTGTCGGGTGAAAAGTGGCTGTTCCTCGGATATCAGGTTTTCAACGGGACGAACACCATCCAGGCTGAATTCCTGAATCTTGACATCCAATCCAAATAGACCTGTTTAAACAAAAACAGCCCGACTAATTTTCAGCCGGGCTGTTTTTGTTATCCCTTGCTCAATGTGACGAGTACCATCGGTCTGCGTTTGGTATATTCGTAAAGATACGACTTGACCGTGTTGGCGATGTCTTTTTCGCTATCCCAGCCGCCATCATTGACCACATTCATGATGTGCTTGCGGACTTCGGGGAGGAGTTCCTCGGCATCGTCCTGTGAGACAAATCCGCGTGTAATGATCTCGGGTTCGTGCAGTAACTTGCCGTTGAGTTTATCCACGCTGATGTCGATCAGGAAAATGCCGTTGCGGGCAAGTTTCTCGCGTTCGCGCATGATGCTGAAGTCCACTTCGCCGATGGATTGACCGTCCACGAAAACGTATCCGCCGGGGATGCGCTCACCAAGTTTGAGGTTCTTACCCGAAAGTTCCACGATCTGTCCGTTTTCGACGACGAGGACGTTCTCTTTGGGAATCCCAACTTCCATCGCCAGTTTTGCATGGTGTCTTAACTGTCGCAGTTCACCATGGATGGGAATGAAGTGCTTCGGCTTGACCAAGTTCAGAAGTAATTTCAATTCCTCCTGGCTGGCATGACCCGAAACATGAATGGGAGCCAATGCGTCGTAAATCACATTTGCGCCGCGTCGGAGCAGGCGGTTGATCGTCTTGCTGATGGTCTCTTCGTTGCCGGGAATCGGATGCGATGACAGTACCACCGTGTCATTTGGTTTTAGATCGAACTGGCGGTTCGTCCCCGCCGATAACCGTCCCACAATGGATGACGGTTCACCCTGCGAACCTGTACACATGATCGTGACCTTGTGATCCTGCATGTGCAATGCCTGGTCAATGGGGACGATCAACTCATCGGGAATATCCAAATAGCCCAGTTTCCGTGCGATCTTCACGTTATCAACCATGCTGGAGCCAGCCAACGCCATCTTACGTCCATGTTTGGCGGTAGCATCCGCGACCTGTTGCACGCGTGAAATCAGCGAAGCAAATGTGGCAACGATCACGCGTCCCGGCGATTCGGTGAACACCTTGTCGAAAGCCGGACCAATAATCATCTCGGAGGGTGTCCAGCCGGGACGTTCAGAGTTGGTGGAATCGGCAAGGAGCAGGTCCACACCGCGTTTTGAGAACTCAGCCAATTTGGCGAAGTCCGTGGGCCAGCCATCCACCGGGGTCTGATCAAATTTGAAGTCGCTCATATGAACGACAAGCCCGGCGGGGGTTGTGATACCCAGTCCCACTGCATCGGGTATCGAATGACAAATGTGGAAGAACTCCACCTTGAACGGACCGATCTCCACAGAGCCACCCGCTTCGATTGTGTTTAGTGAAACCTTATTCCCAGCGTTGTTACGCGCCAGTTTCACTTCGATCAAGCCGCGGGTCAGGGGCGTTGCGTAAATGGGGGCAGGGATTTCCCGGACCAGGTGATGGATCGCACCGATATGGTCTTCATGTCCGTGTGTGATGATGATCCCCACAACTTTATCGGCTTTATCGAGCAGATACTCGAAATCCGGAATGATGTAATCGATCCCCATCATGTCATTGTGCGGGAACATAATCCCCGCATCCACAACCAATATCTGGTTCTGGAATTCGTAGGCGGTCATATTCTTGCCTACTTCCCCAAGTCCACCCAGGGGAATGATTTTTAATTTTCCTTGCTTACTCATGTAAGTGTTTATATCCTTTGTTTAAATATTTTTATCCGCCTTTGGCGGTTAAGGTCTTGATTAATTAAAAGACCTCCGCTGACTTACTCGCGAAGGGTATGACGTACCAATGCGATTGCTACAAACAAACGACGCTTTTGCGCCGCGAAAGTCAAACTCAATGACCAAAAGTATAGCAGGGCGGGATTGATTTGTAAAGCAAAGGATTTGACAGCAAAGGATTTGAACCTCATCCTGAGAGGAGTTACCCGTTTGTTGGGCAGTATAAACGAAGGACGCATCCACCTTAACCGCCACCTGCCTCCATCGGAGCTACTTTTGCCTCCCTTGACGTCTCTGCCTCTCCATCATCAAACTGAACTCGATCTGCTTCTTCTCGATCTCTTTATTGATTTCCTTCTTCTTCTTTTCATCCAGTAACGCGGGAAGAATTTTCTTCAGATCCGCGATCTCATTGAGCAACTCCACCTCGCGCGATGTCATCCCGGCATTCTTCAACATTGCATACGCCATGCGGACATCCTCGGGCGTGTCAAAGTAGGCGGTCAGATCAATCGGTTTGCCCTTGCCGGGCAGGTTGTCGAAGTCACCGCGTTCCATCGCGTCTTTGATGATGGATTCAACCAGCTTCTCGAAGTTCATGCTCTCAACTGTCTCCAATAATGAATCCAGACACACCAAAAGACAAAAAAGACACCCAGGAACACCCACCCCGTTTGTGGACCACCCTTCCAAATGCCCAAGCCAATCCCAAGGATGGCGCTGCTCGACCAAATGATTTTGAGACTGAGCATGGCGCGGAATACTTCAATACCCGCATTTCTCCCCCAATACGACTCGATCCCGATTCCCATCAACGCAGCACCCACCACGCGGCTGGCAATCGGGTCTATCGTCGTCCACCCAAGCAACGGCATGACTATCTCAGGAAAGAGAAGCAGGGGAATGCCAGTCAGCATATCTGCCGCGAAGTGGATGACAAACCATGTTCTCAGGCTATTGGGAACTCCCTTCATTTTCTTTCCTCATCTGGCATATACAGTCCGCCACTTTGCTCAAGCCAGTCCGCGACCCGTTCCACGGCAGCGGAAATATTGTTATCTGATATGTCCAATGTCAAACTTGGCAGCATGGATTTGGCAACATACTCACGCATGATCTCCTGTTGTTCAATGAACGGACGCAGATCAGCATATTGAGATGGATTGCCGGAAACTTTTAGCCTCTCTTCGCGTGCTGCTTCAAAGCTTTCGGGCGAGCGAGTGCAAAAAACGAGACGGAAGTTCAAGGGGAGCAGGCGCTCCTCCAGCCAGCGAAAATCGTAATCTTTTCCATAGGTTTGTTTCTGGTAAACCATCGTAGAAATGTGGAAACGGTCAACGATCCATGAATAATACCTCTGCAACTCGAACATCTTTGCCCACGTTGCATACGTTTCCATTGCCAATGACTCTTCCTGTGGCTCGAAGTTGATCGGTCCCCGCCCCCAGGGGAAGTTGGTGAATGCACACCATTCCGCTGAGATCAACGGAGAGTGATAACGATACTTGCGCGGTCCTACCGCGCGTGGATGTTCGTTGAGTTCGAAAGCGATCTCGGTTTTGAATGTCAGGCGGGTGCCCTCAAGAATGACTTTTGGAGTGAGTTTGTTTCCCATGGTTTTGGCAGTATAACAAAATTGACATTTGATGTCATCTCCTGTAGACTCGTTTCATGAACATAGACCTTGACCTTTACCGGCATGAGGTTCGCGTTTCGACCAATCCGTTGGTGAGACTTTCGGCGATCGATGTTTCGCCGGATCATTCCCGGCGGACATTTGTTTTCATCCACGGGTTTGGCGGCAAGGCGGAGCAGTGGCATTACCAGATGCAAAAATTCGCGGTCGAGAACCGCGTTATTGCCCTGGATTTGCGCGGGCATGGCCTCTCCGACAAGCCGGGTCGCGCCTATGACATGCCGCAGATCGTCGAAGATCTGGAAACGGCACTGACGTTGTTGAAGGTCAAGGGGAAGATCGTGCTGGTGGGACATTCCTTTGGTGGGGCGGTGGTCACCGAATATGCATTGAAACATCCTGACCGAGTCGAACGCCTGATTTTGATCGCGACGGCGGGCGAGTTCAATCTCAACTTTTTGTTCCGGTTGGGTCTTGCTTTGCCTGCATGGTTGTTGAGGTTGATCGGTCCGTTCACGCGCTCATGGCTGCATGCGCCGCCGCATGTGCTCAAGAAGTTTTATTACGATAATCTGTCACATTGGAAGGGTTGGGAAAAATTCAAGGAACTCGTTGTGCCAACGCTCGTTATCCGCGGTCACCGCGACCTGGTATTTGAGCAGCCGGCATTTGAGAAGGTGACAGAGTCCATTCCCGGGGCGGAGGAGGCTGATATTGGTGCATCAGGCCACATGGTCATGTTGGAGCGGCGGGAGGCGGTGGATCGGTCAATGGAAAGATTCCTCGCGGGCGAAGGTCAACGCTCGTGGCGTGAACCAGTCAGCGGTCCCCAAAAAATAAAAGGTGGACGTGATTCTTTGCGCAAGGAACGTCCTTGGCTGGAGTTTTATGATGTGGGTGTGCCGTACACGGTGGGTGTACCGAACATCCCATTGCATCATTTATTGCGCTCGGCGGTGCGGCGCTTTCCGTTGCATCCCGCCATATTTTTTGAAGGCACGCGCATCACTTATCGCAGAGTGAACCACGAAGCAAACCGTTTTGCCAACGCCTTGATCTCACTTGGGTTGGGTAAGGGAGCGCGCGTGGTCTTGTTGCTGCCGAATGTTCCGCAGATGGTGATTGCTTTTTATGGAACAATGAAGGCAGGCGCAGTGGCAATCTTTGTGCCGCCTGTGATTGAACCGGAGGAAGTAGTACGGCAGGTAAAAGATTCGGATGCGAGCGTGATCGTGACGCTCTCAATGTGGGCAGGGTTGGCAAGGCAAATTCAGGAAAACAGCGGTGTGCCACATGTGGTGTTGACCGACCCTGCGGATTATTTATCTCTGCCGAAACTTGTCATTTCAAGCTGGCGCAATCGCGGATATGGCATGCCGAACGCAGTGCGTTGGAAGGATTTCCTGGGAGGCAACAGTTACAAATCACCGACGGTGGAAGTGAGATCCGAAGACCTGGCTGTTATTCAATACACAGGCGGAACAACCGCTCTCTCGAAAGGCGTGATGCTCTCGCATCGCAATTTAGTAGCGAACGCCGTGCAGACCCGTCACTGGCTGCCCGAAGCGGTGGAAGGCAGGGAAAGGTTTTTGTGTGTTGTGCCGATCTTCCATAGTTATGGTTTGACCGCTGCGATGAATGTGCCTGTTTCAGTTGGAGCGGCGATGATACTAAAATCGCAGTTTCAAACTCTGGATGTGTTGAATACTATTAGGCGTTACAAGCCGACCATCTTCCCCGGTTCGCCAAATATGTATGTTGCGATCAATAACTTCCGCGGTGTGCGCAAATATGGTATCAAGTCCATCAAAGCGTGCATCAGCGGTTCTGCACCACTACCCGTGGAAGTGCAGGAGGCATTCGAAAAGTTGACCAAGGGCAAGCTTGTCGAAGGCTACGGCTTGACGGAAGCATCGCCGGTGACTCACGCCAACCCGCTTGGCGGGAACCGCAAGGTTGGAGCGATTGGCATCCCGCTGCCATCCACCGAGTCGAAGATCGTTGACCTGACGCGCAAAAACAAGGAAGTGCAGCGGGGGCACATCGGCGAGTTGGTGATCCGTGGTCCGCAGGTGATGATGGGATATTGGAAGAACCCCCAGGCAACCAAGGAAGTCTTGACAGAAGACGGCTGGCTGCTCACCGGCGATATCGCACAGGAAGATGAAGATGGCTATGTTCGCATCATCGCACGCAAAGCCGATATGTGGTATCCGACCAAACAAAAGAAACCCGCCTTCCCGCGAGATGTGGAGGAGGTCATTTATGAGATACCGCAGGTAAAAGAGGTGGCTGTCACTGCGGTGGCGGGACATCCGTTCGCGTTTGTCATCACAGGCAAGGATGCTCCCGCACCCGCCTCGGTCATCGCGTACTGCAAACGGCGCTTGCCTGGTTATCTCGTGCCGCGCTTTGTGTTTTTCCTTGACGATTTCCCTCGCACTTTCATCGGCAAGGTAGTGCGGTACCGGTTACAGGATTTGATCAAGAAACGTGAGCGTGAAGCATTTTTTGAAGAGCAGAAGAAAGGCCAGTCGAGGAGGTTGTCTTAGGAAATTCGTCATTGCTAGCGTGAGTAGCCATGGGGCTGTTGGTCCCATCCATTCCTTTGTTCCGTATACTGTTTGACTGTCAAACTATAGAACTCATCTGTTAATCTCAGGCAGAACGAAAGGACGTCTGGATTAGGATCGGGCAGCGCGCCGCCTGCTGGAGTACGCCCCCTACGAAGAAATCATCCGATTGATCGGTTATAAAAAGCTGGTAAAAAACTGGTCTCATTGGCACGGACGGATTCCCTCAAAGAGTCGCGTGCGCGGATTTGACTTTCTTGTAAAGTAGATTCCTGAAAAACACTCCGAGCTACTTAGTGGCTAACAATTCCGCTTTTTATTATGATGTTTTATACCCCTTTCAAGACCGTGTGATTCAAATCATCCCATCTAATTCATCTTCTTTCGACTTTGGTTTTGGTGAATTCTTCGTTGGCCAGCTGCGCAGCGCGGACCATCATTTCATCGTAGTGGTTTTGGGTGATCAGCACGAATTTCAGCGCGGCTCTGCGGATGAAACGTGGGATTGGCATGTGCATTCTCATTGCATGCCGGACGCGCGTGTCGCCATTGGGCAGGGCTTTAAAATGCACTGTTTCCGTGAAAGTATGTTTGCCATTCTCCAATGAGTGGGTGGTGTAATATTCAAATGGATGCCAATCCATCACCACTTGTGTGCTAACGGAATTGCCGTGCGCACAGTGATTGCTCGAGCCGACGCCCGATCTTCCTTGCGGTCGGTCGCCTGCCGACCAGGCGTCGGGAACACCGCCCCAGAGGTTGCGCTTCTCCGGGTTGTGGATCCATTCCCAGGTCACAGAAGGAGGCGTGGGGAAATCTATTTGAAATATAAAGTCCGCATCCTGCTCATCCAGCACAATGCAGCGGGCTTCGCAAATTTCCTGGTAGCGCTTGTGTAAATCAATATTGAAGGTCTTGATCTCGCCGAGGCTTTCATACGCCTCCATCTGGACATGGGCATCGGCAAGATTCAAACCGTTGTGGTTCACGCATTGTTCGGTGAACATCATATACGCCCGCCAGCCGGTCGCTTCGGTGACGTGGTTCTTGGTGAGGCGATGAACCAGGTTCACATCCGATCCGACGAGTTCCCTAATGCTCGCAATCGTTTGTTGAATATAGTCGCCGCAATGGATGAAAAATTTCAGGTCAAGGGAGGGAATGTTGCGGCAGGCATTGCAGGTGCAGGTGGTGGCGCGCTTCATCGAAAGTTGTTTGTCGCGAAACGCAACGTATATCGATTCGATAAAATCGATCAGTGTTTCGCTGCACACGAATACTTCTTCGGGCGCGTATGCAAATACAGCGTCGCCCTCAAGCTTGGAGATGGTCATGGTGTGCTGAAAGCGGTTGACCAGTAACTCAAGCAGTTCAGATAGGATCTCCTGCGAATGTTCGAGCTCTGTTTTGGCAACGAACGAGGTGTAGCCGGAGATGTCTGCAATGATCAGATAACCGTGTCGGGTGTTTGTTGACATATTCAGAACATGCTCACAATGCGCGGGCTTCCATCAGCTCCTTTAATTTGCGCAAATCGCCTTCATGTTGTCGTGTGACCGATCCAATCATGAGCGGCATAACCAACTTGAAAAAGCCGCGCAGTTCCACTTCGTATCTGACGGTGACACGCGTGCCGCCTTCAACGCGCTCGAGGACCCGCTGGAAGGTCAGCGGAAGAGGTCCCGACATCGCTTTCCACGCTGCGTTCCGATCAGGTTCGTATTGGACCGTCTCGTACACCGTCTCGATCCGCCGCCCAAACGCCTTAGCAAACAAACTGAAATGGGTGCCAATTCCAATCGGACCTTCTGAAGTTTTCCGGGCGTCAACCCACTCGGTCCGCCACTTCAGATCATTCTCAAGGTTGGCTAGAATCGCAAAGACCTCCTCAATGGGCCGGTTGATCACAGTATTCAATTCGAATCTTTCCATGTAACTCATCTCCTTTTAATTTGCCAGTTGGTATGTTAGTTTGTTTCCAGTAGGCGCTTTGCGGTTTCAAAATTATCCCCATCCCCTTTCTTGGCAAGCTTACTAAACATGCCCTCGGTAAACTTCAATATGCCAGCGAGTCCAAACTGGCTTTCGAAGGTTATTTGCGTACCATTCTCCTTTGGGGCAAGCGTAACCGCCGACTCGATACTTTCAATGGGAAATGGGAGCCCGCTGATCGACTTATAACTGTAGCGTTGGGGCGGATCCCATTGGGTAA
>CAYTDB010000165.1:7422-10365 GCA_964436455.1 uncultured Anaerolinea sp. | reverse complement strand
CAGTGCAGAAATGTCCTGGGTGGCATCATCCACGATTACTATCGTGCCCCCACTCCGCTTGCTCTTTCTGCTACTTGAGTTTTCCTGCACGTTTCCCCCCTTCATAAAAAACCATCTTTTGTGTTTTAGCGCGTCTGATTGCTAATCTGAGCATTCTTTTTCAGTTGAATTCCCTCAATTCACCGTTTTCGAAAACCCTTCTTGGGATCAAGGATGGTCGGTTTGCCACCTTTTTAGCCCTGTTTTCTGTCGGATGAGGTTTTTACACCCTACGAGGTACTGATCCAGGTGCTGGACGGATTCGCGGGTCAATACAGCCGGCTTGACCCTGGGCAGGTCCAAACCCATTTGTTCCAGCAGTTCCCTATGCCAATCAGCACCGGCGGGCAAGTTATCATCCACAGTCGCAGCAATCTGCCTGAATACTCTCTCGAAACCCGAATACACATCATGAAGATTCAAAGCAGCTGAGTCGAGATACAGATCCGTTCCTGGGGATTTTTTCGTGCGGTTTCCATGGCGCGACTGGCCCGCGCAACGAGTCGCGCAAGATCGTCCAGTTCCTTGCGGATGCGTCCGGCCAGGACGATGTAGCTTTCGATCACAGGCTCACCGCCTCTGCTTCAATGACCTCGCGCAAGGAATCCGTGCACGTATTTACGTGCACCAGGTTGATCTCAATCGAAGCGTCCAAATCCATCACCGTGCCGATGGCTCGAAAAGTCTGATCCGGGGCAATTCCCCAGGCAGCTATATCCACATCCGACCATTCGGTAAAACGTTCTTCATGCAGCATCGAACCGAACGCAGCCACCCTTGTGACGTGATACTGCACGCGCAGGATCTCAGCCGCCTCCCTGGCAAGTACCCAGGCCTTCTCAAGGCGTGCTTTATTTTTAGCCACGCGTGATTTTTAGTGCTCCACTGCGGTCAGCCGATACTCATCGATTTGGTGAGGTGACAGGTCGAGAGTTGGTGCAGTCATGGTGTAATTATACAGCACAGAATGCCTCCTGACTCAATGGGCGATGGGCGCAGTGTGCCCCCTACGGAAACTACGGTCATACGAATGTGAAGGCCTCTGTGAATTGAGAGACGTCGAGCGGCCGGTCACCGCGTTCCGTCAAAAATTAGACATACTCCTCCACCGTAATGAACGTGTAGGTACTTCCACGATATGTGTACGACTGCACGCGGAAGGCTGTGATGCCATCCAGCGTGCCGCGGTATTTGTAAATGACATCGTAGAATTCGGTTTCGCTTTCCGCGCAGATCAGGTATATTCGTCGCGAGGCGGCTTCCATGAATGCATAGGCTGGCCACGTGTATTCAAACAGCGCTCAGCCAGGTCGGGTTCCCGTTCATGCCTGCGTTTGCCATGCTCGGTTTGGAACCTGATGCTTATCGTCATGAGCGATCCTTGAATTTGCAGCATTTTGCTGTTGCAAGGATATCTGTCTGTCACTCTAGGCCCGGCCACAGGGAGATGGTTCCCGGGCCTAGTCTTCATTAACGCTTGAGCGTCGTTGCCGCAGCAATGTTCGAGTAGGCTGAAACACCACTGGCGTTGTAAGCCTGAACCCGGTAGCGGTAGGTGGTTCCTTTTGCCAACCCGGTGTTGGCAAACGCAGTCACATTCGGGTCTACTGTGGCAATGCGTACAAAGTTGGTACAGGTGGAGCCTTTGCAACGCTCGATGTAAAAGCCGGTTTCGTTAGTGGAATTATCCGTCCAGTTCAGATTGATCTGGCTCTTGGAGATGGCTGTGGCCATCAGATTGGTAGGCGCATCAGGCAGGTTTACCGGAGCGGTTACGGTCACACTCCGACTGGTGGAGCCGGTTGCGCCATCATCGTCCGTGACGGTCAGGCTGACCGAATAGGTACCAGCAGCCGTATAAGTGTGCGATGGATTCTGAACTGTGGCTGTACCGCCGTCGCCAAAATTCCAGTTCCAGGAAACGATACTCCCATCGGGGTCGCTGCTGGTGTCCGTGAAGGTTACGGTCAGGCCGTTCGTACTGAACGTGAAGCTGGCAGTTGGTGGTTGGTTCGTACCTCCACCTCCACTGCCAGGCACCAGAACCGGATTGAAGATGGCTGTATTGCTCACATCCAGCAAAGGCTCTTTGATCCCATCACCCGAATCATCCGCCCAGTTGTAGTTTCCATTCACCTTGATCTGGTTGTACAAGTTGTACACATCTGTGGCGTTATTCGGGTTGTTAACACTGGCAAGCAATGCCAGGGCTCCGGCCGCATGCGGGCTGGCCATTGAAGTGCCGCTGATCGTGCCATACGAGCCCTGTTCAATGGGGTAGGTGGACAGGATGCACACCCCCGGTGCGGCGATGTCCACTTCCGGCCCCCAGTTGCTGAAATCGGCCAGCGTGTCATCCTGGTCGGTGCGGCAGGTGGGGCTGCCCAGTCCGCCGGGGAGGCCGTCAAAATCAGCCAGCGCGCTGACGGAAAGCACGTTGTCGAAGCCGCCCGGGCTGTAGTTGTTGGCATCGTCATCATCGTTGCCAGCCGCCACTGCGAAAGCCACTCCCGCATTGACCGCCCCCTGAATGGCGTCATACTCAGCCTGGCTGAAACCAGCCCCACCCAGGCTCATGTTGGCAACTTCAATGGTCGATGCGTGAGCAGCCACCCAATCGATGCCGGCGATAATCTGGGAACTGTACCCACTCCCCGAGGAACTCAATACTTTGACCGCCCACAGACGCGCCCCCGGCGCCACGCCGACCACTCCGTCGCCGTTGTCGATCGCGCCGATCGTCCCGGCCACATGCGTGCCGTGATAATGATCATCATCACCACCGGTTACGCAGGTGGAACTGAAGGGCCACCAGCTGTAGCAGTTCACGCCGCCCACCACGTTCAGGTCCGGGTGTTGGAAGTCCACCCCGGTATCGATCACGGCGACATCCACATCCACCCG
>CAYTDB010000165.1:0-7322 GCA_964436455.1 uncultured Anaerolinea sp. | reverse complement strand
AACACGATGATATACGGCTCACCCATGGGGGCCGCCTGGACTGATCCGCCTGAAAAAAGCAGGCTGATCAGGAACATGGCTGCAATACTTACGGACAGCAGCCTGTTTATAAAACTACTTTTGGGTTGGACGGTTTTCATAACATGCTCCTTTCTACTGGTTCTAAACTCATCACCTTCTGTCAACAATGGTTTTGATGATCGATCAAATATTATTTACCGCTTCAATGTTGTTGCTTTCACAATATTTGAATACGCGGAGTTGCCATTATCGTTGTACGCATAGATGCGGTAACGATAGGTGGTGTTGGCTGTAAGATTTGTGTTGCTGTAAGAATAGACGTTTTCACCGACGGTGTCGATCAGCACGAAGTTGGTACAGGTCTTTCCCATACAGCGCTCGATGCGGAAGCCAGTTTCGTTGTTCGAATTGTCTTTCCAGGTGAGGTTGATCTGACTCTTGGATACGGCGGCGGCAACCAGACCGGTAGGTGCAGCCGGCAGTGCTGGCACCGCTTGTGTCACAGTGGTGGCTGTGCTGGAATATTCCGAATCGCCCGCTGCGTTGTAGGCGCGCACCCGGTAGCTGTAACTGGTGGAAGCAGCGAGTCCCGTGTTGGAATAGCTGGTCACGTTTGCACCGACCGTCGCAATTTGGGTAAAGTTGCTACAGGCTGATCCGGCGCAGCGTTCGATCTTGAAGCCAGTCTCGGTGTTGTCGTTATCTACCCAGGTCAAGCTGATCTGGCTGCTCGAGACCGAGGTAGCTGCCAGATTAGTTGGGGCAGTTGGAGACGTTGCATTGCAGTATTGTGCCTCTTTCCCGATTACCCGATAGGGACAATCTGCCTGCTGGATAATGTAGCGCACGGCGGCATCGTTGACACTGGTCAGCGCGGGGATTTCCGAGCCAGCTGGATAGAAGGTGTTGCTCCCCATTTCGAAGGTGTACATGAAGATCTTATGCACCCCATAAGCCCAGTCGTCGGTGGTTCCATCCGTGATGTAAAGGTCGCTGGCTTGCTGGGGTGTATAGCCGTTGGTGGCTGCCATGGCCTGTCCCATCGCCGCGAAGACGTCATGATCATCCTGGGTCATATCGGCGGGCACGTCCGTGTAGGTATAGCCATAAGGCCAGAGAACCAGTCGGGCGTACGAGTGGAACGTGATCGAAGTACTGATCTGTTGGTTTCCACCCACCACGCGGCTGTTGATGAAATCGCGAATGCGCTGTGTTTCGGGTGCAGAAAAGGCCGAAGCGCCGCGATAGGTATCGCTCGAAGGGTAACCAGATGACCCGCCACAACAGCCCCACATGTAGCCGTAGTTGCGGTTCAGGTCTGTACCCACAAAGAGCGACCCTGGGTTGGGCTGGCGGTTCTTGCGCCACGAGCGATACGAGCCGGTGGCGATATCGTATTCAGAGCCATCCGGGTTGGTGGTGAAGATGATATAGATCTCGCGTGAATTGACCAGGTCGGCGATCTGCGGGTCTGTGCCGTATTGGTCGACCAGCAGGTGCAGGATGTAGAGCGTCATTTCGACGGTGATGTGCTCACGGGCGTGATGCTGTCCGATGAACAGGACCTCGGGTTCATCTTCGTCAATCCCAACATTATCGCTGATCTTGACAGCCCACATCTCGCGTCCCTCGTAGGACAAGCCAATACTGAACCGACTGACAATGTCAGGATGCGCGCTGGCGACAGTCAAAATGTCATCACTCATCTCAGCATAGTTGTGATAGGCAGAATCAACAGGGGGAAAATCCTGGGTTCGGAACGCCTGCACGATTGGGTATCCAAGCCGGGCGATTTGATTGGCTTCAATTTCCGTGGCGTTGACGATCACATAATTGGATCCAATCTCTATGATGTCTGCCCCCGTGCGCGCCACTGCAGTACGGTCTTCTCGGGTGTAAACATTACCAACCCAATAGGTGAATATCTGGTAGCTTTCTTCCTGACCGGCTTGTTGCCTGGCTGCTTGTACCGGATTACCCGGTATCACCAGGCCAAACAGCAAAATGATCGAAACGGTCACATTCAACAACTTACGGAAGAAATATCTTTCATCCCGGGTGATTGGAATTTTCATGTCATTCTCCTTTGAGTGATTCTGAAATTACTCTTTTGTGCCAGCTGGCTCTTATTGCTGATTAGCGCTTTTGGGTTATGGCTGCAACGAGATTTGATCCTGTAGGCTGTGCTTGGACAGATGGTGCAGCCAGCAGACGCAGTGCCAGTAACACGAATAGAATCAAATTCAAACTAGCCTTCTTTATTTCATTCACTCAAGGCGGTCTCCCTAAGAAGCTACAAGCTCCTGATTTCGTATGAAGACCGACATTCATCTTGTTCTTGCTCTCTTCCCTTCCGAATAGGTTTAACTTGACTTTTCCCAACAATTTGGGATTATCTTGACGAATAATGTTGAGCAAGTCCGCTGCCTCGATGGCTGTTACCCGCCTGCTGGACCACACTAAGGCCTGATGTGTCTCCGGGTCGATGCCAATCAGCAACAGGTTCGGCTGGAGTAGCAAAAAAACTGGGAAATCTGAAGGACAGGCAGTGGTGTCGAAGATCAAGGCAGCCGGGCATTGCGCCATGATCTCCTTTGACGGTGAAGTACAGGGCAGATTCAGGGAAAAAACCTTGATGTCATCGCAGACTTCCAAATGGGTGCGTACACCCTCCAGGATTAAGGAATCCCCATATATGACCACTTTATATGGATGTTCATTCACCATTTCAGCATAGCAAAAAGCAAGAGGCTTTCACAATATCGGAATCGATAAAAAAACGATAGTCTGCGTTTGGCTGCAGACTATCGTTTGTGATAGTCAATAAGAAGGGTCATGCTGATGGTCGTTCTTTAAATTCATCCAAGCCAAGTTTGCCCGCGTAAGCGACTACTTGACTGCGGTTTTTCAGATGTAGCAGGTGCATGATCTCGCCCATATGATATCGGATGGTAACCTCACTCAGTGCTAGCATTCTCCCCACCTCCTTATAGGTTAATCCTGATGAGACCAGGCGTAACACCTCGACCTGCCGCTCGGTCAGCTTTTCAGATATTTCCTTTCCACTCTTCTGCTCATCCGTCTTCCCCTCCTTTGCCAAATGGGTAAACTCACGCAGCAACCGTTCTGCCAGTCCTGGTGAAAATGGCGGGATGCCCTGTCCCAACCCGCGTAGCGCTTCGATAAAATCCGGGCCACGCGTGATCTTGAGAAGGTAACCGCAGGCTCCGCTCTTGATAGATTCGAACAAGTCTTCATCTTCTGCCGAAGTGGTGAGAATTAGGATCTTCATATCCGGCAATCGGGCTTTGATCAAACGTGTCGCGGTAAGGCCATCCATAACCGGCATACGGATGTCCATCAATACCAGGTCCGGCTTCAGACGTATCGCCTCATTCACGGCCGCCTGTCCATCACCAACCGTACCTGCCACCTCAAATCCGTGGGTCTCCAGCAAACTGCACAGCCCATCCACCATCAATGGGTGATCATCTGCAATTAAAACGCGCATGGTCTCCTCTCAGCGTCACCTTATCTCTGCCTTTCTACTCACCGGCACTTCCACCTCCACGCATGTTCCTTCTCCAGGCGCAGAATACACCCGCAAGCTGCCGCCTAATGATTCAGCGCGCTCGCGCATGATCCCCAGCCCAAAATGGCCGCTGCCCGCCCTAGCTGACTGCAGGGGATCAAACCCTTTCCCGTTATCCTGTACACGCATGCACACCCGGCTATCCTCCATACAGAAATATACGCTTACAGAGTTTGTCGCCGCGTGCTTTCGGGCGTTGGAGAGGGCTTCTTGGATGATGTGGAATAGTTGTATCTGTATATCAGGCGAAATAACACCTTCACCCAAACCTGGGTCAATTGAAATATCCGCGTGGATACCGTGGTTCTGTTGAAAACCATCAAGGTAACTCCTGAGCGCCGAAAAGAAGGTTTTTTCCCCGGTCGGCGCGGTGCGCAGGTTAAGGATATATTCGCGCACGTCGGCGTGTGCTTCTGCCAGGCTGCTCTCCAGGTGCGCCAGTTGGTCATCCGCTTTTGCCAGTTTTCCATCGGCGATCAGTTTTCGGATGGCACTCATCTTGAGGCTGGCATAGCCCAATACCTGGCCGAGACTGTCGTGCAAATCACGCCCCAGTTGCTCTCGTTCGTGCAAAGTGGCCAACGTCCGTTGCTGCTCGAGGATCTGCGCCTCGGCCTGTTTTATCTCGGTCACATCGCGCAGCACCAGCAGGCGGCCAATTTGTATTCCACGCCAATCATCCAAGGATGATGATTCCAATTGATAATAACGGGTTTCTAATCCTTTTCCCAGTTCAATTTCCCCCCGGCTTATCCCTTTCGCTTGGAGATTTCTGGCTGTATCCGCAAAGGTGGGTAGCAGGTTCTGGATCGAAATGCCCAGTAGGCGTTTCACCGGTAATTTCAAGATAGCGCTTGCAGCCGGATTCGAGTTGACAATTTTCCCTTGGGTATCCACCACCAGCATGCCGGCCTGCAGTTGCTCGATCATCGTCCGGTGGGCTAAGGGAATGGGATTCAAGATTTGGAAGTTGAACAGGGCAATGGTATACATCAGGAACTCAAATACCATCCCAAGCATGTCAATGGGCAGAGCAGATTGGAGCAGGCCGGTCCGCTCCAGTATATAGAGGACGCGTCCCCCAAACTGTCCCACCAGCATGAGCACCATTGGCCAGCGTTGCTGTGGGAAATGGAGGAACAGCCAGCCAAAGACGATCAGGTTCAGGGTTCCCAAAATCCCAAAAGCATAAACGTATGCGATCCAACCAATCGGCCCAACCTGCTGGTGCACCACTCCGTTGAATGTGATGCTGCGCCACGCCAGGTGATGTAGGTTGTCTGTCAAGATCATACCATTGATTAATAAGGGCGGGATCCAGAACAGAGCCAGGTTACGACGGGTCAGCCACCGGCCGGGCCAGGCATATTCCAAAAGAAAGCAAGTAACAGCGGCGACGAGGGGCAGTTGCCAGAACGACTGGAACTTGATCCAGAAGATCTTGGTCTCCAGATCCACCGCTGCATTCTCGATCATGGAGCCGGTTGCCCACAGTGCAGCCAACACGCAGGCCACAGTAAACGGCAGAGCGCCTGGCACGCTGCGCCGGCGCCAGGCATAGACAAACAACGCAATCAAAAAGATGATTGTGGATGCAGACAACCAGATGGAGAAAGTGTAAGTGTAAGGCCAGTTCATGTTCGAGTCTTGCTGAAACCTGAAACAATGCGCAGAAAATGCTGGTAGGAAACGAACAATCAACTATTTTAATTTCATTATACAGTTCTTTATTCGTTTTTTGTCCGACGATTCTTTGATACCAATTGGTAAGATTAATCAAAATTTGAATTTAATAACAAGACGGTCATTTTCCACATTTGTAACCCCGGTTCCCCCCATTTTATGGGCCCATATAAAACTGACCACCAAAAATCCCCAACCATCAATACCATTTTCTGCTTTCATAGTTTCATAAGGATTTGCCCAGCGGAGGACATAAGAGAACAAAAACGCCGTCGACTTGTACTCGACAGCGTTTTTGTGAGATCAAGATACTTGTTATAAAGTATGCAAAGGTTGAATGGTATTCAAAACAGAACTCTCGTCCAGCTGGGCAAAATACATATCCCACCGCACCTGGAGATTTATCCAGAAATCTGCGGACATGTTGAAAAACTTGCCCAGCCGAAGGGCGGTGCTAGGCGTGACGCTGCGACGGCCATTGACAATATCATTAACACGTTGATAGGGAACACGGATTGCATCGGCGAGTTCACGTTGAGTCAAACCCATTGGATTGAGAAATTCCTCTTGGAGTATTTCGCCCGGGTGAGTAGGTATACGATGTGTTGGTATACGGATCATTTTGTCTTACTCCTGTAACAGGAAGGCACTTCAAGAGGAATTTTGATGTTCTTCAGATTTCCATGTTGAGTCAAGCTATACATCGATTGTAGCATCTTTCGGTAAGCCTAGACGAGCCTCTTCGGAAGCTATTTCAAGGCACAAAATTGGCATAAACGAGTCAAAAATTGCACGAAGAGCAGAAACTGGGCTCGCTTCGTTGCCAGCAATGCCGAAAATCGGTAGCTGTGCTACAGTGTCCATTTTGATCGGTTCTTTCGCGTTACTCTTGGCGGTCCCGACGGGGTTTTGAACCCGCGATTTCTTCTGTAGGATTCTGCTGTCGGTGAATGTTTTCCCTGACTTATGCACCAAAGCCGATAAAAAGTAGGACAACAGTAGGTCTGACTGGATAAAACTTTTTGAAGAGATTGGAAATATTTATTGTTTAATGAGTCTTCATTCCTCGCCGCTGGTATCGTAAACGTGAGTGATGTATAATCTTCCTGATCGCACTCGAAAGGATTGTCAAAAGTTCAATGCTCAAACATGCTGCCGTCAATTGGGATGCTGTCCGCGCCGAGGAGACTCGTTTACTGCGCGCCATCTCCCTGCAGGAGGGCGCGCTTCAGTTTTTCGCGCTGCTGGCTGAATTCGAACCCTGGCTCCAGGAAACCGAACTTCACTATAGAGAGCAACGCAATCAGGCGCTTATCCAGTTGCAGGCGCGTCTCGCCAGCTTGAATGAAAATAGCGCTCATGAACGAACTGATTGACGCTGTCATTGCATTTCAGGACCTGCTAGAAAAGGAAGGCATCCCGACCATGGCGATCGGCGGGATCGCCGTAGGCGTATGGGGAGAGCCACGCCTCACCCGTGATATTGACATGAAGGTCTTGATCCATTGTGAAGATCGCGCCCGCCTGCTTGCCGTTCTTCGGGTATTCACTCCTCTCGATGATAATCCCGACGATTCCTTTCGTCGTCTTGGACTGGCGTTTTTTCACAATTCGAATGGCATTCGAATTGACGTGATGCTAGCAGATACGATCTTCGATGAAGCCGCCATTGAACGGGCGCGTGCTGTAACACTTTTCAAGGGCAAAACGATCCGTGTTTGTACGGCGGAAGATCTGATCGTATATAAAATGCTTTCGACGCGCATAAAAGATAGGGCCGATGTCGAGTCGGTTATTCAAAAGCAGGGGGAGACATTGGACAATAACTACATCGAGGGCTGGCTTACTCAATTCGAAGAAGCTTTGGCAGACAGTACGTTGGTAAAGGAATTTCGAAAGATGAGCAGGTGGCAGGAGTAAGGTCATTAGGGGAAATCAACAATTGCCGATCAATCCGTTTTCGTTGCGTGGATTCGCGATGTCATCCACAAAGATAATAAGTTGGACAATAGTAGTGCATATAGAA
>CAYTDB010000164.1:0-10407 GCA_964436455.1 uncultured Anaerolinea sp. | reverse complement strand
TGAGGTGATCTCCACCCCATCCACCGCCAGTAAAATATCCCCCTCCAGAATGCCCACCTGCGCCGCGGTGGAACCCGCATGCAGCGACAGGAGCACCTCCCCATTTTGATTTTGAGTCAGCCATGCCTGGATGTCGCCTCGATACAACTCGTGGATTTCCCGGGTATGCAGTGGCAGGCCCACAAGGAACAGACCCAGGGCAATGAGCGAGCCAGTCAGCCAGAGGAGACGCGCCGGAAGCAACCAGGGCGTTTTCAGATGGGTGTTGATGTTCGATGCGGCAGGCGCTTGTTGCATGATCTACCTTTGATAAAACTCAGATAAACATCCGGAGTACGCTACGGTAAACACGCGGTTTGGGAATGCAGCCAGTCCAACGCGGCACGGATGACCGGGTCCTGTTCTGTGCCGAATTTCGACCAATCGGTTTCCACGAATACATCTGGCGCGATGGGACCATTGTAAATGGTACCGTTGCGGTCGTACGAATTTGCACCGCTGACAAGGAGTTTGGAGCCATCACTCAGATCGGTATGGGTGATCAGAGTTGGCAGTCCGCGGGTGGGCTCGCCAAAGGAACGCACGTCCGGGCGCCCTTGAAATGCGACCAGCATCAGTTCACCTGCCGCTTGAGTCGCCGGGCTGACCAGCAGCGCAACGGGGGTAAATCGTTTCGGCTTGTAGACCGAGCCGTCGATTTCGCTCTCGTAACGGTATTCATTGTTCCAGAACACCTCACCGTTGCGATAGGTCCACGTCTCCTGCCGCCCGTCGTTGTATTGGAACCCGCCCAAGTCGCCTTCACCCAGAATGGGACCGACCGCCGCAATGTACGACCAGATGTCACCGCCCGGAACACGGCGCAGATCGATCATCCAGCCGCAGACCGGGGTCCGATCCATGCCCCGCATTAACTTTTGGACATCTGTCGGGTATTGAAGATGCGAGCCGGATTCGAATGTCAATTCAATATACCCGATGCCCGTGGAATCCTCACCCAGCCGCTGACCAAATGGAGGGTAATAGGGTTCCCTGCCTGCCGTGATTCTGTCCCTGGCAACCTCGACCTGCAGCAACTGCCCATCCCGCTGGATGACGAGCTGTTCCTCAGTGGATGTGTCGACCTCTTTCGCGTTGCAGGGCGGAAACGCATCCGCTTCTGCATAGGGAACCGGGGGCTGTCCATTGACCTGCTCGATGCGGTCGCCCACCTGCAGCCCGGCTTTATCTGCGGGGCTGTCCGGATCGATGCGGATGATCACCCGATTCTCCGGATAAAGAGTCTGGTAGCCGGTATAAAAATTGGGGAGTTCCAAACTGGGGACCAGCAACCAGGCATTGCCATCCTTCAGTTCCCCCAGGGCTCGACAAATGGCAGGATATGTATCGGCGGTCGTTTGGGCATTGGTGACGATCCCCACTGTCTCGTTGCGCAGAGCCGTCCAGTCCACATTGCCGCTCATCATTGCATGAGTCTCCAGCCACTGGAAGGCGCTCTCCACGTGTTGAGCCGGTGGCAGGGGCACGGGCGTGGGGGTGGACGCAGGCGCAATCGCACTGCAGGCAGAGACAATAAGGGTAAGAAACAATACGAATAAGAACTGGAGTTTCATTAGGGTTTCCTTTCAATTATGGCACAGAAGGCGCCGGTGCAGGGATAGCTTGAGGTATTAAAATCGCCTTGGCATTCCCGTCCGGCTTGGGCGTGGAAATGGCCTGGGTCGCTTCAGCGGGCGGCAGAGGCCCGGGAATGGCGATGAGCATATCGTCATGTTCGATTAGAGCCGTCTGGACGGATACGTATGGAATCGACCAGCGAATCTCTACGTGGCGGACCAGGATCAGCACCAGCATCAATGCCATGCAGATGGCAAAAGCGGTCAGTATATGGGAAGACAAATGTGATCTTCTATCAATCAGCGGGAATTGGATGTTCATGGTTACCTCCAAATGTGTTTGTGTTTGACATCCATACTTTATCAAATGACCTGTCCCGTTGTCATGGGAGTGGTGTCCCGATCCAGTCCTATCTTATAAGCGCTTACGCCCTGCCTCGTCGGGGCGTAAGCGCTTGTTGGTTGATTGAATGGTGACGATGATCTACCGGATCTCGATAGTAGTGTGGTCTGCCACATCCGGTGCACCGTAACTGACGTCAACCATGAAGGAACGACCATCCTCCAGGGTGCCCTCGGCTTTGAATTGGATCAAGGGCTGCGGGTTCGATTGACCTGGATGCAGCAATTCCGTGTAGGTTGCGGCTTCGCCTCTCACCAGGGAGGGCGACTCTGCAAGCTCGCCAATGGTCACAACGCCATCCGACAATGCCGTCTCGACTTCCGCTTGAACAATGAACCAAACAGGCACATCCCCCCGCCCCGTCATTTCCGCAATGAGAGGGGCAGGATCGGTTTGCGGACCGTTCGCCCAATATTCAACGGATGTGGTGGTAGGCGGAGCGCAGGCAAAAGCGCCTGGACCGTCATTGCCCGGAAAATGGAAGAACTGGTTCAGGTTAAAGTTGGCGGGGATGCAATCCGGGGAGCGATAGAAGACGATGACCGTCCAATCGCCATCTGAAAATGTCTCGTTTTCACCGAAACGGGCATAGAAGGGCACTTCGCCATTCGCCTCGATACGAACAGGGTCTTTTGCTTCAGCTGTGGCGGGCGTTTCGGTTTCCGTCACAGCCACCTCGGTTAGTTGCATCTGGGTATCCTCCAGCAGGGAGGGTGTGTCGTCTTGCGGGTTCATCATTGAGCAGGATGAAATCAGGGCTGCGAGCAGAACAGTTGCGGCAATAACTTGCATGGATCGATTGGTATTCATATTCAAACTCCTTATATTGCTAAAATGGTCAGACTGATCACGAGGGAAGACTGCATTACTCCATGAGCACCTCCAGATACTGCTGTTTTTCCGATGTTAGAAGAATAGCAGGCAAACTATCCGTTGTCATGGGAGTGGTATCCCAATTCAGTCCTAAATTCTGGCATCCACAAGATGTGTCTGATATTCCCGCTTTATCCGTGCGCAGTGAAATCCAGCAAGTATTACTCCCCTGCTTTGCTGGGAAGTAATACTTGCTGGTGAAACTAGGATGGGTGTCTTTGGCTTGACTGTGCCTTAATCGATATACTCCTTGACCAAAGAAAACACTCCGATAAATGTTGTTTTAAGTTTAGATGTGCCTTTCCCCATACTCACTTCAATATCATCCACCTAACAGCTAGAAGTCGACATTTCCCCAGTATTGCTCATTTTTTTCTTCGGTTGTTTGACAGCACCTATGTAATACAATAGAACTATAGACCTTAAGAAAAAGTATTTGAATTTTGCGCTTTGAAAAAAAGAGTAGGATGTCATATTCCTAGGCCAAAGACCACAATCCAAGGCAAAAGGAGACACCCCATGTTTAGAATTACGTTTTCGAAATCGAATGTCAAGCGTTTTCAACAGGAAGGGTGTAGTCTAAAGTTTCGGAAAGTTTCCGGAAACGCGTAGCGGTGAAAGCCGCAAATGCCTAAGAAAAGCCCCTAAAATGCCTTGGAAAGGAATTATGAGCGAGTTTTCGGCTACATTCCGAACAGAATCTCCGAAAATTTTGACCACACCCGGGAGAAACGACCCACTTGCTTTTCTCGCTCATATTATCCATACTTAGAGTATGGATAATATTCAATTTCCCAAACTAGATAGAACCGCCTTCTCGGTTGTGTCTTCTTTTGAAGAAGCCGACAAGCAAGATAGGGAATACTGGCTTTCGAGAACACCCTACGAACGCCTGCAATACATGGAACTTCTGCGGAGAACCAAAATTTTTCAGTGGATGTTTGCTCGCTTGCCTCTGGATTGAGGAGATCTGTGATTGGAAATTTCATCACTCTATACTGTGCCTAAAATTATCTGCGCATCCGGGCGGGACAGGAACGCATCGCGCAGTTTCGACGTTCCGGCATGATCGGCAATCAACTTCACTTCAGTACATGCCCGCTCTTTCATTTGAGTGGCGACCGATTCATTTCCCCGCTCCGTTTCCAACTGGCTGAGCGCCCAACACATTTCCCAGACCTCACGGCGCGCGCTGATTTGATCGGATAATGCCAGCGCGTTGGAAAGCGTTTGATGCGCCGCTTCTTTATTTCCCGCCGCCAATTCAACTCTTGCTTGCAGATGTAAGACGCCCGGCTTGAAATGTTGTAGCTGTAGGACTTCATATTTTCCCAGCAGTAGATGGACGCAGCGCGCGGCGCGATCCAATTCACCCTGCGCCAGCGCCAACTCCGCCTCCGCCTCCAAAATGGAAAGCGTCTCTGGCCACCCGGCATAGGTCTGCCATCCAAGATCGAAATTTTCCCAGCCTTTTCTCACCGCCGCATCAGCCTCGGTTAGATCCCCGCGCCGAATGTGCAATAAAGCCATCATCGCGTAGGCAGGGGAATACCCGGTTTGACTGGTCTGATCGTGGTGACTGACCGCCCGCTGGCAGTAATCCAGTCCGGCATCGTATGCACCCAGATCATAGTAGCACCATGCCAACTGCTGAAAAATATCGACCCATATTCCGGAAACGATTTGGGATTCATCCATTTCCAGCGAAGGTAAGAGCTCTTCCAACGCCTGCCCATATTGCCCGCGCAATATGTGGACCACGTTTTGCGTGAGAACCAGGGAATAAATGGAAGTGGGACTGTCCAGCGCCTTGTTTTCCCGATACGCCTCCTCCATGAGGGTCAAGGCAGGGTCGAAATTCCCCATCTGCAACTGGATGATCGCCAGATTATGCAAACAACTCAACACCCATGGAGACTGATCGAGTTCGCGGAATATTTCCATCGCTTCGGTCAGGGTCGTGCCTGCTTGCGCCAGCTGACCGAGGAACATGAGCGCCACACCAATCTCCAGCAGCGCCATTGCGAGTTCATCGCGCACACCAGCCTTGCGCGCCCATCCTTCCGCGGCACGCAGGTGTTGGAGGGTAGACTCGATCTGCCTGTCACCAAATCTATGTGTGCGAGCTAAACTCAATTCGATTTGCGATTGCGCCTTCACGTCATCAAGAGTTTGCGCCAAAGGTAATGCCTGTATTGCGAGGGCAGCCGCCTTCTCCAGATCTTGTGAATCATAGGGCAATGGAAGTAATTTACAGAGGGATACGAGCGCTGCCAGTTCCATTTCACGGCTATTGCGCGTGGATGACTGCTCCTGCATCTCTTCGTAAATAGCCAATGCCTCGCGGTGATGAAATTCCGTTTCATAGGCTTTTCCAAGCTGAATATAAAGGCGCTGGCAATCCGCTGTATCTACCTCTGCTTTCGATTCAATCAAAAGCGAACGGGCAGTTTCGTAATGCCCTGCCGCGGTCGTTACTTCATAAAGACGCATCGCTTCATCGCCTGCATTCAAACTGTGCTGAAAAGCGAGCCGCCATTCCTTTGCAGATAAGGCATGATGCGCCATTTCTGCCGAGGGAGCTTTGGCATTTGTCAGCGCAGTCAACGCCCGCCGATGAAAAACTTCGCGGCGCGCTTCACTGATCCGCGCATAGACGACTTCACGGATGCGTTCATGGGAGATGTTGTAAGGACGAGTTTCGTTGCGAGTTTCCAAGACAAGGCGAGCGGACAGCAGCTCATCCAGGGCGTCCAAGCTATTTTGTTCATCGATTCCCGACACGCTGCCCAGAAGACGGAAACTGCAATTACGCCCGATCACGGCGGCGGCGGATAATACCGCCGAGGCGGACTGGCTTAACCATTCGAGACGCGACAAGATCACATCGTGGATCGTGGGCGCCAGTGAGTGAGGGTCAATGGATTTCAAATTCTCCAATGTCCCCAGCGGGTCGAGAACGGGCGTGGAGGATTCTCCACCCACCCAAACCAATGCACCGTAATCATCGAGCGCCGAGAGGGTCTCGACCACAAAAAAGGGTTGCCCGTTCGTCTCAGCCGCCAGCCAGGCGGAGAGATCGGGGACACCTTCCACGTTTTCACCTGCCAGGGATTGAACCAACTCTTGTATCGCAGAAACCTGTACGGGGGGGAGGGAGAGGCGAGTCACAGGGAGGTCGCGCGTCAAGCCGCTCATCCAGTCACGCAATCCAGTTCCGTGCGCGAGCGATTCCTCCCGCATCAAAATCAGAAGCAGGATTGGGCTGTGGCTGGCGCGCCAACTGCGGGTGAGATAATGGATGAGCTCCAACGTGCCGGCATCTGCCCACTGCAAATCATCCATCAGCAGGATCAGCGGACTTCGGGCGGAGAGCGCTGTTCCCAGGCGGGCTATCGCCTCGAACAACCTCGACCGTGCCGTTGCTTCATCGCCCGAGGCGGTTGGCAGATCGGGATAACGTTCGCGCAGTTCGGGCAGGATGCGGGTGAGTTCGGCGAGCCAGGCATCATCGAGCAAATCTTCGGGAGCGTTCTCGCGTTCCAGTCGCTGGCGCAGGGCGTCAATGATGGGTTGGTAGGGCAGACCGCCGCTGGTCTCGTAGGCGCTCCCGCGCAGAAGGTCCACGCCCTGCGTGCCAGCCCATTTCAGGAATTCGTCCGCCAGACGCGTCTTGCCCATGCCCGATTCGCCCGACAGCACCACAACCTGCGGCTTGCCTTCCTTCGTGAGACGGAACGTTTGCACCAGACTTTGATGTTCAGTTGAACGACCTACAAACGGGATGTGGAGCGCCTCTCCCCGCGCCTTAGCCTGATTCTCGGATACTGATCCAGGAGTTTCGCTGGAGCGGATGTATGCCAGCACTTCTTCGGTTTCAGAGGATGGTTCGACGCCCAATTCTTTCCCCAACAATTCGCGGCAGGTCTCGTATGCCTGCAACGCGGCGGAGCGGTCGCCGTTGAGGTAGTGCAGGCGCATTAAACGGCGGTATGCACTTTCGTTCAAACGGTCCAAAACCAGCCAGCGGTTGACCGTCTCGATGGCGGGGTGAATAAGATGCGTTTCGAGTTGGTAGTTCGATAATCGGTCGTGGATCAGGCTCAGGCGTCTCCCAATAACATTGCGCTGGATGATGATCCAATCGTTGAAGGCGGGCGTATCGGGCAGGGAAAAGGCTTCGAGGAAAGGTCCGCGCGCGGCTTCGACTGCGTTTTGCAACAGGGTAACTGTAGGCGGTGCAAGATGCATCGGCAGGGTATCCGCTGTCGCTCCTGCGACCAGGTTCAGGTCCAGAAAAGAGGCGGCTGGGGCGTTGAATCTGATGCGGTCGCCTTCAATCCTCAATAGATCGTCCACTCCACGCAAAGCATCCTTGATGCGCGCCAGCGTGGAGCGCAGGGCGGACTGTGCCTTGTGGGTCTCGCTCTCAGGCCAGAAGATGGCTTGCAGTTTTTCGCGCGGATGGACGCCAGTTTCGACCACCAGATACACAAACAGAGCCAGCGCCTTGCGGGCGGCGAATTTCACAGGGTTCCCGCCATGAAACACCTCGGGCGGACCCAGAAGCCTTATTTCCAAGCCGTCTGACATCCAATATCTCCGATCACCCCTGTTTTCTTGTCACGCTCCTGTCACGCCCATAATGTAGACTGACATCATAGGAATTGTCTAATTTGGCAATCTCAACATGAAATCTTCATTTGGAGGTGAAGATTTCGAACGATGAACCATTATAAGGTGAAAACCCAGCTCAGTACGAAGATGAAAAGGTGACATTATGTATCCGTTTCATAACATGAATAAGGAGAAAATCATGAACAGAAAAAATATTTTGATCGTAATTTTTATGGTTATCGGAGCCCTGGTAGTCTCGGCTTTTAGCCTGGTAACCATAACAAACGAAAATAACAGAGCCAATCTTCAGCGCGGTCGTGAAGCAGATGCTGCACGCTACAATGCCATGGCCAAGTACTATACCGCCGAAGAAGGCGCCGATCTTCAACGCGGCCGTGAAGCAGATGCTGCCCGTTATACCGCCATGGCCGGATACTATACCGCCGAAGAAGGCGCCGATCTTCAACGCGGCCGTGAAGCAGATGCTGCCCGTTATACCGCCATGGCTGATTACTATGCCGCCAGTCAGACATCAACCGCAGTGCAGTATGGCCCGCCGGGACGATAATGGTCTTTGGAGCTGAATGGCTTCTTCATTGAAGAAGCCATTCAGTGATGCGCAATCTTATGTATTTCCGAAAAGAGGTTTTGTCATGTCACAAATTACGCAGTTAGGTTCAGGCACCATCTGGATTTGCAAGCCATGCAACATCTGGTGGGGCAGTCAGGTCGGCAAAGGCACATCCACTAATTTTCTGACGAAGCTTGATGCTTCAGGCTTGTTACCTGCCTGGGATGCTTATCGGGGCTGGAAACTGGTGACTGAACAGGAATCGATTTGCCAGGAATGTGGTGATTCCATCGCTATGCCCGCCTTGCAGTCAAATTAAGGATCGCTGCTTTTTCCATTTTGCATCAATTTCACAATACGAAAAAGGAGAAAATCATGAAGTAATTTCGAATAATGTCAGTTTTTGTTGTTCTGGCAATGGTATTTAGTTTTGCCAGTTTCAGCCCTGCTTCCGCGGCGAGTTCAAACCTAATTGCTAACGGCAGTTTTGAAGAGCCGCAATTTCCTTCTACATTCCAATATACTGCTCCGTTGTCGCCATGGTTGCCTTGGCCTGGATCGTATACCAGCAATTTTTTCTATATTCAAGCCTGACGCGTCTGACGGCGAGCAATACTTTGGATTCGCTACAAATGGTGGAGGCGCCAGCTTTTACCAGGCCGTTTCAACCGTAGCCGGCGTTCAACATACCTTGAGCTTCGACTATACGTATCACCGGCAGGCGCGTATAAAGCTGATGAGTCCCTGACCGGCAAAGCCAACTTCGGTTTCGTCGCCAAGTACAAGAAGGGCGCGAATGTGCCGGATGGAAACAACCAGTTCCAGTTTAAGGCAGGCGACCTGAACTTCCATTCCAGCAGCTACGAGTGGCTGTGGTGGTGGCTGGCAGTGCAGCCCAGTTCAAGGGTGAAGGCACAATCAATGGACAAGGCAGTTACAAGTTCATGATCACCACCGATGATGACAACCCGGATACCTTCCGCATCCATATCTGGGACGATAATGGAACGGTCTACGACAACGGTTCCCAGCAGTCCCTGGGCGGCGGCAGTATCGTCATCCACAAGTAAGATCAAAGCGAGAGGAACCAAAGGGGAGCGCTGGCAAGAAGGGCACTCCCCGTCATAAGGAAAGTTTTTTTTCCAATGGCTACATGCCTCGAAAAGCGGCATACAACTATCAAGGAGAAAATACCATGAAAATCAAACTTAATGTAATGTTCATAATCGCCGCTATCGTTATGTTCCTCGTGGGTCTTGGATTGACAGTCATGACCACCACCATGCTGGGGATGATCAGCCTGGATGCCAACGCGGCTTCGCTCCATTTTGCGAAGTCTGTCGGTGGCGCGCTGCTCGGGCTGGCAATCATGACGTGGCTTGCGCGCAACTCCGGCCCTTCCCAAACCCGAAATGCCCTGACCTTGGGGCTGACCCTGTTCTTCCTGCTGTCGGGTATCGAATACATTCGCGCCATTCTGACTGGTTCCCTTCAATCCATTGGATGGCTCTTTGCGGGCACGTGGTTAATTCTCTTCGTGTTCATGGCTCTGGCAGGGCGTTCCGCCATGTCCGAAGAAAGCTAACCCATCAGTATCTTTGTTGATCTTCGCGCTCTACCGCGGTACCTGGGTCCATCCGGAGGTAATATTGATTAAGGAAGTTGAGTTTCCATCCGAAGGAGCGATGCTTCGAGGACTGCTGTTTTTGCCGGATCCGCAGACCAAGAGACCACCGCTTGTCATAATGGCTATCGGAACGTCAGCCACGATATACATGACAGCAGACAAATATGCGGAGGTGTTTTCCCACGCGGGCCTGGCGGTTCTGCTCTACGACCACCGGAACTTTGGAGGGAGCGAGGGCGAACCCCGGCAGGAGATCAATCCCTGGATTCAGTGCCGAGGTTACCGAGATGCGGTGAAGTTCGCCGAGACATTGGAGGAAGTCGATCCTGAGCGAATCGCACTGTGGGGAGACAGCTACACCGGCGGCCAGGTTATCGTCGTCGGCGCGATTGAGAAGCGAGTCAAAGTCATCGTCGCCCAGATTCCGGTATTTGGCGCGGAGCCACCGGCAGTCGACCCAAGCCGGGAAAATTTCGACATCATCCAAGAGATACTTTTGCGGGGTGATGTCCGTGGGTCGCCCGAGACGACAGTCGGTCCCATGCCTGTTGTCTCCTCCGACCAGGCCGGTACGCCGTCGCTACTCAAGCCCATCCAGGCTTTTCGCTGGTTCATTGACCTCGGAGGTCGGGCTGGCACTCGCTGGAGCAACAGTGTCACGCGGGTGCTGCCGGCAACGCCGGTGCCCTTCCACCCGACG
>CAYTDB010000163.1:0-10502 GCA_964436455.1 uncultured Anaerolinea sp. | reverse complement strand
TTTTGAGATACGCCAGATTGGAAGAAAGAATTTCTGCTTGAGGCTGTTGGCGCTGCAGGTCCATCAATTCCAGCAGGAGTTGCTCAGGACCTTCATGCTTCAAGCGATGAGCCTGATCCTTCAACCAGGTCTGGCTTTCCGGCGTGTGTTCTCCATGCAAAAACTCACCGATCGCATGCAAGTGTTCGGCGGCATGCGCAAAGTCAAGAATGCGCAGAGCCTGTGGACAGTGAAAGTCCACAAAGCCTTGCTCCCAATCCGCCCCATCCATCACCGCCGCCACAGCCTGGGCCCGTTCCACGCCACGCCGTTGGATCTCCACTAAGGCTTGCCTCTGGAATTCCTGGGCACTCACTTTGCGAGAAAAATAACTCAAATTCCGGGTATGGATCTCCTTTTCCCCATTGGCCAGCTTCCGGCTGTGCACTTCTCCCACCACCAACGTCCGTACTTCCGCCCAGATCCCGTGGCGTAATGGCACCATCGCTCCATCCGCACTGATCTGCAGCTTCTCTATTTTCGCGCCCGTCACTTCTGGTATCTCCCGCTCGATTCGCCCCAGCTCTTCTTCCTGCATCTGTACATACGCAGCCCCGGCTGCTTCTGTATAGTTCTGGGCTACGATCTTGCTCACCTTGATCCCCAGCATCTCCCCCAGCATTTCCACCGCTTTTTCAAATGGCATCCAGCCCGACAACCTCACCAGACATTCATGATCCCGCGGCAGGAGTTGCCCCGGCAGTAATTCCAATTCCTCATCCAGGGGGAAAAATCCCTCGCCCACACTCCAGGCAGACCTTATATTCCCGCTCCAACTCCACCTCCCACCCTTCCCGCATCAGCAGTGTCCGCTTCTTCTTCCCTTTCTTCACCAGCCTGCCTCCGCACTCCGGACATTTTTCCTGCCTCGGACTCTCCCCACTTCCTTCCGCTGTATCCGCCAGCATTCGCGCCCGCAGCTCGAATAACCGTTCATCGATCTCCGTCTCTATCTCTCGCATCGTCGCCTTCGGATGCTCTTCCCGCCAGTGCACCACATCCTCCAATACCTGCTCACTCAGCCTCTGCCATTTCTCTTTCACTTCTTTTCGTTTCATGCCTACCTCCTCCTTCTTGGCCTGCTTGCCTATCTTACCCCCTTTCCGAAACTTTATTCCACACCCGCGGGATTGGGGTGTGATTTATACTTTCGGGGAGGCGCGTTAAATTAGAGTAGACACCGAGTCCACTCTGAAAGGAGTAAATATGAAATTTAAGAAACGCTTGGATTATGTGGAGCAGAGCGCGAAACGACAGGCACGGAGTCTATCGGATGTGCCACTGGAGGAGATGAATATGCTGTGGAATGAGGCAAAGAAGAAGATTAAACTGTGATCTTTATCTTTTAATGAGCACACTCCGCTATTTTGCGGCAACCATCAAATTGGAATCCGTAATATAAGCAATTTTTAGTGCAAACTCCCGTATATTATCATAATCCATCGTTCCTGATATAGCATCCACAATTATTAGGCCTATGACGTTGTAGCGCCGAAAATTAATGGTAACCTGAGTTGTTATGTTCGGAGGATTGCAGTTATCGTTGCCCTCATACCAAATAGCGTATGCGGCATCACCCAATCCATTTACAACTTCATAATTCTTGGCAGTTTCTCGACCTTTATCGTCCTCCTCAAGCCAATTCATGTATTGTTCTGCTCCCCATTCATCTTTCATCAGGATAGTTTCCACATAGACACGGTATAAGCCTGTTGTGTACGTGCATTCGTTTTTGCTGAAATACTCATGTTCATATCCCGAAAGTCTTCCCCAGTTTCCCAGTTTTATTTCATGTTCGGCAGGATTGTCATATTGAGATGCCACATCGGCGTTAGAAACAGGCCGGCTTGTAGAGAGTGTTAGTTCTTCCGGAATCACATCTGATATGGGAAGCCAATCTTCCGGGTTTCCATTCACATCAAGATATTTTTGTGGGATAGGAGTAGATGCATCTAGACCGATTTGCCAAGTGCCGGTTATTTCATATTGATTAAGTCCATCTATACCTCTGATGACCAGATCATATTTCCCTTCGCCGATGCCACCTACGTACTTTAGTTCGTTTGCTGCAATGCTTTGAGATTGTCCGGGAATGGCAGTGTCTTGTAAATACAGTGTTCCCTCCACCTTGCCAAGAGAACTGAAAATGTTGGCTTGTGCACCACTGGTTACCGGATCCTCGAAGGTGTAAATGTGAGCTTGATTTTGCGAAATCGATGGGTCAATAATTACCAATACATTGCCTTTGGAATACCTTTTTTTTATCTCTGCAGGCAGGTCCAGGTTTATTTGAATGCGTTCCACCTTTTCGTCTTTCTGCAGTTCCTGAAATGATGCGTAGTAGGGTTTGTTATATTCATTGGTAATTGTGGGGATTTCAAATGCATCCCTGATCTCAAAATAAAATTTCGCGGTTTCGAGATAGTCTTTGACGCTCTTCTCCGAATCACTTGTGGCCGTGACTGATAGCAATTCTCCCAGCCCATTATCCACAGTCCCCGTCCCAACGAATACAAGAAGACCGTTTACATCCTTATAGGAATCAATTTTAATATCCTTGACTGGATTTTGTTCGTACGTTACCGGGACCGTTACCACAACGGGCTTTTCCTCCACGGGTCTCACGGTGGTAGCTGGGACACCGGTGCAAGTGGTCAAAAAAATAGTAAATAGAAAAAAAACAGTGGATACGGAATTTACTCGACCGTTCATGACATTTTCCTTTTGGAATTAACGCTCGGAGAGGACGCAGCGGAATCCAAAGTACGCGTTTCCCTCGTCGGCAGATGCTTTTTCCACTATCGTGATTCGAGCCAACAAAGATGCATAACTGCCTCCTCGCCCGATCAATGTCACGTTTGTGCCGCTTCCGTCCCAGATGATAGGTGAGGATGGGTTGCCACTTTCGGATTGAATCCATAGAGTCCGAGTCCACTCGGATACGTTGCCTATTAGATCCAGGATATCTCCCTCAAGGGATTTGCCCAAGGGATACTTCCCTATTTCGGCAGTGCTGGTCTTTACACCGGGCAAGAAAAGGTTTGCGTGTTCCGGCGTGATCGGTCCATCCCATGGCCAAGGGCGCCCTTCCAGCCCACGCGCTGCACGCTCCCATTGTTCAGTTGTGGGCAGATCGCCACCAAGCCAAACACAAAACTCCCTTGCTTGATAGGCAGTGACATACACAACGGGATAATGATTAAAATTTTGATTGTTGTACCATTGGACTCTTACCGGATCGGAATTGCAACCACCCGCCTCACGACAGATACGATACTGATGGTTGCTTACTTCTGTTTTTTGGATTGCAAAAGGTTCCACTGAAATTTTTGAGACAGGTTGTTCTCCATTGCCGATATTGGGTGTTTCCGATCCAAAGACCATCACTCCCCCCCCTAAAGGTATGAAGGGATTTTCGCGAAGAACAGCGTTGCGCCCAGTTAGAAAATGAATGGGATCTATACTGGAATAATCATAAATATAGATGGCTGCCAAAAAAATCAGAGCAAACGCGCCGATGGCGACGAACCTTACGAAGAAAGTCCGGCGACTCTTTTCTATCAATTCCTGTGCTCTGTCGTCTCCCTTCACATCAGGTGTTGCATATTTTTGTATAAAACGGACGCGCTTATATGGTATTAGCATTTTCGGATCATCTATGTACTCAGCTACGTATCTTTTTATGTACCGGTTGGCACGATCTGTGTTTGTTTGCACCCCTTCAGTGGCGCTTTTTACATATAGCGCCAGATAGTCATGCGCTAGATTGTATTTATCTTCTTCCAAGTGAATTAGAATACGCGCTGTAACAAATTGATCCAATATCCTCCGGGTGTTTTCCTGTATTTTTGCAATACCCTCCTTGCTTGTCTGGCTCTCTCCGGTAATTCTCCGCAGGATATCCTTCATGGCCAAATCAGCAGGCGATCTTGCCCCACTAGTATCGGTGCACATCAGACGCAGGATCAGACGCGCGATATTTGGATCGGCAGATGATTTGATTTCATCACTGATGAAGGAGCTTATCACGCCGTTTGCTCCTCCTGCTGCTATATATTTATTAAGTGAAAATATCTTCTTCCGTTCAAGGCGCATACCAGCAACCTGTAATTCTGCTGGCCGTATGAAGCCTTCTTTTCCTAATTCATTGATCACCGCCTGTATCAAAGCTGCCTCAAAAGGAATTCCATCCGCTTTTGCGGCGGCATAAAAGATCTGTTTTGCTTGTTCTGGATCGAAGTTCTGAAGTTGATATGTTGAGCGTGTGGAGGTTGGTTCAGGAATCTGCGGTGCAAAATTCTGCAAGTGGGCAAAGAAGTCGGCTCGAATGCTGATCAGGATTGCAATTGGTAATTCCCCTTCGACCAGACTGCCTAACCAGTTGATGAAACTCGAGCGCGACTGCTTGGTTCGATTGGTGAGAAAGAACTCCTCGAATTGGTCAAAAATAAGGATGATCTTTTCTTTTTCCTGTGCTAGGGTCTTTATTATGTGTTTGAAATCCTTTTCGCCGCGTTTATCAAGATTTTTATTGATTTTAAGCAAAGCTGAACGGGCAGCTTCTTGTGGGTCTTCTGTCGGTCTACCAATATATAGAAGGAGACGTTTTTCATTCTTTAATTTCGGAATAAGCCCTGCTCGCAGAAGCGATGTTTTCCCACAACCCGATTCGCCCCACAATACACCAAATCGAAAAGTGCTACTTGTAACCAGAGTATATAACGTCTGTACTTCTCTTGCCCGACCTGGTAATTGATCGCCTTCTTCAAATGGCAACAAACCACGCAATGCTGCGCTTGGCAAAAGCGGCTCAGGCAATTCTGCGATTTTTAATCGCTTGGCCCGAAGATGTTGATAATAGATAATCGCGCTACTAATAATCGCAAGAAGAATTGCCACACCATATGCAATTTTCTTTGCATCTTCCTCACGAAAGATCAAACTGAGAATTGCTACCAGTGTTGTTGCAATTAAACCCACCCGTGTTAACCAGTCCAGAATGCTTTTAGAGATACCTTCACCGTTCTCATCTGAATCGGGCAAGTGAAACTCCTTGTCAATAGGACTTTTTGACCTTCTCAATACATGACATTACAACGTCATTGTATATTCTTTTAGGAACAAATTCAAGTTTTTGTGTAGATGTTTCTTGTAGGGTGTGGTCTAAAATTTCGGAAAAATGGGGAGTAAGATAGGAGGGAGGCGAAGGAGGATGACATGAAGGGCAAAGATCTGCAAGCAGGATGGGGAGGACTGAGTGACGAGATCATGGCAGGAGTAGCGGAATGGCGAGCGCAACATCCCAAAGCAACGCTGCGGGAAATCGAAGGGGAGATCGATAGGAGATTGTCAGAATTGCGTGTGCGGATGATCACAGACACGGCCAATGCCAGTGCGAGTGCGAGATGGGAGCAGGCGGACGGGGTGGTGTGTCCGGAATGTGGAGCGAAGTTGACCAAGAAAGGGAAGAAGAAGCGGGTGCTCTTGACGCGGGAGGGGCGGGAGATCGAGTTGAAGCGTGAGTATGGTGTATGTGTTGCCTGTAGACTGGGGATTTTCCCCCTGGATAGGGAGTTGGAATTACTGCCGGGGAAATTGACGCCGCAGGGTCATGAGCAACTGGTGCGGTTGTCGGGCTGGATACCGTTTGAGAGGGCGGTGGAGGTGTTTGCAGATTTCACAGGGATGAAGGTCGCCAAGATCATAGCCATGAACAGCACGAAAACCGCCGGAGCGGCGTATGTGCAGATGCAGGAAGAAGAAGTTGGGGAATGGGAGCGGGGCAAGGGGCAGGAGGTCAGTGCAAGAGCAGACAAGATGCAGATCAGTGCCGATGGGGCGATGGTTCCTTTACGGCATGGGATCTGGGCAGAAGTGCGTACATTGGTGGTGGGGGAGGTGCAAGCAACCAGGATGAAAGACGGGGAACGGGAGATTCACACTCGGAATTTGAGCTATTTCTCTCGGAAAGTGAGTGCCCAGGAGTTCCAACGACTGGCTTTGGTGGAGTTTCAACGTCGTGGGGTAGAGCAGGCACAGGCCGTGGCAGCCGTGATGGATGGAGCCGAGTGGGAACAGGGCTTCGTTGACTTTCATTGTCCGCAGGCTGTCCGCATCCTGGACTTTCCACATGCCACCGAACATTTGAATGTGATCGGGGAGTTCCTGCACGGGGAACACACCCCGCAAAGCCAGGCTTGGTTGAAGGAGCAGTCCCATCGCTTGAAGCATGAAGGTCCGCAGGGTCTGTTGCGTGACTTGGAAAAACTCCAACGTAAACACCCACAATCTGAAGTGCTCTCCAGCAATCTGGCCTATTTGAAGAAACGCAAACAACAAATGCAGTATCCGCTCTTCCAGGCACAAGGCTGGCCAATCGGTAGTGGTGCTGTGGAGAGTGGCAATAAGCTGGTGGTCGAGGCACGCCTGAAAGGAGCCGGGATGCATTGGGATGAGAACAATGTGAACCCGATGTTGGCCATCCGCAATATCTTGTGTTCCGGTCGTTGGAAGGAAGACTGGCCCAGAATCGAAGCCAGGTTACATCAGCAAACCCGACATCGTCAACGTCAGGTACATCGTCTGCATCATCCTATTCCTCCGACCACCAAGGTAGGACGTGCTCTGCTGCTGGGTGATTTTGGTCCTGACATCATTGAACCGCCTGACCAGACCCTCCCAGCCAAACCAAAAAAAGTCCCTGGCGTAGTTTCATTCACGGCAAAACACTCTACCAGCGCAATCCTCCGAAAATTTAGACCACACCCGAAATCAAAGAAAAGTAGATATTCCAATTGAGACTGATCAACTTCTTCCTTGCGACAAAAAATTACCACACCATCAACTTCGGATGGTATTTCAACGCATCTGCTAAATGTATGGGAAAGGATTCATTACGGCTATCATAAAGGCATTCACTCATTGATTCCGGTTCCCTTGTCATATTCACGCAATACACTACACGAAACAGGCACAGCGACGTAACTTGACGGCGCTATGATCCCAAATAAGGATTGACTTCCTCTGTTGAAGGAAAACTTAGTATTGACCGTGGGCAACAAACCTTTTACCGTGATGATTGGACTCGGTGACAAGAATGTTCAAGACATGTTGTTCAGGATATTTGGTCTGCGCGCACAAATGGCAGCTCGTTCAATCGGTAACCAGGCGCACAAAGATGGTTTGAACAAAATGACCTTGAAGGAAATCAACGCACTGATCAAAGGAACACGGAGGGAACTCAAGCGTTATCCTGACAGTTAATGAAAACTCTCCCCAACTTTGACTTCATCTTTGGGATAGCGCAATAAGTCGAGCGGGGGAAATGCAACTCAAAAAAATAAGACGAGCAACTCAAGCGTAGACAACGACATCTCCAATCGGGATAATGTGAATACCGAAATTCCATTACCGAAAGGAGATGTCGTCATGTCAATTGTACTGGATTGCCCCACGCAAGGGGCGATGCGTTTTCGCTGTGCCCAGGCAGGCTGCCCAGCGTGCCTGGATGCGCTCTTGCGGGAACACAGTGGCCTGGTGTATTGGATGGTCATGCACCAGGCCGGTCGGAAAACGGCCTATGCCGATCTGCTTCAGGCAGGGCGAATTGGGTTATGGCGTGCGATCCTGCATTATGAGGTCGGACGCGGTACAGCTTTTTCAAGCTATGCCTGTGTGGCCATCCGTCATCAGGTTTGGCAACTGCTGAAACAAGAGCAAAAGGCGGAAGGCTGGCTGGAGGAGCCGGAGCGGGAGGAGGCTCTGGATCGGGTGGTACGGGTCTGGCAACAGAACCAAATTCAGGAAGCCCTGGAAGAAGAACTGGCACTCCTGCCGCACCGTCTGCAACAGGTCATCGAACAGCATTATGGCTTGCGGGGGGCGGTTCCGCAGAACCTGGCCGAGATCGGACGCGCGTGGGGCGTGACACGGGAACGGATCCGGCAGCTGCATGAGCAGGCGTTGGGGCTGTTGCGCCTGCCCGCCTTCTCGATCCGCTTGCGGGGTCTGTGTGAACGAGGGGAACGCAGCCACTACCGGGCGACGCTGCGACAATACCGCAGTTGGCAACGAGCACGCAGGAGGCGGGCATGAACACCTTTTGGATTCCCGCCATGCCGAAGCAGACCGTCGTGGAACCGGCGCATACTCCCTTTGGATCTCTGTCACTTCCAAGCCGCACCGAACTGCGCGAAGGTCGCAGCCAGCCCGCTGCCGAGCGGCGCCTGCACCTGCCCCACTTCGTGGAAACCTTTCGTTGGGAGAACCTGCGTCCGTATCTGCCGCTGCAACTGCCCACCCCCGGCGAGGCGCCCCGCTGGTATGGGCGGGTGTGCCGCTCGTATTACCGCTGGCTGGGAATTGACGATCTAGCCACCAGTGCAGACGTGTTGCGTCTGGATGAGTTCGACCTGGCACTGCGCCTGTTCGATTTCTCTGCCTGGCGTCCTTACCTGGCGCAGCGCTTTCGCAGCCAACTGGGGCCGCCCCCCTTCGACCCGCTGAGCATGGGACTAGGCATGTTCCTGGCACACTACCAAGCCTGGGACTGGGAACGCCTGGTGGGGGAACTGAACTCGCCGACGCGCGGTCAGGAATATTGCCGCCGCCTGGGCTTTGATCCGCAAGACCTGCCAGCGGCTTCCACCTTCCGTATGGCGTTAGCCCGCACCCAGCTGGATTGGTTCACCGCCTGCCAGGATAGCCTGGTGCAGGGCTTAATGACCTACCAGCTCATTCCCACCCACAGCACCTTTCCTGGTGATCCACATCACCAGGGCGTTTCCCTCTCCACCGATTGCCAACTGATCGCTTCTCGTTCGCACACCCTGGCGCCGTCCGCCAGGACAGGTGTGCAATGCAGCCACCAGGTACCGGCTTGTTCCCAGCCCGCGGCTCATCGAGTTTGTCCGGCGCGGCAAGCGGGTCGGGAAGGCTGCGCCTGCGATACGCCTGCCTGTTACGAGCACTGTCGTTTCGCCACCTGGCGCGATCCACAGGCGGCTTATGTCTATTACAGCGGTTCCAATCAACCCGGCCGAACCAATCCGAATGCATCCAAAAAAAACAAAGAACCCTCCCTGCCACGCGGCAAACATCACTTCGGCTACAAATCCAAGGCCTTCAATATTGTAGATGATCGTCTCTTTTTGATCTGGCCCCTGACCGGTCCCTGCACGCCAGCCAACCGTAACGACCATCTACTCACCATTCCGGGTGTCCAGAGCCTGCGCCAGCGTTTTCCTGCTCTCAAAGTTGGTGAACTGCTCGGGGATGCGGGTGAAGGCCACGAGGAGATCTTGCGCTTTGTTCACGAGGACCTGCAGGCTTTACGCACCATTCGTTTGCGCCATGCCGATGGCGATGAGCAGCCGCTCACTTGTCTGGCGCGCGGTTATGACCAGAACGGCATCCCGCTCTGTCCGCATGGCTACCGCCTGTCCAGCAATGGTCATGATTACCAGCGCCATGCCACCAAGTGGGTCTGCCGCCAGAAATGTATTCACCAGCCCGAACCCGATCTCTCAGGTGCGCCTCCCGCTATTTCTCGATCCACTTGCCCCTTCACCGATCCTGACCATCCGCTCGGGTTTTCCCTGACCACCGCACTCACCCTGCCGGATGGCTCCCTCCGCCTGGCGCGCGATCTGCCAGTCGGTTCCGAAATCTGGCACTTGCGCATCGGCCGACAATCCTATGCCGAGAGCCGCAATGCCACTCAGGCCCGCAGGCTTCTCAAACGTTCACGATCCTTTGGCCTGCCCAACACTGCCAAAGCCATGCTCCTGTCTGACACGCTCTCGCTGGCCTTCAACCTGACCCGCCTGATTTTTGAAGCTGCGCACCATGCCATGCAACAAGCGCCTTGAACCTCTCTGAGGTACCTACTTCTTGCGACACAGCCTTGAGCGTTCCTGAAGGCCGTTTCCACGCGCCACTTGTTTGGTTTTCCTCGTTATTCATAGCCCACCATCCCTGCGTGGACTTGCCTTGCTCCCTGCTCCTCAGCCTTCCGCTTCGACTTGTTGCGCTCTTGATATTGACTTGTTGCGCAGATGCCTGTGCATTCGCCAATGGCGCACTCCGAAAATATTCATCCAACTCATTTTTCTGGCTCTCCTTGCTTGTCACTCGCTCCCCTCTTCATATACGGACTTATTGCAGAATCCCTCTTTCATAATTGCTTGACATCTCATAAGTGACACAATACAATCATTCTGTACATCGAAAACCGCCCACTAAACCGGTTACGCTCCGCGGGTTCAAACCCCGTCGGGACCGCCAAGAATGGTACAAAAGAACCGACCTATTGGGTCGGTTCTTTTGTTGTTTCATGTCAGTTTTCGCCATAAATTAAGCACGTCTATTAGTTACGTTCCGCGGGTTCAAAAAATGGCTTTTTTATCGAACCCGCGATCACGCTTTCCATCGATTTTTTTACCGCTCAAATCCGAGCGGATGAC
>CAYTDB010000162.1:0-10624 GCA_964436455.1 uncultured Anaerolinea sp. | reverse complement strand
CAAGGACAACCCACAGGCATACACCGATCTCTTCAGCGAGGTGATGCTTCCGCTTCTCAAGGAATGGTGGGAGACTCACGCCCCTCGCCGGACTCCTCCCTTTGTGGATGTCTTCTGCGAGACAGGCGCCTTCACCCTCGAACAATCGCGCCAGATCCTGACCAAGGCTGGGTCGCTGGGATTCCCGCTCAAGGTCCACGCTGACGAATTTGACAATCTCGGCGGTACCTCGCTTGCGGTCGAGTTGGGAGCCGTGTCTGCAGATCATTTGGTGAAGACATCTGATACAGACATAGCTGCCTTGGGGAAATCAGATACCGTTGCTGTGTCATTGCCCTGCACGCCCTTCGGACTTGCCGAAAAAGACTACACCCCTGCCAAAAAGATCATCGAAGCTGACGGCATCTTTGCCCTCGCCACCGACTGCAACCCTGGTACCACGTGGAATGAGTCCATGCAGTTTGTCATTGCGCTTGCGTGTCGTACGATGAAGATCACGCCTGCCCAAGCCATCGCCGCATCTACCATCAACTCCGCCCACGCCATCCGCCGCGCCAACACAGTTGGTTCCATCGAAGTCGGAAAACAAGCGGACATGTTGATCCTCTCCGTGCCCGATTATCGTCACCTCGGTTATCGCTATGGGACGAATCTGGTGAAGCAGGTAATCAAGAGGGGGCAGGTCTACTCGGTGGATGTTGGATATTACCGTACGGCGTAGTCTTGAACCGCGAAGGCGCGAAGTTCGCCTTTGCAGTTCAAGATTCTCAACCCCATAGTAAAATTCACCTGTGACGGATGCTCCCGTCCTTTTTGTGACACATCAATGGAAACCCGCTGGATCGTCTTCGCCCTTATCCTTGTAACTAACGCTCTTTTTGCGTTTCTGCTTGCATACTTTTTACGTCGTAAACCCATTGTGGCTGGACGTAATGCAATGATCTGGATGCTCATCATGCTGGCGGTCTGGGCATTCTGTTATGCCATGATCACGATCTCCCCTTCGCTGGAGGATAAGATCCTGTGGCTAAAATTCGAAAATGTGGGCATCCTTACAGTTCCTGTATTCTGGTTCTTCTTTACGGTTCAATACACACAACTGGATAAATGGTTGAATAAATTCACAGGCGCTTTGTTCTTCATTATTCCTTTTGCTTCGCTTGTATTGCTTTTCAACCCATTTTGGTTCCATATGTTTTATTCGTCCGTATGGCCCGTCACCATCAGCGGGGGACCCCTGGTGATCTCACGGGGACCCTGGTATTTTGCATCCCTTTTACAGTCTTATGCCCTTAATTTGACAGGTATGGGGTTGCTTATCTGGCGCTTCATTCAATCCAGGAATGTATTTCGCAGGCAGTCTGTTGCCCTGATCGGTGCTGTCTTGATCCCTTTGTTGGTCAATGTCTTTTATCAGCTTGCGCCGCGCTTCATACCGAATTTTTCCATTCCCATTGACCTGACACCTATATCATTCACTGTCACAGCGTTCCTCTTGAGTGCGGGTATCTTTGGCTTGCGGCTCTTTGACCTGGTTCCCATTGCCCGTCATACGGTATTGGAACACATTCCCGAGATGGTCTTTGTCGTCGATGCCCAGGACCGGGTGGTGGATGCAAATTCCGTCGCACAGAAGACCCTGGGCAAGCCGATGGAGCAGATCGTTGGCGGGGAAGTCATTGAAGTATTTCGCGAATGGCCCGAACTGATCAATCGTTTTCTAACATCCCATGAAGCCCATGAGGAGATACAGATCCCTGGTGCCCCATCGCGCATATTGGAGATCAAGATATCTGCCTTATATAATCGTTTCGAACAGCTTGAAGGGCGCATCATTGTCGCACACGATATTACCGATCGTAAATGGCTGGAAAACGATATTCAGCATGCCAATGAATCCCTCAAAAATCAACTTGAAGAGATTACACATCTGCGTGCCGAATTGCAGGAACAGGCGATTCGCGATCCGCTGACAAATGTTTACAACCGCCGCTTCCTTGCAGATGCAATGGACCGTGAACTTGCCCAGGCAGACCGCAATGAAAAACCTGCTTCGGTTGTGATCATCGATATCGATTTTTTCAAACAATTCAACGATACATACGGTCATCGTTGTGGCGATTACGTTCTGCAATACATTGCAAAATTTCTCGGTGACCGCAGCCGCCGCGGGGATGTGTTGTGCAGGTATGGCGGTGAGGAGTTTGTCATTTTCATGCCCAATGCACCGATTGGGGCTGCTTATCAGCGCGCAGAGACGTGGAGAAATGAGATGGCCAATGCTTTCATCGAGTATGAAGACTTGCATCTGAAGACATCCTTCTCTGCCGGTGTTGCGGGATTTCCTGTTCATGGTTCCACCAGTGATGCCATCCTGAATGCTGCCGATAAGGCGCTCTACCAAGCCAAGAACACCGGGCGTAATCGTGTGGTTTTATATGATCCGTCCAACCCACAAGACACCAAAATGCATGACAACCCGGCGATAAAGAAGGGATAGCTTCCAATCTCTCAACCGGTTCAGGAGTTTTATGCAAATAGATATTATCGGCGTGCCCATTGACCTTGGTGCGGATAGGCGCGGCGTGGACATGGGTCCCAGCGCCATTCGATATGCCCACCTCCATCAAAAATTGGAAGAGCTCGGTTATGCCATTGATGACAAGGGCAATATCGAAGTGCCTATTCAGGAGATGTGCACCATCACCGATTCCAAGCTCAAATACATTGACTGCATCATCCCCATGGGACGGCGTATTTCGGGTGCAGTGGCGACTGCTGTTCAGGGCGGCAGAATTCCGCTGGTGTTGGGCGGTGACCACAGTTTATCTGTGGGATCGATACGGGGTGCGGCGAAGCATAAGAAGATTGGTGTCATTTGGGTGGATGCCCACGCCGACTTCAATACTGCCGAGACAACCCCTTCAGGGAATATCCACGGGATGCCTCTCGCAGCACTGTGCGGACTCGGCGACCCGCGCCTTGTCTCACTTTGGGATGAGACGCATCCGGTCATCGACCCTGGCCGGGTTGCCATTATTGGAGCGCGTGACCTAGACCTGGGCGAAAAACGCAACTTGAGTGAAGCCGGTGTGATGGTGCAAAGCATGGAGCAGATCGACCGCTTTGGCATGGTTGCTGTGCTTGAGAAAGCCATTCACCGCGTCAGTCGTGATGTGGATGGAATTTACCTCTCGTTCGATATGGATGCGCTCGACCCGCGTCACGCGCCGGGTGTGGGGACTCCGGTTCCTGGCGGCTTAACCTTCCGTGAGGCGCATCTTGCCTGTGAAGTGATCGCCGAAACAGGCAAACTGATCGGTATGGATATGGTGGAGGTGAATCCGATCTTGGATATTCAGAACCAGACGGCGATAGATGCAGTCCAATTCATTTGCTCGGCATTGGGCTCGCGGATATGGAGTGTGTAGAATAATGTTTCAGTGTGGACCGGGCATTTTGGTGGGTGGCAGCTTCGTGTTAAGAATGAAGCGGTCTTGTTCTCAGTTCAGAACGCGACTACAATAGCGTCATGACTACTGCTTATGGTCCCATCCTGATCGTTGAAGATGTCCCGAATGTTCTTGAGCTATTGGAGGTTACTCTGCGGTTCAAGGGATATGCGGTGGTAACGGCGACCAACGGGGAGGAGGCGCTGGAGGTGATCTCCAAGACGCGCCCGGTGTTGATCATTACCGATATCTTGATGCCCAAAATGGACGGGTATGCCTTCATCCAGAAATTGCGTGTTAACCCGGATACGCGTTCCATCCCGGTGGTGTTTCTCTCGGCGACATACGTTACGCCGGAAGACAAGGACTTTGCCTTGAGTCTGGGCGCGGCGCGCTTTATGGAAAAGCCCATTGATACGGAAGACTTCCTGCTGACAGTGGCAGAGCTTGTAACACAGCAGCCGTTCACCCAGCCCCAGCCGCTCGATATGGAACGTTTTTATAACGGCTACCGTACTCGCCTTGAAGATAAACTGCGGCATAAGAATACACAGATCGCGCGTGCCGAGCGTTTGCTCCCCACACTCCCATCCGATCAAAAGCCTGCATTCGAGGCACTGCTTCAACAATCGATGCGCGACCGCGATGAGATACAGTCGGAACTGTACGATATTTACAAGACCATCGAAGAACTGAAAAAATAGTTTATAACTTTGCCGACGATGGGCGAAAGCCCATCGTCGAATATTTAAGTAAGGAAAAACCCATGCACCCAACATTGCCATACATTGAAACGCTCGCCCGCAATGCAGGTGAAATTTTGCGTGCGGGATACAACAAGGAACATCAGGTGAGCTACAAGGGTGTGATAGACCCTGTCACGGAGGTGGACCATCAATCAGAAAAATATCTTCTTGGCGAAGTGCAAGGGGATTTTCCGACTCATCATATTTTCTCGGAGGAGAGTGGCGTGATTCACGGGAACGATGAGCATATATGGTACATCGATCCGTTGGATGGGACGGTGAATTATGCCCATCACATTCCCATCTTTTGTGTTTCAATCGCGTATTCATCGAAAGGTGTGCTCACACTTGGCGCGGTCTATGATCCGATGCGCGATGAGATGTTCCTTGCTGAAAGAGGTAAAGGGGCAATGCTCAATGGTAAGTCAATTCGTGTCTCATCAACGACTGAACTTCAAAAGAGTCTGCTTGTGACGGGCTTTCCGTATGACGCTTGGAATACGGAACAGGATAATTTTGCCAACTTCATCAAATTCGGAAAGTTGACACAGGGCGTGCGCCGACTTGGTTCCGCTGCGTTGGATCTATGTTATGTTGGGGCAGGTCGGTTTGATGGTTTTTGGGAGATGGCACTTAAACCCTGGGATGTGGCAGCAGGAGGCTTGATCTGTGAAGAGGCGGGGGCACGTGTGACCAATGTCAAAGGTGAAGCGGATTACATCTCTCCACCGCAATCTGTGGTTGCTGCCACGCCGGGTATCTGTGCACAGATGTTGGGCGAATTGCGCACTTAGTAACAATTATTTCCGCGAAGTTTGTTATTATGTTGTGACAAACACCTGATGAAATTTTCTTATAAATCAGTACAATAAGAGAAGGTTTATCTCGTTATGTCACAATCTGTTCTTATCAGCAAGACCAAGATCATAGTTCCCAACCGGAGGCCGGAATTACTCTCACGTACGCGGTTGTTGGAAGGTCTTAAGGACTTGCTCGATAACAAGCTGATCCTCCTTTCAGCACCAGCAGGGTATGGCAAGACATCCCTTTTGATCGATCTTGTCTCTCAAGTTGAGATGCCGGTTTGCTGGTTGTCACTTGACCTGCTTGACCGTGATCCCCAAAGATTTCTTGCATATATGATCGCATCTGTATCCGAACGCTTTCCAGGTGTTGGTGCTGCATCCCGTACCCGCCTGAGCCGGTCGAATTCCATCGAACAGGATTCCGAGTCGATTCTGGTCATGTTCACCAATGAGCTTTATGACCAGGTCGAGAGTGACTTCCTCCTAGTCATCGACGATTACCACCTGTTGGACGATGTACCGGTCATCTCCAGCCTGGTGAATCGTTTTCTTGAACTGGTGATGGAAAACTGTCATGTGATTCTCTCGTCACGCACCTTGCCTTCACTTGACGATGTAACGCTCATGGTGGCACGCGAACAGGTGGCAGGTCTCAGTCACGTTGATCTGGCGTTCCTGCCGGGTGAAGTCCAGGCGTTATATGCACAGAACCATCACCAACGCCTCTCCGATGAAGCCGCGCAGGAGGTCGTCAAGCAGACCGGTGGTTGGATCACTGGCATGGTGCTCTCCAATCTGCCGGGTGTACCTAGGATCTCAGGTGTGGACACGTTTGCTTACCTTGGTCAACAGGTGCTCGGTCAACAGCCTGACCATATCCGCGAATTTCTCCTGCGTACTTCCCTGCCGGATGAGTTCAACGCTGAATTCTGCGCAATGATCCTGAGACCGCTTCATTCCGACCCTCCAAACTGGTACGACCTCATGAGCTTTATCCTTGAGAAAAATCTGTTCGTTCTCCCTCTTGAATCAGACGGGCGCTGGCTTCGTTATCATCCGCTCTTTCGCGAATTTTTGCAAACCCGCCTGAGGGAGGAATGTCCGCATGAGGTGCGTCCTATCCTGGAACAGATGGTCAAAGCCTATGAAAAGTTGGGTGAATGGGATAAGGCGTACTTCACTTGTAAGCAGCTGGATGATCCAGATGTACTGGCAGATGTGATTGAACATGCCGGCGTGCCAATGTTGCAAAATGCTCTCGTCACCCTGGAAGGTTGGATCAACAGCCTTCCACCATCCATTGTCAACAGCCGTCCCGGATTGATCTCATTACGCGGACCAATCCTGGCGGTGAAGGGTGACCTGCGTGGATCGAGTGATTTGTTGAACACAGCCATTTCCATTTTTCGAAAAAATAAAAATGTTTCCGGGCTTGTCCCTGCCTTGATACGTCACGCCAACACACTCAGATTTTTGGGTGACTATGCCGCTTCACTTGAAAGTGTCGATGAGGCATTGCAATTGGCTGGGACCGATAGCTCGCTCCAATACTATTATGCGGAGGGATTGCGGCTCAAAGGATTAAATTTGTACCGCATGGGCGAATCACGCCAGGCGGTCGAGTCTTTGGAACACTCCCTTTCCTTATATTCTGCCATGAGTGAAAATGCCAGGATCCCGATCGTTTTGATGGAAACTGGCATGGTGTATAGCGCCGTTGGTGACATCGATTCCGCCCGGACCTCTTTTCAAAAAGCCCTTGCTTTAAAACAAAAAGAAAATGACCTGCTTACACAGGCGGAAATATTGAACAATCTGGCTGTCTTATATCACCAAATCGGTGAGTATGAGCTTGCGTCCGAAACGTTTGAAAACGGGTTGGTATGTGCGCGTAAAAGCCGAAACCGGCGTGCGGAATCCTTGCTCTTGAGTGGGCTGGGTGATCTTTACAATGAAGTGGAAGAGTTTGACTCAGCCATGCAGGCATATCGCCTGGCTGAGTCAATTGCCAACAACCTTGCTGGTTTCATCAGGAATTATTTAATTGTTGCGCGTGGAAATCTTCTTCTCGAACAGGGAAATTTAGAAGATGCTAACCGGATCTTAAAGACTCACCGAAAAGTTTTCAAAAACAGCCAGTCAGCATATGAGCGCGGTTTATGGTTATTGCTGGAAGGCAGATACTTTCTTCTTCGAGATAACCCCGAAAAGGCAATTCTGTTTTTTAAAGAAGGCAGTGAACTGTTTCGACAAGATGGACGCGACCTTGAAAGGCAGTGGAGTGTCATCTGGCTTGCATCTGCCTATTGTGAAATGGAGGAATTTGAAGCTGCAAGTGCGATTCTTCAGGAGATGCTTACGGATGGTGTAACTCTTGATCACGCTCTGCTCATTTCACTCTGGCGGTCAAACCGTTGGCTAGAGGAACTTGTAAATGATCCGCTTGTTGGGCGTCGATTAGGCAGTCTTCTCGAAAAAGCACAACGTATGCGCAATAAATTACCGTTGATCCGCAGGAATCTTCGGCGTCATGCTAACTTCATTCAATCTCCGTCTGCTGCTCTGACGGTTCGCACATTTGGAAACCCGGAAATAAGCGTCAGCGGAAAAGTAGTCCAAATGTCCGATTGGCGTACCCAATCTGTCCGTGACCTGTTCCTGTATTTTCTTAATAGGCAGGAACCAGTTACCAAGGAACAGGTTGGTGCAGCGCTCTGGCTCGAAACCCCGAATATCCAGATGTTGAAAGCGCGTTTCAAAAATGAGATCTATCGTTTACGGCGTGCTGTTGGGCGCGATGCGATCGTCTTTGATGATGAATATTACCGATTCAATCATCAAATGGATTATGAATATGATGTGGAAGCATTCGACTCTCATATTGTGCGTGCCCACAAGACTGCTGATAAAAACGTCCGGATTGAACATCTTCGAAAGGCTGTTGACCTGGTGCATGGTCCCTACCTTGCTGATGTGGATGCTGAATGGGCGGTCCCCGAAAGGGAACGGCTATGGCAGGCTTATGGCTCAGCACTTGAAGCATTGGCATACCTATATCTGGATACCAGTCAGTTGGAAAATTGCTTGTTGATATGCCAAAAGGCGCTCAAGAGAGACCGTTTTCACGAGGTGATTTATCAGATTGAAATGCGTGCCTATGCGGTGCTGGGGGACCGTTCATCCATCGCACGTCAATATCAAGCTTGTGAAGCTGCAATGGAAGAACTTGGCATCCCGCTTTCCCCAGAGACGGAACGGATCTTTCATGAATTGACTGGTTGAAAAATCGGTCATTTTTGCACCCTGTTTTGCATCCTGGGTGGGGGTATGATGTGGGGCATCCAAACCAAAGAAAGAGGTGTTCCCATGAAAACCAAACTCGCTTATTTTGTCAGTAAAATTGATCGCCGTTACCTTCTCATTGCCTACTTCGCCTTTGTATTCGTAATAAAGTATTTCACGAACAGCCCGATGGATGGCGGTACTGGCCCTACCTAATGTTGATATATGTAAAAATGGAGAACTCATAAATGGCCATGCTTACACTGGATGCCCGCCCTACATCATCCTTTGATTACCAAAAATCTGCAACGGAGCGCTCGGGCTTGCACCGATTGTTTACGGCGGCGATTGTCAACAGCCAATTCCGCGAAAAACTGCTTCGCGAGCCTGAAACAGCGCTGGCAGGTGGATACCTGGGCCAGGCATTCATCCTGACGGATCAGGAAAAGACAATCATCAACAGTGTCCGTGCCAGGGATCTGACCGATTTTGCACAGAAGGTCAATCAGGCGCTCAAAGCTCTATAAACCCGAATGAACCATCAGCCTCAAGTTTCTGGCTGGTGTCAAATGGGTGACTCGGCGGAAATGGGGTCGTGGTGAAATACGAATCACTGCACCCCGTATCCGCTAGTTTTAGCTTCGTGGAGGAATCAATTGGATCTGCTTCTAGATCTTGAACAAAAGATCGGAGAACCTCTTCAGGTTTTTACAGACCTGTTGTTTGTCATGGACCAACATGGAACGATTCTTGACTGCCGATCTGGTAATTCCTCTATGTTTTCCGGGTTGTTAGAACAAACCTGTAATGATCCGGCAAATGTGATCCTTCCGTCTGAAGTAAATACCAAGCTGATTTCAATCGTGTCTCAATACCAGCAGGGCGAAAAGAGCGCCTCCGTTGAAATTCCACTGGAAATGGATGGGCGCGAACTATGGTTTGACGTGCGGCTTGTAGATTCATCAGGTTCAAAATTTGTTCTATCCGCACGCGATATTACCAAATACAAACAAACGGAGAACAGGATGAAGCGGCAACTCCACCGCCTTTCTGCGCTTCGTTCTATTGACTTTGCCATCGCATCGGGTCTGGACCTGAAGTTGCTCCTATCCATCCTGCTGGATCGAGTCATCGAAACCCTGCACGTGGATGCTGCCGCTGTCCTTTTGCTCGACCCGAAATTAAATGAACTAACGTTTGCCTCAGGCAGAGGCTTTCGAACCAATATCCTTCAACATACCCGCCTGAAAGCTGGTGAAGGATATGCTGGCAAGGTGGTGTTGGATCGTCGGATCATCAATATCACTGATCTCACAAAGAACAAAACCGAGTTCGAACGCTCACCTCTCTTTCCCAGCGAGAAGTTCATTGTTTATTATGGCGTGCCCCTGATCGCCAAGGGACGTGTATTGGGTGTGCTTGAAATCTTCCACAGGTCTCCTCTTCAACCCGATGAGGACTGGCAGGATTTTTTGAACATCATCTCTGGACAAACTGCCATAGCCATTGACAGTGCCATGATGTACAAGGAATTGCAAAAAACCAATTTCGAATTAAGCATGGCATACAATGCGACCATTGATGCGTGGTCACGCACTCTCGACCTGCGCGATCGCGATACAGAGGGACATACACGTCGCGTCACCGATATTACGTTAAAGTTCGCGTCAGTAGTTGGTGTCAAAGAAACGGACTTGATCCATATCCGGCGCGGCGCCACTCTTCACGATATTGGCAAAGTTGCCATCCCGGACGAAATCCTATTCAAACCCGGTCCACTGGACCAGCAAGAATGGGAGACCATGCGCCAGCACCCGAAATTTGCCATTGATTTGCTCTCGCCGATCAAATATCTTGAACGCGCCATGGAAATCCCTCACTGGCATCACGAAAAATGGGATGGCACAGGCTACCCCGACAAACTCGGCGGGGAGGAGATCCCATTCTCTGCAAGGCTATTTGCGTTGGTGGATGTTTATGATGCCCTGACATCCGACCGTCCATATCGCAAGGCATGGTCAAAGCAGGATGCTGTTCAATATATTGAAAATCAATCCGGCAGGCACTTTGACCCAAGACTTGCCCCGGAATTCCTAAACCTGGTCAATGTAAGTGGATATTGATATACAATTGATATACAACACTTGACCGTCATATCCAACTGCGATAGAATACTGCCCTGCCTGCCCTTGTAGCTCAGTGGATTAGAGCGCTTGCTTGCGGAGCAATAGGTCGGCGGTTCGAGTCCGTCCAAGGGCGCCACGATAAAAATTGGAGCGGTTATCCGCTCCTTTTTTGTTCGAATTTCATGGCAAATAAAACCTGCAGTACTTTTCCA
>CAYTDB010000161.1:0-10789 GCA_964436455.1 uncultured Anaerolinea sp. | reverse complement strand
TTCATCAAATACTGGGGTAACCGCGATAACACACTTCGCATCCCCGTGAACGGATCCGTCTCGATGAATCTTGATGGGTTGTCCACGCGCACGACGGTTAGTTTTCAACCGTCACTGCCGTTCGATGAGCTCATCATCAATGGGCATGAGGTTACTGGAACAGGGCTGGATCGTGTTGCTTATATCCTGGATATTATCCGCGGGATGGCGAATATCCATGACTGTGCGGAAGTAATGACTGAGAATAACTTTCCTTCCGGTGCAGGGATTGCTTCGTCTGCATCGGCATTTGCGGCGCTGGCTCTGGCAGGGAGCAAAGCGGCGGGACTCAACCTCAGCCAGCCTGAACTCTCGCGTCTTGCGCGGCGTGGATCGGGTTCTGCTTCGAGGTCCATTCCCGGCGGATTCGTTGAATGGCAAGCCGGCACAACCGATGAAGATTCATTCGCCTTTTCCATTGCCGAATCGGATCATTGGAAGTTGGTGGATTGCATTGCCATCGTCAGCGCTTCGCACAAAAAAACCGGCTCCACAGAAGGTCATGCCATCGCGCCAACCAGTCCGCTTCAAAATGCACGTGTGGTTGACGCACCGCGCCGGCTTGAGATCTGCCGCAAAGCAATTCTCGAAAAAGACTTTAATTTATTTGCATCCATCGTTGAACTAGATTCAGACATGATGCATTCCGTGATGATGACATCCACACCCGCGTTGCACTACTGGAAACCGGCATCATTAAGTGTGATGAGTGCTGTCCGTCAATGGAGAGGGGATGGACTTCCTGTTTGCTACACAGTGGACGCAGGACCGAACGTGCATGTCATTTGCCCTGAAACAGATGCACGCACAGTAGACAAACAACTAAAAGAAATTGATGGGGTTATGGATGTGCTTGTTGCAAAAGTTGGAGGAGCGGCAAAGATCGTGAATGGGGATTCTTAAACACAAAGGACACAAAGTACTCAAAGGTTTTGTCCTAAACCTTGTTGAACTTTGTGTCCTTTGTGGTGGATTGATTTATTCCACCGACACAATGAAATGATAGTGCGGTTGTCCGCCTTCCTGCACTTCCACTTCCAAGTTTGGGTATTTCTCACGCACCACATCTGCGAGACGGTTGGCTTCTGCATGCGGCATATCCTGACCATGGAACAGCGTGACGAGTTCATGCTCGCTTGCGTCCGCTTTATTGAGCATATCCATTACGCCTTCTTCCACGGTGCCTGCTGATGTGACAAGCTTGCCATCGAGCAGGGCAATGACCTGTCCCTCCTTCACATTCACACCGTCGATCTCGACATTTCGCACAGCAACGGTGATCTCGCCGCTCTTGACCATGCTCAGGGCTTTGGTCATTTTCTCGGCAACAGTATCAACCTCCCCGTCGGGTTGAAGCGCCAGCATGGCAGCGAGTCCCTGCGGGATGGTGCGGCTCGGCACCACTGCCACCTGTTTCACCGTCACTTCCTTTGCCTGGTTCGCTGCCATGACGATGTTCTTGTTGTTGGGGAGAATGATGACCTTGTCCGTTGGAAGGTTCTCGAACGCGGCAAGGATATCCTGTGTGGATGGGTTCATGGTCTGTCCGCCAGCAACCACCGCTGCCGCACCAAGACTTGCAAAGATGCGTGTCAGTCCATTACCTGGCGAAACAACAATGACTGCGATCTGTCCGGGCTCCACCGCGGTAAATGGAATTTGCGCCGCCTTCGACTTTTGAATATCATCCATTTGCGCCAGCAAGTTTTCCATTGCCACCTTGGTGATCGTGCCAATGCCCATGATGTAATCAATGGGTTCATATCGTTTATCGAGCGGCACATGGATGTGCATGCGGTACATGCCCTCGCCTTCGCCCACCTGGATCGAAGTGCCCATCTCCTCAAGCTTGTTATAGAACGGCTGCAATTGAAAACCATCGTTGGGGAAGAAGTCCACAACCACTTCGTAATCCTGTCCCTCTTCCACTTCATGCATCGCGTTCTCCAAATTCATCGCTGAAAGCTGCTGCACACTCGCAAGTGGGGTATCCAGCGGCTCGCCGTACACATGACGAAGCATACCCTCAAGGATGATGAACAAACCCTTGCCGCCAGAATCCACCACACCTGCCTGCTTCAGGACAGGAAGCAACTCGGGAGTTTTCTCGACTGTTTCATCTGCCGACTTTACTGCGATCTCAAGGATTTCAATCGCGTCCTGCGTGGACCCGATACCTGCTTCTGTTCCTGCGGCAATTCCCTTGGCGACGGTTAGGATCGTCCCCTCCACAGGTTTGACGACTCCTTTATAAGCCGTATCGCGCGCCTCCGCAAACGCCTTGACGAGTGTTGCTGCATCGAGCGTTTCACGGTCCTGCACGCCGCGTGCGAACCCGCGCCACAACTGCGAAAGGATCACGCCCGAGTTGCCGCGTGCGCCCATCAACGCACCCTTGGCAACCATCCCTGCCATCTTCCCAAAATGCTTCTCACCCGAATCCTTGATCTCGTTATACGCGGATGTGAGCGTGAGCAGCATGTTTGTGCCTGTATCCCCGTCCGGCACAGGGAAGACGTTTAACGAGTTTACGATCTGTTGGTTGGTGCGGAGCCAGAGCATGCCTGCCTCCACCAGCCGTTTCAGTGATTGTCCGTCAACTTGTATTTTACGGAACTTTTCCACGCGTGCAGTATTTACAGCCATCTAATTTTTCCGTTCCTAATCGGAATTACTGATCCGCAGTCCCGCCACATGGACACTGACACTGTTGACCTTAAGCCCCAGCGCTTTTTCAACATGGAAGCGGACAGTGTTCTTTACGCTTTCCGCCACGCTGTTAATGCGCGTTCCGAACTCGACAATGATATTTACTTCAATGTCAATATCCTCGCCGTTATATTCAACCTTGACGCCCATTGAGGGTTCGCGCGTGATCGACTTCACGATGCCGTCTGCTAGGTTCATCGGTGCCAGTCCCACCACACCATACGATTCAAGGATGGCACGGTGGGCAATGGTTGCCACCGCATTCGGGGAAACGTGGATCCCACCCAAAGTTGTCTTTTCTTCGCCCATGGATTCCTCTCATTATTTTTCTGTCATCCTGAGCGGAGGGTCTCTTTTTCCTAACAGAGACTCTTCATCGCCCTATTGGGCTCCTCAGAGTGACATGCTCATGTCTATTTTAACATCTTGCCTGCCAAAAGGTGACGTGATAAAATGTCGTGCCTTCGGAAAAGGCAGTTCATGCTCGTTTCACTGGAATTATAGCAAGAAAGGAAGTTTTCAAATGGCTAAATGCGCAAATTGTGGGAAATCCACAACCTTCGGACATTCCCGCTCCTTCTCCCAGCGAGCCACCAATCGCAAGTTCAAACCGAACCTGCAAAAGACGCTGGTAATGGAAAAGGGACAGAAGGTGCATAAAGTGCTCTGCACCAAGTGCATCAAGGCAATGGCAAAATCTGCCGCCTAACCGTTGGCTTTACACGTAACAAGAGTCGCGACCGAAAGGTCGCGATTTTTGTTTTATTTCTTTCTCGCGCCGAGTGGAGTAAGCCTACACTCGCACACACGCGAGTGCAGGTGTAGGCGAACGCAGTCGAAGCGCGGAGTTGCAGTATTACTTTCTATTCTCGGACAGAATGTTTCTCAATGCCCATACCCCTGCCTCGATCCCCTCTGGATGCCTGAACACGGAAGTCCCTGCCACGAACGCGGTTGTGCCTGCCTCCATCAATTGTCCAATCGTTTCAACGCTGACACCGCCATCCACTTCCAACCATGCGGATGAATCCAGTGCGTCCAATTTTTGGCGGATTTCCCTGATCCGTGCCAGGGACTCAGGAATGAACTTCTGCCCGCCGAACCCTGGGTTCACGCTCATCACCAACACCAAATCTGCGAGCGGAAGAACCGCCTCCAATGCCCCGACAGCAGTTCCTGGATTTAACACCACACCTGCCTTACACCCCAACGATTTTATATGCTGCAACATTCTATGCAAATGCGGGCAGGTCTCCACATGCACGGTTAACCCGCTGGCACCTGCTTTTGCAAATGTCTCTAGGTGATCTTCCGGCTTCTCGATCATCAAATGCACGTCCAGAGGAAGCTGCGTTACGCGGCGGCACGCTTCGACGATGAACTGTCCCATCGTGATGTTCGGGACAAAGCGACCATCCATCACATCCACGTGGATCCAGTCCGCGCCTGCGGCTTCGGCAGCACGGATCTCGTTGCCAAGCTGGGTCATGTCCGATGCAAGGATGGATGGGGCAAGAATATATTTCTTCATTTAGCGGGGATTATATAGAATGAAAATGTAGATCCAAAATACGACCAGTCCGCCCACGGAAAGTGTGGCAAGCAAGCCCAACGCGATGGTAGCCCAGTCGATCTCAGGAAGATAGACTTCAGGGATTTCTATTTCAGGGATGGTTATGGCAGGTTGATGTCTTTGCCTTGGACCCGTCGACGATTTGGCTGGCTGGGATTCCGGTTCCTGATAGGTGGTTGTCGCTTCAGGAGTCAGACTGAGTGCGGGAGTCGGAGCTGATTCGGGTTGTGTCCCAAAGCGCAAAAGGACACGTCCCAATTGGTCTGCTGTACGGTAGCGCGCGGCAGGTTCCTTGGAGAGCACCTTCAAGACGATCTCTTCGAGTGCAGAAGGGATGTCCGGAATATATTCGTGAGGGGGGACAGGATAATGTTCGAGATGCAGTCTTGCAAGTTCTTCGCTTGTGGGAGCGTTGAACGGAAGTGCGCCTGTGATGGTTTCATACAGGACAATTCCAAGTGAATAGACATCCGATGCAGGCGATGGCGCTTCCCCGGTGGCTTGTTCAGGTGAAAAGTATTGCGGCGACCCCCAGACCACATCCGCGCGTTCATCGGGCATGATCGTGGATAGGGCGCGCGCGATGCCAAAGTCTGTGACTTTGAGACGGTTATCGGGTGTGACTATGAAATTGTGCGGCTTGATGTCGCAGTGGACGAGCCCCGCACGGTGTGCGTACCCAACCCCCGCACATGCCTGTACCATCAATGAAACAGCATCCTTAGTCGGATACCGTCCGCGCTGGCGCAGGAGGGTCTTGAGGTCTTTACCAGGGATGTGTTCCATGACAATGTAGAGTTGGTCATGGTCGTAGCCAAAGTCGTGAACAGTGACGATGTTGGGATGTGAAAGATTTGCCGCGGCGCGCGCTTCCATTTTGAAGCGCTCCTGGAAGGCTTTAGCATCGGAATATTTCTCATGCAATATTTTGATCGCGACGGTGCGTTCGAGCATGAGGTCACGCGCACGGAACACATCTGCCATGCCGCCCGTGCCGATGCGCTCAAGCAGTTGATAGCGATTGTTGAGTACTACGCCTTCTTCCATGATGGAGGATTATACCCTCACTGCCTAGCAGTCACCTCCCCCATTTCCCGAGGAATGACAATCGAAAAATGGGGATGTTGGGAAGGGGTCAGTTATAATCCCGTTCATGCGAAGCGCAGTTATTGTTTACAACCCCATGGCGGGACGTTTTAACGTAGAACCGTTTATCAAATATGCAGTCAGAGAATTGGAATCTGCCGGTTGGAAAGTGGACGCAGAAGCAACCAAAAGCGGGGCACACACCATCGAGTTGGCGAAGCGGGCTTCGGCGGAGAAAAAGGACGCGGTCTTTGCGGTCGGAGGCGATGGCACAATCGGTAATGTCGTCAACGGTTTGATCGGAACAGATACCGCGCTGGGGGTCCTGCCTGCGGGCACGGCGAATGTGTGGAGCATCGAACTTGGACTCCGTCCATTTGCATGGACTCGTCCCTGGGTGTTAGGGAAAAATGCCTCCATTCTTGCAAACGCCCCCTGTCATGCTGTGGATGTGGGCACATGCAACCAATATTCATTCATGATGTGGGCAGGCATCGGGCTGGATGCACTGACCATTCACAACATCGAGCCGCGCATACGGCTTGAAAAATTTTTTGCCATGCCCGAATACACGGCAAAGACCATCTGGCAGGCGGCGAAGTGGAGCGGTGTGCAGCTGCGCCTGTGGGCAGACGGGGTTGAGGTGGAGGGAAATTACATCGTTGCCGTGTCCACCAACATCCGTCATTACCTTGGCGGTCATTCCAAACTTTCACCCGATGCCTGTCTCGATGATGGCTTGCTCGACATCTGGCTCTTCAGCGGGAACAATCTGGGCGACGCGCTGCGTCATGCCTATAACATGTGGACAGGACACCACATCAATGCAGAGGATGTACACCGCATAACGTTCAACAACCTGCGCGTCGAAGGCGATTCTCCTTTTTGGATCCAGACCGACGGCGAGCCACGCGGTTCCGCACAAAGCGCCGAGATCAAGATCCATACGCGCGCGTTGAAAATGCTCATGCCCCCGCGTGGCATGGAATTATTGAAATTCAAAGCGGATTATCGAAACGGATAGCGGATACAGAAACGGATGGAATACAGTTAACATGGATGCTCGTCAACTTTTCAACAAATGGGTCATACTCGGTGCGTTGATTATCGCGGGACTTTTGACTCTCATCACCCTCATTTCCATTGGATGGACAAACACGCCTCAATCTCCCAACGTTGGGTTTGCTCCCGCCGATCTGACCGTCATCCCCGCCCCAACCCTTACCCCCAATGTCACACCGACAGCCACCATTGATCCCTTTGCACCTTCCCCCACTCCTACAGGGATCGCAATCGGCACCTACGCACAGATTACAGGCACTGGAGGCGAAGGTTTGCGCATTCGCTCCGCTCCTGGTCTGACGAGTGAACCTGTTTTTCTCGGTTTTGATTCGGAGGTCTTCCTCGTGCAGGATGGTCCGCGCGAAGCAGATGGATATGTGTGGTGGTATCTCGTTGCCCCCTATGACGAAGCGCGTGCGGGTTGGGCGGCTGCAGACTTTCTGACCTACATCCCGGCGCCATAAATTTGTAGGAGCGGGGTGTCCCCGCCCAATATTGTTGCATAACAATCGGGCGAGAGAATCCCGTCTCTTTGGAGAATTGGAATGAACGAAAAACCGACAGGAATAACAGTACAGAAAAAAACAAAGGAATTTCAAGTCACATGGAATGACGGACATGTGAGCGTTTATCCGTTTGAATTGCTGCGCGCGGCTTGCCCCTGTGCCTCGTGCCGCGGCGGACATGAAAATATGAAATCAGAACCCGATGCAGAAGTGTTCGAGATGAAATTGGGAGATGCTCCTGCAACCAGGATTTCGAATGTTGTAGCTGTGGGTTCCTACGCCCTGACCATCGTCTGGGAAGACGGCCACGATTACGGGATTTACAACTGGCATTATCTAAGAGCTTTGTGCCCGTGCAAGGAAGATCGAAAGATGTACGGAAAGTGATGAAAAAAACTGCGGCTGAGTACTTAGCCGCAGTTTTTTTCATGGGGTGGGCGTCCTTGTTGGGGTTGGTGTTCTTGTGGGCGAAGGTGTTCGCGTGGGAGTCGATGTCCGTGCAGGAGTTGATGTGGGAATAGCGGGACCGATCTTTGACAGATGTTCCTCGGCAGTCTGGCGCATTTCCTCCGTCATGGACTCTTCGGGCAGTTCGAGAAACTGTTCCCAGTAACTTGCAGCATCTTCAGGTTCGTCACGTATTTCGTGAACGATGGCTGCCCAGTAGAAAGCGAGCGCTTTTTGTTCGCTGGTTTGGGCGAGTTCGAGGGTTTTTTCCAGGTCAACGAGCGCGCTGCCCTTTCGGTCTTTCAATAGATGAGTGCGCACCAATGCGAGGTTGGCTTCAAAGAGATCGGGGTAGGTTCCCATCACTGTATCCAGGTCTTCATCCGCGGCTGGACCGTTGCCCAACTCCACGTTGGCGAGGAAGCGGTAGAGATATGCTTCACGCCGGTTCCTGTCCAGCCTGATGACATCGGTCATTGCCTGTACAGATTCTTCGTACTTGCCCAGCTCAAACTGGAATTTCCCGATCTCAAAATAAGCTGTGGCATCCTTCGGTGCATACTTGATGTAAAAGTCGAAATACTTGAGGGCTTCCTCATAATCCCCCAACTCGATATTAATCCGACCAAGCAGGATGTATGCGGGTAAATAGGTGATATCCAGCTCGTTGGCGCGTTTTGCCGTCTCAAGCGCCAGATCGTAAGCACCCTCTTTCGTGCGAGCCTGTGCGAGATAGTAATAAATAAGCGGTGAATCCCCAAGGATCTTGTTGGCTTCACCCAGGTCTGTGACCGCGCCGGGGATGTCATTATCTCTTATCTTGACGCGGGCACGTTCGAGATACGCATCGCCAAAGTTCGGGTCGAGCTCGATGGCTTGATCCAAGATCGGGAGGACATTCGCGTTCGGATCGGAAAGCAGGCGGGTGCGTGCAAGCCCCACATAGGCGGCGCCGAAATTCTCATTCTTGATGGTGGCTTCATTGTAGTATTGCTGGGCTCTCCCAAGATCCGACTTGAAGCGATAGGACTCGCCGAGATAGTAATAGGCGGTTGCCAAATCCGGGTTGACCTCAATCACTTTCAAAAGTGCCCCGATGGCTGCGTCCCAGTCTCCGACTTGGTATGCGCGGTTGAATTGGACCAAGTAATCGGATGTTTCCGGCGCGCGTTCCACCGTAACGTATAACGGCGTGGGGGTATAGGGAGTATCCAGCAGGTCAGCAAGCGGACTGCTGGGGGTTCCGGCGATCTGGGTCTGCGGTCTGCCGCCCACGACGGTGACGGTCAGGGTGAAGGTGGGGGATGCACCGGGCGTCCTGGTGGGGGTGCGCTGGCTCCGCTCGTTCATGGCGGGGATGACGAACCCAAACCCGATGCCGCTGGCAATGACTCCGATGATCAAAATGACGATTCCCAGACGGAAGACCGGGCTGGTTCGGACTGCTGCCCACCCTTTGAGTTTTGGTTTTTCATGCGCGAGCAGGAGTTTTTCTTCCCACGCGCGCGGACCTTTCATTTGAAAAGGTTGAATGGTTTCATCGGCAGGTAAAGCCCCCAGCAGGATCAAGCCTCGTTTGGCTGTGGCATTTTCAGGGTCCAGTTTGAACGCTGTCTGGAGACAGTAGATGCGCTCCTTGGGCGTTTCCATCGCACCGCTGAGCCAGATCCAGTATTCCACGTTTTTCTGGTCATTCTTAATAAGTCCCGTAAGCAGTTCGCGTGCACGCGCCTTATTGCTGTCACGCAGTGCGTCGATCGCTTCCTGAAAAACAACGTCGTCAGCCCCGCTCGTTTCACGAGAGGGGGTATTGATTCGAGCCGGGTCAGCCATGTGTTGATTTTACTCTATTCGCAACCGAAGGAACAAATCTTCGTTCATTCATGGAATTCCTCAACCTGATAGACAAGCACATCGATGTGTTTATGTCGCCACAGGTTTTCGCTTGCGCCCATTTTGGAACAAAGGTTGTTAAGAAATTCAGCAGGGTTGGGAATCTTCTCCCATACCTGCGGGAGGAATGTTGCACGGTGGAAGCCATCGCGCAGGATGACGCCATCCACGTGTGGTCTTAATTTGGATAACAAATCATTCGCATCTGCATAATCCAACGGGACAGGGCGCGTCAATCGCGACACCTCAACCTGAATCCTGCTTAATTCATCTTCCCTCACCGGAGGAAAACGCGGATCCTCCAACGCGGCAGCGACAGCGTGTTCACGCACGTCATCGGCAAGCGGCTGATAAGCTTCGAGCGCGCCGATGCATCCGCGCAGTTGACCGTGTATCGTGATCGTGACGAATGATGCACCCTGTTCGCGCAAATTGGGTGTTAGCGATTCTTCCCGCATGGGCGGTAATTTTTCCCCCCGAACGGCATGTTCCATGGCTTCGCGCGCCATGTGTAGCAAGGTCTGTTGTTCCTCAAGAGTTAGTTTTTCCTTCATGGCTGAGCCCCTCCACAAACTTTCAGCCACAGAGACACTGAGACGCGAAGATTTAATCTATTTTCTTCCTCGGTGTCCATGAGTCTCTATGGCAAAAGGAGTCGAGGTGAGATCTATTTCACCAGTTTCCAATACACTCTATTATGATACACCAAAGGCTCGTTTTCGCCCTCTCCCTGTGCCGCAATGACTTCGGCGATGAACAGCGTGTTCTCGCCGACAGGGATCGAGTTCACAACGTGGCAATTGAAGTATGCTGCGCCGCCTTTAATCAACGGCGCGTCGATGATAAGTTTGTCTGTTTCCACGCCTTCGAAACGGTCAGTAAATTCTGGCATCTTCCCTGCAAAACGATCAGACAGGTCACCCTGATCCGTTGAGAGAATGGTGATCGCAAACTCGCCTGATTTCTCGATCAATTCGTGGGTATGTGTTAATTTTTTCAGCGCAACAGAAATCAACGGCGGCTCCAATGAAATGGATGTGAACGAGTTCACGGTCATGCCGTAGCGTTGTCCTTCATGGATTGCTGTAACGACTGTCACGCCGGTTGTCCATGCCCGCATGGCGCGGCGGAGTTGTTCAGGATCAAGTGTCATATGTTCTCCAGTGGGGATTCATCATACTGGTGAGACAGGAGCAAGTCAAGGTACATATGCTTAATAGGAAGCGCAATAATCCTTGAGTCACTTGTTATGCTTTTGTGCGCCAATTTCAATACCTTTTCTTGATAGTACACCACTGAACCCCGGATAATTTTCCAATTCAATGGCTTATGAAATCTTGTAGGGTCTTTCGTATCTTTTTGCGAGCAGACAGAAAGATTGCCGCTGGCAAGTATGTCGCTAGAGTTATAGAGGAAAAATATAAAGACCGGACAGGATAGTTTTACGCCACCAATTGCAATTGGGCTTTGTATC
>CAYTDB010000160.1:4186-10857 GCA_964436455.1 uncultured Anaerolinea sp. | reverse complement strand
AATGGCGGAAGGTATGCGGACCCACAGGCTTCTCAATCCCCGCCTCCCTCGCCGCCTTGCGGACTGCCTTCTGCACGCTCGTCTCATACAAGTGGTGCCTTCGAACAATACCGCTGCGGGGATCTCGGGACATCTGCCCTGCAGGAAACACATATTGCCAACTCCATTCATATTCAGCCTTCGGATATTTCCTTGCCAGAGCACCTGGCATCTCTGCACTTCCAAAACCATGAGCCAGATCTTCGTCATGCTGTGCCTTCACTTTTGCCAAATGCAGTCGCAACGACTCAACGACTGCCTCGGGTAGCACAGTGACCCGGTCTCGATTACTTTTGGTGTCGTGTAGCGTGATTATCCTCATTTCAAGGTCAATATCCTTTACTCGTAATCGCAGGCACTCCATTAATCGCATTCCACTTCCATAAAGCAAATACCCGATCATATGATAAACACCATGCAAGCGGCACAAAACTCGTTTTGTTTCGTCTACTGTCAATACAGTTGGAATATATGTTGATCGTTTTGCCCGTACTGCTCGAATATTCTCAAATCGCATGTCAAGCATTTCGCGATACATGAACAGGACCGCCGCCAGTGCCTGATTCTGGGTGCTGGCGCTCACGCCGGATTTGGCTAGATCAGTCAGAAAGGCTTCCACTTCTGCCTTGCCCATAGCTTTCGGATGGCGAATTCCATGAAAGCGAATAAACCGCTCCGCCCAATTCAGATAGGCTTTTTCTGTCTTATACGAATAATGCTTCACACGGATCTTGTCGCGCAATTCATCCATAAATTGAGACATCTTTGCCTCTTTTCCAGTGTCTGACCTGTTCCGTCCTTCGCCGCCTTGGCATTCACCAAATGCGACCACAGCCACAGCCGAACAACTGGCACGGTATGTTATCGATCATTCCCATAATTTCCGCCTGAGTTATCGAGACTATTATCGCATAAAAACAGCTCCCGTACAACAGCCTGATTCGATGCTGTGATAATTTACCACTTGAACAGAATCAAACCCTCTTTCCAATAGGGTTTGCACCTATGGAAGCTGGATAGGAAGTGCAATGCATTTTGGTTTGCTTCTCTCTTTAGCCGGCTGCCTCAACTCTACTGTTTCGGAAGCGCAAAAAACAGCAGTATGCCGCAGGGTATTTAGAATGATTATTCGTAACCTATGCCGTCGTCTCGAGATTTGGTGATATAGGCAAGGCTAACCTTCAAGGAACCGGCCTCTTTTTCGGGCAACTGCACCAGAAAGAAACAGAGCGCACGAGCTCGTGCGCTCTGCGAAATAAATGGGAAATTATTATCCCTCGTCGTCTTCAAGACCGAGTGGACTGACAGATCCCCTTGCAACCTTTAGGCGCTTCCTGAGGACACGAGCTGAGTTGTACATGAACTGCGTATCTGCCTCCAGACTCACGTACGCACAGTGATAGCTGAGATCCCTGGTTACCAGCATCTTTGTGAGAAGGGACGCCGCAGCCGAGGCGACGTTGTGGTTGATGCTGATATCCTGCTCGTACACAAAGGCGAGTTCTGTGCACGACATGTTCGTTTAATCACTGACTTGGATGGCTTCCTTCGTGTTGCGCATGATCGTGGGGAACTGTCAAGGATGATGGATGGGTCCAAGTCGTAACAGGTGTCAACCGTAACGGGTATGGTTCTTTCTCGAAAAGCTCCTGCCCACTGAAACCTGCCCGGGCGCCTTCAGACTGCCAATGTCAACCTACCAAGCAGGATAATTCTTGCAGATCTTCGCGATTTCCTGCCGGGCTACGTTTCTATCCATGCAGGTCACAAAGATCCCTCGTAAGAGTGTTGCCCCCGTGGGAAGTTCCCTGGCATGGATTCCTGTTTATCCCCTACGCTTTTTTCAACATGCTTTCAAACAACTGCTTGTCCAGCAGCCATTCAGGAGATACCTTCAGTGTCCTTGCGAGTGCCATGACCTCGAAGTCTGTCACTTGCCTGATCCCAGCCTCAATTTTCGACAACGTCCCCCGGCTGATCTTCCACCCATCCAGCTCCAGGCGCGCCGCCAGCCCCTCCTGTGATAAGGGGGGCTTGAATTTCCGCCGAGCTTCATGAACGCGTTTCCCTACAATATTTTTCATGCCGCTGCGATTGTATTTTTGAGGAGCATGAATTTTGCTCCGCCAGCGGAGCAATGATGATAAAATGCTTGAACTGGTTGTTCAACAGGGAGCCTGAGAGACAGTAAGATGCCTGCGAAAATCCCCATCACTTCAGAAGAGCGGAAGCGACTCCGTCAAGCTTTTTCCAACCTGCCATCGAAAGATAAGGAGATGTTCTACAAAGCTACAGGACATCTGCGCTGGTTGACAATACTCTGGGACTTGGAGGAGTTCGACCCGGATTCCATGCCCGGCATTTCCGAAAAACGACATATCCTGCTGGCGTATAAGTTCCTGCAAATACTCTGGTTTAACAAGTTGCCGGCCAGTGATCGTCAAGCCTTCACGATGTACGTGCGCGATCAACTTACTGAGGATCAGAGCCCTGAAAGAGTCAACGAGGCATTGGATCGTAGCGCGGATGAACTGACAGATCTCTGCGAAGAGATGCCGCGCCCGAAATGGCTAACTCATGCCACGGCAGTGATGACATCCATCGAATTATTTCCTCAAACGTCCCGCTAAAGGGTCCAACCACGCGGGCATACGTCATTCCGATGAGAGCCTGAAATACTCCAATGCAGGCGGACATCCTGACAACGCCGATTCCCCGACGGCCATCCCATTCCCAGTTTGGAAGGCAGGGCGCGCATTCCAGTGCGCCCTGCGGAATAATTGGCGGAGGCAGGGAATTCTTCTTCCATGTTACCTTCATGACCGAGGGAACTCACGGTTTTCTTTGCAACCTTCTGGCGCCAGTCCGTTGGATCACCGGGAGAACCCGTGTTCCCCACCTTGTTCTCGCTTATAATCACCCTGTGTCAGAAAGAAGTGGATTGCCGAACCGATTTCGTCTCTTTTTTTGGGATTATCCCTTTGCACGACTTTCCCTCGTGAAGGATAGGGATTTGATCATTCGCCGTCTCCTCTCAAATGGATCGTGGGATGCCGTCCGCTGGTTGCGCAGGGAGGTGGGTGATGAGCAGCTTCGAGAGTGGTTGATCTCCCACCAGGGTCGCGGCTTGTCCGCGCGACAGCTCCGTTTTTGGGGGGTATTATTTGATTTACCATCCAGACAGGTGAACCAATGGGTGCGGACTGTGCAGAACGGCGTATGGGGCAATCGATGAAGTTTTCCACAGACGGGTTGCCGCAAAAACAGATCAGGGCGTAAACCACGCTGGGACCTCAGGCTTCCTCCATGGGATTTTATCTTGCAGGCGGGACCGCTCTGGCAATTCGATTGATCCATCGCATTTCAGTGGACCTGGATTGGTTTACGACCAACCGTTTTGAGGATGGCATGGTTCTGGCCCAATCCCTCCAGAATGCCGGCGTGCAGTTGGAGATCCATCAGGTTTCTCCGGGTACCTTGCATGGGATTGTGCAGGGTGTTCGGGTAACCTTTCTGCAGTATCAATACCCACTGGTCAAGCCCCTCGATCGCTGGCCCGAGATGGACTGCAACCTTGCCTCGCTTGCAGATTTGGCATGCATGAAACTTTCTGCCATCGCCCAACGCGGGGCGCGCAAGGATTTTTGCGACCTGTTGTACGCCCTGGGTACCCGGCATTTTTCCCTGCGGGAAATGCTGGCTTTCTATCAGAAGAAATTCAATATTCAAGACATCGGCTCTGTCCTTTATGGTCTGGTATATTTTGATGATGCGGAGCAGGAACGTATGCCCAGGATGCTCTGGAATGTGTCCTGGAAGGAAATCAAGAATACGATCATAGGCTGGGTGAGGGATAATTCACGCTAGATGCAAAGCCTTCCACGAGAAACGTAATAACAGTGAATGGGGAAGAATCGAATCCAGATCCTTTGTCGCGCTAATGGGCATCCAGATTGACCTCACCACACGGGTGGGGAAGTCCTGTTCTACGCGTGCGCCTGATCCTGGTGTGTGATCATCGATAAGCACGGCAGGTCAGTCGATCCCTTTGGCGATTTTCAAATAACCTTTGAGCAGTCGTGAGGAGTTGTATTGAACCTGGGTGCCTGCCTCCAGACTCACATAGGCACAATGGTAGCGGAGGTCCCTGGTCACCAGCATCTTCGCAAGCAAGGAAGCGGCAGCCGAGGCGACACTGTGGTTGATGCTGATCCCCTGTTCGTCCACGAGCGCGAGTTCCGCGCACGACAGGTTTGTATAATCAATGGCTTGAATGTCTTCCTTCGTGTTGCGCATGATCGTGGGGAACTGCAGGGATGGGGGAGGGGTCCAGGTCGTCACGGACGGCAGCCGTAATGGCGCTGGTTCCTTTTCGAAAAGTTCCCTGCCCACGGAAACCTGCCCGGACGCCTTCAGATTGCCGGTGTCAACCCACCAGGCCGGATAATTCTTGCAGACCTTCGCGATTTCCTGCCGGGCCGCATTTCGATCCACACAAGACACAAAGACCACATTGGTGTCCCTGCGATACGAATTACCCAGGCTCTCGCTCAACGCGCCGTGCTTGCTGGCAAACGGTTCTTCAATTACGTTGATGGGGATCCCCCAGGCCAGTCCGTACCGATGCGCCAGGGTGGCAGCTTTGTTCCTGCCAATTTCCGCACTGCAAAAGTTCTGACGGTAGATATTCTTCGCCTCCACCCTGTCTAGATCCCAGAATGTCACAGAAACCTCCTCCTGCAGCTGGGTGAGGAGTTTTGCGATCCGAACGATATGCGGGGCCAGCCATGATCCTGTTCCACCCGTTCCAATCAGAAACAAGTGAGTCTTTTTGGAAACGGGGAGTAAGAGCGTTCTGGCGTCGAGACTGTCCTTATTCAGCTTCATACTGAACTTCCTCCTGTTCATACATGTCCTGGATCCCATCCGGCACCTCGAACACCGTTGACGCGGGAAGGTTGAAGTAGTGGGAATACACTCCGACCCTGACCGATATCGTGGGCGTTTTGTCCACATGGCCGATGACCGCATAGATCCGGAAACCCGTCTCATCTTTGTCATCCGCAGGGCTAAAGAACGGAGAGAACCTGGCATGACTGTGCAGGTCGATCAGTGCGCTCGTGCCCGCACAGTCGTGTCGGTTGCTGGGAACGGTGCTGCTGTTCGTGACCTGCTGGCCGGGAACATGGAGGACCCATGGACCGATCCAGTTGAACCAGAACAGCGCTTCGTCCGGAAAGACCTGTTGGGAAAAACGCAGTGCATATTCCAGCAGGGGCGCAGGCACGCGTTGGTCGAGGCAGATATGAGGCGTCAACCCCGGCAGTCCTGTGATCCTGCATGTCGAAACCGGGACCCATACTTCCAAGCCAGAGCGTTTGGCATAGACGAAGACACCGTTGCCGGCCATGATGTACGCATACAGGCAGTCGGGGATTTCAGGCAGGGAGCCATCTGCGTTCACGACAAGGTGTTGCACAAGTTTGAGTTCCATGCTTAATCCTCCGTAAGCCTGAGCAGGTTGTCGATGCAGGAATTGACCGAATAGGCGTAGCGCACAAATTCTCCGGCAGGGAAAGACTTCCGCTTTGCGGCAGACAACTCGCGCAGCAGATCAAGTGCATTGTCAGCATGCGTTTTCGTTTTTCCTGAAGCGATATGCGCGTTGAATGTCGTGGCAAAGAAGAGTCTCCAGGTATGTTCGATATTGAGCGGGGTTACGGTGGGGACCTTGTGGCTGCCCCAGCAAATGCGCCCGTTATCGTAGACATTTGGATAGGGCGCACAATACACCGGGCTGTTCACGTCGAACACCTTGCCTGTCAGTGCAAACAGGTAATAGCGGTGCCCCCAGCCGACGAACAGACTCATGGGGATGGGGATCGTCAAGGCTTCCTTCTGATCGGTCGAGAGGGCGACGATTTGCGGCGGGGCAACATAGATAACCCATGCACCCCTGGGGTTTCTGCCAGCCCGGAGGACGCCATTCGGCAGCCAGCCAGTGTCGTTATCCATTTTTGCGAAAGCAATTCTTGCATCCTGATGGGCGATGAGTTTGCTTTGCAGGTTGTTGGTGTCGTCATTCCATTGGAACAACAGCTCGTCCGATTTCAGAAACAACAGCCTCGCATGAACGTCTCCTTCTAGAGGCGAGAGATGTAAATCCATGGTTACTGCTCCTTTCTTTTTCGCAGGGATGCTTTATAGGCATCCAGGAATTTGATATATATTTGTGGGTCCGTCGTGATCAGGTCAAATGCCTGGTCGCATTCTTTTGCCAGGGGGTGCGAGCGCTTCCATTCCTGGTGGAGATGGTCCAGTGTTGCGGGTGTAACCGTGGGCGGCATCTCCATTTCGTAATCGAAATCGAAGAAGACGTTCCCTGTATTCCCATCAATCGCCAGGAACAGGGTGTACAACGGTGCTATGCCGCGCTGCTTCAGTTCCCTTTTGAAAACTCTCACACTGAGGTAGTAGTCATGATCTGGAAGGCTGGGCACATCCGGGATACCCCATTTGAAACGCCGGTTGTACATTGTCCAATAGCGGTCGAACTCTTCATCGAGCCAGCCGCCCAGCATACAGGTTATGAGTGGAAAACCTGCGTAGTCGGACAACTCGCTGGGGTCGGT
>CAYTDB010000160.1:1813-4086 GCA_964436455.1 uncultured Anaerolinea sp. | reverse complement strand
GCTTTGGCAATGGCGGCGCACACCACTGCCGCTGTCCCGATCTCACTGAGTTTGCCAACCACAGCGCCAATCGAAGGGATCTTGAACTTTGCCAGTTCCACCTTCATCTGATCGTATGTCGACAGCATGTCGGTCCCTCCTAAAAACCAATCGGTATGCTTCTTGCCTCCACTGGCAGACTGGCGGTCAGATATTGAATGGTGGCTTGGATTTCACGATGCACCTGATCGCCGGCTTCGATGGTCTCCTCGATCATGGAGGAGAGAGCTAGGTGCTGGTCCGGTTTGAGGGTTTCCAATTTGACCCCATCCTTGACCAGCAGACGGTAGAGGGCTGCAACGGGATTGGTTCCGTCCCGGCGCGCTTTTGCCAGGCTTGTGATCACCACAAAAGAGGAGCCGGTACCCCCGGCTCCTTTGGGTGCATGGGACTTGATCACTTTGATCGTGGTGACGCCATCCTTTTCCTCGCGTGTCAGTTTTGCCGTGTCGATGTAAGGGATAACACCAGCGAGGGCGCGCTTGATAAGATCGTCACTTGTGCCAATGTCGGCGGGGATGGGAAACGTCTGATCGGTTTCTTCGACGTGAATATTGAAAATGGTCATGTTGACCTCCTTATTTCAGTTCGTGATTTGTGTAAATGAAGTTGGATGAGATGGTCGGCTCTAAAAGAGCGTCATCTGAGTCTTGCCGTCTCGAATAATAGGTGCAGCTTTCGTCGGTGGGGGAGCGGTCGTCTTTGCTGCGGCAGGCTTGGACTTTTCCTTTGCCTCTTTTTCGATCTTGCTCATGGCGCGTGTTGGCAGGAGGTCTTTCAACTCATCGAGCATCTCGGTGATCGGGGCGGGGAGCGGGAAATCAGAGGCCGGTCCAGATAGGACGATGGGTGTATCACTGCCCGCGCGGACCGATACCACCATCCTGCGCTCTGTTTCAACTTCGACAGGAAGAAGAACCAGGGTGGCAGAGATCTTGCCATCCGGCCAAATCTCCAACAGCTTCTTCATCACACCCTCGATCTGCTCGGGCAGAAGAACCTCTGTCAGGGGGAAGGTTTTCACGATGGGGTCGTCCTTGTGATTGTGTACGCTGGCCGAAGCCTGCTGATCGTCAAGGCGTGTGTACACGATCGTGATGGTGCATTGATCGAATTGATATGGGTCGAGCAGGAGCGGACTGGGATTTTCCTTCTTCTCTGGGATATGTTTATTGGATTTCGTTTTTCCCGTTGGCGCTTCATCCATGCGTATTTCTTCCACCTCGGCAAGTTGTTCGTTGGACGCATCCAACTCAACGGTATCGTTTTTTGTTTCGTCAGTTTGTAATTGTGGTGTCATAGTATTTATCCTTTCTCACCAGGAAATGAAATAGCGTGACGCCATCGACGCCACGCTATTTGCCAAAGAGGGGTAAAAATCTGATCAAATCTGAGCATCATATTCAGTTAATAGTACAATTGTTCTATGATTGTGCTGCGTGCTTTCAAAACCGAGCTTGATCTGAACAACAAGCAAAAGACCGCCTGTATGAAGCACGCTGGTGCGGCCCGATTTGCCTACAACTGGGGGCTGGAACGCAAGAAAGCAGCCTTTGCCAACAGCGAAAAATCTCCGTCCGCCATTGACCTGCACCGCGAACTGAACGCTCTCAAAAAGAGCGCGTTTCCCTGGATGTATGAAGTTTCCAAATGCGCACCGCAGGAAGCCCTGCGGGATCTGGACAAGGCTTTTGCCCATTTCTTCCGGCGCGTGAAGGAGAAACGGGCCGGCCGGAATGGCAAGGTGGGCTTTCCACGCTTCAAGTCAAGGAAGAATGGGTTGGGTGGTTTCCGTCTTACCGGAGCCATCCACGTATTCGAAAAAGCCATCCAGCTGCCGCGCCTGGGGTTGCTGCACCTGAAGGAACGAGGCTATCTTCCGGTGGCGGGTGTGCACATCCTGAGCGCCACAGTCAGCGAGAAAGCGGGGCGCTGGTTCGTCTCGCTCCAAGTCGAGATGGAAATACTTGATCCTCTCCCGTCAGGGAAACCAGTGGCCGGCGTGGATCTGGGAATCGATCGTATGGCTCAGGTCAGTGATGGCATGTACTTCGAGAATCCGCGTGCCCTGAAGCGGGCACTGGCAAGCATTAAGCGCCTGCAACGCGTGGTATCACGCCGTCAGAAAGGCAGTGCCAATCGCCAAAAGGCGGTGAGGCGGCTTGCGAAGGCACATTTCCGGGTCTCGAACATCCGCAAGGACGCATTGCATCAGGCAACCACATTGCTGGCGA
>CAYTDB010000160.1:0-1713 GCA_964436455.1 uncultured Anaerolinea sp. | reverse complement strand
AAACCAAGTCAGCGATCGTGTTGGAGAACCTGAATGTGAGCGGGATGATGAAGAATCGCCATCTGGCACAGGCGATCGCGGATGTGGGCATGCATGAATTCCGCAGGCAGTTGCAGTACAAGGGTGCGTGGTACGGTTGTGAAGTGTGCATGGCGGATCGTTTCTTTCCATCCAGCAAGCGCTGTTCCCAATGTGGCCATGAACAAGAGATCAGCCTGGCAGAGCGTGTGTACAGTTGTGAAGCATGCGGACTTGTGATGGATCGCGACCTGAATGCAGCGATCAACCTGGAAAAGTTGTTGTACCTTTGAAATAACCATTATCCCCCGTCAAGGGCTACGGCAAGTTCTGCCGGAAGATACGCCTGTGGAGAGTGTGTAAGATGGCGCTTTGCGCCACAACGCTCGTTGAAGCAGGAACCGAACATCAATCTACCCCTGAGTAGATTTGAGTAAGTTTCGGGGAGCGGTTATTGTTTGTGTACGATATCAACATGCACCTGGGGATGGTTGCCGGCATTCAGCTTGCGGTAAATACTTTCGTCTATGACCAGGGGAATTTGCCAGATATCTGCATGGCTGGAAATCGTTTCACAGAAGAAGTTCCACCATCCTTGAATTTCAGAATGCGAGTCCAGTCCGCCTTTAAACACGTCCAGGATAAATGTCAATTCCGGCTGTTTGGAGAAGCGCACCAGAACTACGGTTGTATCACCGCCTTCGATCCAGAATTCGAGATGGTAATTCTCCCAGTATGCCAGGTACACAACCTGTGCGGCCAGGCGATGTGTGACGCCGACCGAATCGCCGTTGTGATTGCGACGGGTGGAGCTGTTGTTGTTACGACGAATGAAGTCAATCAACCTCTTGAGACGCTCGCCGGATCTCATACTTTCTTCTGCAATGCTGAAGCTCGCAGATAACTGGATTTCGCCGGTTGCGGTTTTGACGACGGGAAAATAATTCTCGTCGTGGTCGATGATGAATTGGTTCTTTGTTTGTTGATTTGCCATATTGTGAGTCTTTCCTTTCCGTGTTTGTAGACACGCTAATTGTTTATTTGCATCGTCTGGCTTTTAGAACAACGCCAACTGGTTATTTGCAGTTTGTGACGCAGGTATCTCCACGGGAACCAGGGTCACTTCATCGACCTGCGGAGGGGATTCTTGTAGGGCATATTTTTGCTGCAGCGCATTCAACAGTGCCAGCTCTTTCTGCTCCATATCAAGCTGGTACAACTCGTCGAGCTGTTCGGCGATCTGGTTATCCTTCACCCACTGGATCAATACCTTTTCGACATCGGACCAGGTGAACTTGGGATCGCCTACGCCTGAGAGCCAACTGCCTGTGCTGTGTTCTGCCCAATCGCGGCAGGCTTTGATATCCGAGAACCATACTTCGTAGAAGCCGTTGAGGTTGTAGTGTGCGATGTGACCAAACATATTGCTCAGGCGCTGGTACATCGCCCTGGTGAAGGAAGCCTGCTGGAAACCGCCCAGGATGAACTTTGTCAGCTTGTTGGCGATCCTGGCCTTCTCTTCCGCAGTGGCCCACTGTGTAGGCGTAAAGTCTTCCAGCTGGAACTCGCTTGCAGTCCCTTTCAACTTGGTTTGTATTGCCATGAGTAACCTCCTTGGGTAATGCAAAATTCCCCGGCTTTTATGTCCGGGGAATTTTTGATAAGTGTTTGTTTTTCAACTTAAGCGTGAGTCAG
>CAYTDB010000159.1:0-10910 GCA_964436455.1 uncultured Anaerolinea sp. | reverse complement strand
GAAAAGCAACGCCAAGCCAGCCATTATAGGTCAGGTTTGGGATCTCGGATAAATTTGCCCCGGCCAGGAACAGAACGGAAATGAACATCCAACCCAAAGTCATCACATAGAACATCATCAATCCCGCAGGATACTTTTTCAGCCCGAGCCGCGAAAGGATGGAAAACACCGCCCAATTCACCGCGCTGACCAGGATCAGTTTATCCCCGGGCGTGCCAAATCTGCCAATCGAGGCAGATGCCAGGTCACCCTTTGAAACGACGAGCAGAACCCCGGCAAAAGCCAGAAAAATGCCAAAGGTTTTTATCCAGTTTATTCTTTTCTTTAGAATGATCCATCCCAATAATGCCATGAACACCGGGGCGGTGGAAACGATCCATGCGGTAGTTCCGGCTTCTGAGTCTGCAGTCCATTTGACTGAAGCCACTGATGGAAGGTGATGCCTAGAAACCCGAGTAATGAAAAATATGCCCATTCATTCTTGTTTGGCAAGGAGAACTGCCTTCGCATCGCGACTGCAATGCCCAAAATCACAACGCCCATCGAAAACCTCATCCATACAACTGTGATGGGGGAAATATCCAGCAAATCAACCCTGGTGGCACATACCAGAGTTACGTATTTTGCGTGTAGTAATTTAGGCGGATTCCTCTGTAATCCGTGGTGATTTGCCAGGACGATTTACAAGCCAAACTCCAACAAGGATTGTTAATCCCCCGATTGCAGATGCTGCCAATAATGCTTCGCTTAGAACAATTGATGCGACAATTACTGTAACAATTGGTTCCAGATACAGAAAAGCGCCTGTTTGTGCGACTGGCAACTCCTTCAAAGCATCGTACCAAAAAATGTACGCTATGCCGGAACAAAAGATTCCAAGGAACAAAATCGCAACCCAGCCATCCCAGGGAATCGAGGAAATTTTCCAAATCCCGGAAGTGGAGAAAAAGAGAACAGAGGTAAACAGCCAACCAAAACTCATTACGAAAAACATCATGCGCGTTGCAGGATGCCTTTGTAAGCCAGAGCGGGAAAGAGTCGAAAAGATAGCCCAATTTATGGCACTGATCAAAACAAGGAAGTCGCCTATCGTTCCAAATTTACCTGTGGTTAGGACTGTTAAATCGCCCTTTGTAACTACCAACAAAACCCCAAGTGTAGCCAAGAAAATACCCGTTACCTGATACAAAGCCAAATTCTCCTTTAGCACGATCAAGCCAAGCAGAGCCATGAAAACTGGCGTTGTCGCAACGATCCAGGCAGTTGTCGTCGCTTGGGCAGTAAGCAACCCTGTTGATTGAAGCCACTGATGGAAGGTTATTCCAAGAAAACCCAGAAGGGCGAAATAGCCCAGGTCTTTCCTTGTTGGAAGAATGAACTGTCTATTTACGACCACAGCAAGCCCCAGGACCCATACACCCAAAGAAAAACGTAACCAAACCACAGTTACTGGATCGGCATATTGTAAAGATACTTTTGTCGCCACGAATGATGCACCCCAAACGATGACGGCAAACAGAGCTTTAATGATTGCTTTTGTGTTCATTTTTCCTTTTGGTATTTTCTGAACTATTAATATTGTGACTGGTCTCTAAAATTCTTGGGCTGGTATTCGCAATTTTGTCACAAATACCATTTTGAGATTTCACCCTGATTGTAAATTATCCTGCAAACTAGCACTGGCGAATACAACTTCAGGGAAAACATTATATTTAAAAACAGACAGCATATCTTAACTGTAACTTTTCCGCTTGCGATTTTCAAATGGCAGACTGACAGAGGAGATAGACCAGGCAAATAGCGCATAGGAAACGGCGGTCACGCCGTGTAGATTTGTCCGTCAAGGACAATAGGCTGCCTGGTTCCTTTGAGCACATCAACTTCTTCCCTTAGGATAACGGAATTACAAGACGATAGATAGTTAACCATCACCCACAAATGTTCCAAGCTATTTGCAGTCAACCTCTTTCTGTTTAGTTTGTTGGACATAACAAACAGGACGGATTGGATTTGCATCCGCGATGGTTTGCGACCAAGGGAATGGGGTGGGAACATCCAAGGATGGATAGATGCCGCGCAGGGTATCTAGATACCAATCAAAATGCAAAAGTTCCTCGGCAATAACAATCAGATCAGGGCGTTCCTGGAGCGCAAAATGGAAATACCAGATGGTGAACACAGCCCGATCACCTTTGACAAAAACCAACGCATTCTTCGGGGCATCTATCATAACCTGCCTCCCAAATTCCTCCGCCCGAAGATCCTTGGATGCATCCACCTGACCCACATATCCAGGAATGCGGATTGCATAATAACAAACGAATAAAAAGAGTGCCCCCAATGTGACACCAGTAGGGCGAAACGAGAACTTCCTCAAAATATTCCCCACCCCCAGGCCGACCCAAATTGCAAAGGAGATATATAAGGGAATCAAATATATATTGGAATCGTCCGACAAGTAAATGAATGAAAAAAGGCTGTATACAAGACCTATCCAGATCGATCCAAGATATAAACGGGAAGGGTTAAAGAATAGAATGAGTCCAACAATTCCCAGCGTTACCCCAAGCCATCCAAATTGCTGAAGAAGCAGGGATGCCCAGGCTTGCATGCGTCCAAGAATGTCATTGAACTCAAATCGCAGATAATAACTTCTATACAATTCCCCGGATACCAGCCACCAAAAACGTTCGAGCGTAACCGGGTTTCCCCAGTTCACGGGCGGGGTTGTTAACGCCCGCAACGGAAGAGTCAGGTAAATGGATAAGCCAATGGAAAACCAGACCAGTTGCCGGATCAAGGAAAAGGCGTAGTGTAATTTGGCTGAATCTGAATTGACCTTGTTCTCTGAAACCAGGATCAGAGGAAACATGAAGATCGTCGTAACATGGTTCCCCATCGCCAAGCCCAGGATGAATCCGCGTAAACGTTCCAGAATTTTTGGCTTCATATTTTTAATTGGGACTACGAACAGATAGAGGATCAATGCAATCAGAAACGCGTGCAAAGCGTAGACTTCAGTGATGACAGCCTGTGACCAGACCAGAGGAGCCAGCCCGAACGTATATCCCGCCATCAAAGCGGCAAGCCATGCTTGCTTAGATCCCGGCTCACTCAGCGTCCTGGCTACAATTTCATAGATGAGTGCCGCGGAAAATACTGTGGCGACAGCTGACATCAAACTGGTGCGATATGCCAATGAGCCAAAGTGAATGGATTGGAATAATCGTGCCAAAAACATGTAAAGAGGGTAGCCGGTGGGATGCGCGATCCCACCGGTATAGGTGGCAGTGATGAGGTCGCCGCCGTCACTGCCACTATTTGCCCAGGTAAGACCCGGTGCAAGGGTGAACAGGTAGGTCATAAATAGCGACAGTACGAGAAATAATAATGGCAAATTACGGGAACTGAATTTTGGGATGTGCATTTTTGAATAAAAAACAACAGGGAAGAGATGAACCTCTTCCCTGTTGTTGATCTCGGATATTGGATTATTTTCCAATCAGGCCATACACTCCTGAAATTTGAGTGAACGCACAGGCAACCTTCTTGTCAGTATCCACCCGGGTATTGAGAGGTTCCCATCCAGAGGGTGCCTCATTATGTTTCTTAAAACGCTCCCAATAGAAATCATAAAAATAGAATTGTCCCTGTTTGTCAGGTGGAAGGGCATAGCAGGCTTCGACAACCCCATCTCCAGCAGGGATTTCATACACCATGTGCCCGGCAAAGTAAATTCGCAGGAATAGCAAGTGGGACAACGGAGCGCCAACCCCATCAGGAAGACGCTTAATTTGAAAATTGGGATTCCAAAGTTCTGCTTCCACACAGTAACTCGGTTTCAGATCCGTTATTGTCAAAATGACCATTCCACCAACAGAATAAGAACCATTTTGACAGACAGTGAGCTTTTTTGGCGGCGGTTTGACAGAGCCTGGGTCTGGTTTGGCAAGCTCCATTGCTGATTGTCCCCCGGATTGAACAGACGAATCAAGCGCCGCTCCAAGCTGCGCCGATGCCGAATTGTTCCTAGCTAACAGAACAATTCCCATGACCAGAATGATGACAATTATTACGCGGGTGTATTTTCCCATATGTTGCTCCTAATTCCAACTTGTGCTCTGGTGTTATCTTAGCATGTATTTCTTGTTTTTTCCCTCGGTTTTCATCCGGATTTAGGGAATAGTGAATATAAGAGTGATCTCTTGGTCTGTTAGGAGATCGGTCTCTATCAGCAGATTTTGACCCTGCATAATCGAGTCCAGGGATGTGGAGATCAGGTTTGCATTATTTGGAAGATGAATCCGAACGGCAAGAGGGATCGCAAGGGTTCCCGGCTGCTTTTGCACCTTCAGTCGATATATTAAGCGATGACCATCTTCAAGCGTGGAAAGACCTGCACCTGAAAGGTCAAAGCGGAATCTTGTGCTGAGGGATTCGCCCCCGGGTACTACAATCAAGGTGCCAAACCCTTGCACATTATCCAAATCCTCCTCCAAGACATCGACACGTGCTGGAACACCTCGACCCAGCAGCATCCATTCTCCAGGGATGGCATGCGGCGTCGCGTCAAGCAATTCCACACCAGACTGCTTGTAAACTCGCAAATAATTCCAGTAGCATCGATTGATCGGGTAGTATTCCTCCCCACCAATCTTGTTAATGTTCCAATGGATACAGGGTACATCGCCCCTGGCATTGTTTTTATGGGTTACCAGCAGAGTGCCCACAGGGGCATGGACATCGGTCAAATCCACATCATAGGACAGCTTGACATCCACCACGGCGTTGGTCTTGTTAAAGCCGATGTTTGTGTCGGTTACCAGGATAAAGTCTTCGCCATTCGTATGAACGGCATTATCCCAGCCACGCTTCGATATGTATGCATGAACAAGGGGATCATCGAACTGCAACAGCAGATGTCGTTCTTCCAGCGCCTGGAAGAGGATGCCTGCAAGAGTGGTCCAGTCATGCGTATCCCCGTCCGTTAATTCCTTAAGCAGGGCATCTGCGATCCTGCTGATAAATTCCTTTCGATACCAATCTGCAGAAATGGGTTCCCCTTCAGGAGGAACCTTGGCAGCTCTCATATATTCAACGACGTTCCCATTCGTTAGCGGATAGGGCGCACCCTCCACATCCAGGGGACCCAACTCCGTCAGCAGCATTACCAGAAAATGCTGGTCAAAGGCAATTACCCCGTCGAAGGAATGATCGTGGGTATAGGCATATAAATATTCCGCCCAGGCGGCAGCCGTGGGGAAATCGGCGTACCAATTGGAGTCGCGTAACACCAAGACCGGGCTGTTCATATATTCCTGCAACTGCCATGGGGCAGAGGGATAAGGCTTTGTCCAATCCTCCTGCTTACCCACCTCATCAAACTCAAGATCGATCACCCTTCCTTGATAAATTACAAGATTTCCCACCGAGGTGATGAATCCACCCGTAGGGCGAAGTTCATCCTCATTTTGTACCAGGAGTAAATAGGTTTTGGGTCCATCCCTGCCTGCTCCCAAAATGCCAGGCAAGGCGGTTGCCAGAGAGAGACCATCATCTGCCAGCTTCAATACAGGATCAAGTTCCTCGGCAAAAAGTACTTGCAAGGCTGGAGATAGGCCTTCAGTGGTGATCTTCTCCCGGACGAGCAGTCCTTGGTCAAGTTCCTTGCGGGCTTCCTCCAATTGAGGTTGAGCCTGAACCAGCTGAGCGGTCAGACCGGCTGGGTCCAAGGTAGAAACACCGGATTTGACCTCCTGCATAATCGGTCCAGTTGCCTGGGCAGTGAGATGGGAAGCATCGACCAGATGCTCAGCCAGTTCGAGCAACTCCGGAGAAGCTGCAATATCGCTTCCATAAACAGGCACCCACTTCAATTTGGGGGCCAACCAAAACAAACCCTGTGCATCCCTTTCAAACGTCGAAAGGTGCTCCTGCAAGGAAACCAAAACGGGGAGAAATGACTCAAGGGATTGAGGCTCGAAAGGAGATGTTTTGAGATCCCGTATAGCAACAAGGTCCTGGTACACCAACTTGCCGCTTGCATAAATTCTTTGTCCCTTGACCCATCCCAGGCTGAGTACAAGAATGAGGATGAGGAACCCTCCCCATAAAAGAAGACGACGGATACGGGGCGGGAATGTGAGTTGGCGCACAGAAGACCGGGAAACAGGAACTGATTGATCAGGGTCCAGAATGACCGAATGAGCAGGCAGGGTTCTGGCGAGATAACGTTCCCGGTTCAGGATGATATCGGCAAGGCGCTCCACTCCCTTTCTGTGCCAGTCGCTTAGGGTAGAAGCCGCCCCAAATTCCAGATCGGAACCCACCAGTTGATAGCGGTCAATATCTCCCTGCTCAAGTTCCTGGGACTGTTTTCCAAACACAAAATACAAGATTGCAGGGTCGATATAACCCCATGCCTCCATAAGCGTGGCAGGATACGGAGTGCCATGATTGAATGGCGTAAAATAGAAAGCAGCAAGCAAACCAAACTCACCCCAGCGGGGATCCAATCGCTTGCCGCGCCGGGGGGGGACAGCAGGCTGCATGGTGGCGAAGATGTCTGCAAGCGCATACACAAGCAATTGACCAGGACTGGTCTCCACTGGATGTGTATGGCGGGACGCAGCCTCTCCAGCGAATAAGCTGTGGGTCCAAGGGTGATCGTCCAGCAATTCCGGATTTCGAATATTTTTTAGAATTGATTTAAGAGATTCGAAATAATCGTTTTCCCTGATCGTCATTTCATCCTGATATGTTGATTGTGCAAAGCAGTTGCCAGAACACAGATGTATGGCAATCCACGTTGGATGAGAGTGTATATCTCACGGACGACCGCCTTCACTTCCTGCTCGGATCCCAACGCATCGATGATATCGTACGAACCCCGCTCAACTACATGAGACAGGAGATAGACATGCTCCCTCCGGAGGGGATACTCCAGTTGCAGGGATTCCTTGTGGCTGTTTTGCATAACCAGGATAAGGTCGTACTCCGCCAGCAACTGCCCGTCCAGCCTCCTTGAGCGGTGATCGGAGAGGTCAATATCCAGCTTTTGTGCTGCCTCGTTCACAACCGGGAGGACGGGTTCCCCGTTGTTTGCCCACGTTCCAGCACTGCTAACCTGCCACTGATCCAGATCTGAAGCCAGCCGGGCGACCAGATCATCCCCTTTACGATCAGATAGCAGCTTATTCATGATGTGGGCAGCCAGAGGGGAGCGAAATCTATTGGCTGTACAAACAAACAGGACGGATGGCATCCATTCGCCTTTCTTAAGGCTAAGCTGTTTTGGAGTCAGTTCCCTGAACGCGCCGTAAGTTAGTGCACTGCGCATGGCCGGGAGTCAGGCATACTTTACGCTGTTGCTCAATCGCCACTGACACTGCGGGCCGCGAGAGGTGGCATACGTTCCATTGAGATGGATAGGACAGGCAGGTTTGCTTATCTTCCAGGAGACCCAAATGAGGGCAGACTGCTGCAAAGGGACCAGGAGGTTGCGTGTTATTTCTCAACATCGATCTTGTCCGGGTTCGGGTGAAGGGCATCGATCTGAGTGAATAACCTGTTCAGGGTCTCTCCTCCGGAGACAGGGGTTTGCTTGTTGGGAGCGGTTTCAGGCTCTTTTATTTTCTCTTGAGGTTCATTGCCATTTCCCGAGTAGTATCCTTTATTCTCCTGATAGGGTGAATAATATTGATAGCCGCCATAATAATCGCTGCGACTGCGCGGAATGCGATTCATAACCACCCCCACCACACGTGCGCCTGATCGCTTGAACGACTCCAAGGATGCCCGGGCGGTTCCGATCTTCGTTGCACCTGGCTGGATCACAAACAGAACGGCATCCACCTTCGTGGCAAGGGTCAATGCATCCACCACCAGGGAGGGAGGTGTATCAATGACCACCAGGTCCACGTTGCGAGTCATTTCCTGGAGGAGCCTGCCCATCTTTTCGGAACCAAGCAACTCTGCCGGGTTGGGAGGCAGACTGCCGCTGGTGATCACAGCCAGGTGTGGCAGGTCATCGCGAGTACGCCCGACTTTGAACTGATGGTCGGAATTAAGGAACAGATTGCTAAGCCCCTCACGGTTGGTCATCCCCATCAACTGGTGTACATGCGGTCGGCGCATGTCTGCATCAAGCAGGACGATACGCCGCTTGATCTGGCTGAAAGTGGCGGCGAGATTGACCGCAATGGTGGTCTTCCCTTCCGCGGGACCCGGGCTGGTAACCAACAGGGTGGAGATGGGTTTCTCAACGGCAGCAAACTCAAGATTGGTGCGGAGCGAACGGAATGCCTCGGAAACCGGGGAACGCGGCTGCCGCGTAATATAAACCTCCTCCGGACTGTTTCGTTTGAATTTCATCTCGGCGATGAATCCCAGCACCGGCAGTCCCAAATACCGCTCCACATCATCTGGTGTCTTAAGAGTGTCGTCCAAATACTCAATCAGGAAGACAATCCCACCTGCCAACATCAGACCCACGAGCGATGCCAGTGCCGTATTCACGATCGGACGCGGACGAATTGGCTCATCGGGGCGGGTTGCCGGCTCGATCTGGATGACATTTGGTGTATTCTGCAAACGTGCCAGACGGATGGTCTCGAGGCTGCTCAACAGGTTGATGTATAGATTCTGGTACAGCTCAAGCGTGGACTGTAGCTGGGTGAGACGGGAGTCGTTTCCCGAACCTGATTCGACCGGCTTGCCCAACACGACCAGATTGGAATAGATCTGCTGGTAGAGGGTGAGGAAGGGTTTGATCTGGTTGATGCGTGCCTGCTTTTCAGCCACCAGAGTTCTTTTTTCCTGGGTGTTAGAGGGCGTGAGGGAAGCAATTTCCTGCTCCAGCTGTGAGACCTCCTCCTCCAATGGCTTGATCTGTTTCTCCACCTCCTGCAACTGGTTCTGGAAGTTGCGGGTCGAGATACTCTCCACGGAGAGTTGGATACTGTTGATCTGGCTCTCGACCTGCGAGATCTGAGCCTGGATGCTCTCCTCGGTGGAGGCATACCGCGCGGACTGCATGGCTTCGTTCTGTTCAATCAACACATCCACCAGCACATTGGCAATTGCGGCAGCATGTGCCGGGTCATAATCCTCGACCACCACCTCAATGACCTGGGTGTCGCGGATCTGCTGCACCTTTACCTGCTCTTTGTCGACCGTATAACCGAGACGCTCTGAGGCACCATCCCGCACGGGCTGGGTGTTCAGCAACTGAACGTAGGTCTGAACCAGTTGTTGATCGCTCAGGTAGGTGAGATCGGAGGAGCGCTCCTGGGGTGCGCGCATCACGAGAGCCCGGGTGGATGCTTGATAGACAGGCTCCTGGATGCGGCTGGCTGCATACCCCCCGGCGCCTCCCAACAACATGCCAAGGATCAGGAGCCAGTACCAACGTCGGATTATTTGCAGGTATTGTTTAAGTTCCATTAGAAATCCTCAATCTATATTTTGTACCGCACCTGGTTGAGGAATGCGTTTTTTTTGAAGGCAGGAAGCATAATTCTCAACCGTGGGTACTGTAGTATCACCGTGGTGTGGTGACCGGTAATGCAGCGCGCAACTCTTCAACGACCAGCCTGATCTTTTCTTCAGGGAGGGTCGGGTAAAGCGGCAGGGTCAGCTCACGCAGCGCTAGAGACTCCGTCAGAGGCAGGGATGCAGCATTCATGCCTTTTAGGTCCTGATAAGCGCTGAATTGGTGGACCGGGGGGTAGTGAATGCTGGTCTGGATGCCGGCTGATTTCAGGTGTTCCATAACTGTGATGCGCGAGACACCCTCGGGAAGCAGGACAGGCATAAGATGGCAGGCGGAAACCCCAGGATGATCCTTGAAGGGGAGGCCTACTTCAGGGCAGAGTTCCTGAAGCAATTCATAATAGTGCAGGGTCAACTCCCGGCGGCGTTCGTTGAAGCCGGGGAGCTTTTCGAGCTGGATCCGCCCAAGTGCCGAGCGAACCTCGTCGATACGGTAGTTGTATCCCAAGTCCACCACATCATAACTCCACGCATGCCCATGGTGGCGGTCCCAGGTCAGACTGGTCATGCCATGCGAACGGAGGGTATGAAGCCTTTTCGCAAGTGTATCATCATCGGTGACCAGCATGCCGCCCTCACCGGTGGTCATGTTCTTGTTCGAGAAGAAACTGTAACAGCCCATCCCGCCCCAGGTGCCCAGCATTCGCCCTTCGAGCCTGGAGCCAACGGCATGAGCGGCATCCTCGATCACAATCAGCTTGTGACGTTTGGCAATATCCAGAATGGCAGACATGTTGCATGTATAGCCACCGTAATGCACCACCATGATCGCACGCGTGCGAGGCGTCAGGCAGGCTTCGATGGCACGCGGCGAAATATTCAGGTCAGTTTCGCTTTCGATATCGGCGAAGACGGGCGTAGCGCCAGTGTAGCGTACGGCATTGGCGGTGGCAACAAACGTCAGGGAGGGCAGGATCGCCTCATCCCCCGGACCAAGACCTGCAGCGATGCAAGCCATGTGCAGGGCGGCGGTGGCATTGGTGACCGCGATGGCATGCCGGGCACCCACATAGGCAGCGAACTCCTGTTCGAACTGCTGGGTGACGGAGCCCATGGTCAGCCAGCGGTTACGGATGACCTCCAGGACTGCGGTCTCCTCCTCGGTGCCGAACTCGATATCTGATAGGGGAACACGCCATTCCATTGATTTACTCCTCGGGCAGGAATTGATCGCGCATGCGGGCAAAGTCCTCGTTCGCCTGCGCGTAATCGTCGGGACGGCCCAGGTCCATCCAGTAGCCGTCAAAGGTATAGCCGACCACACGTTCGCCGGCATTGATCATTTTCAAGACAAGATCGGGGAAGTCAAGATACATGTTAAAAGGGATGTAATTCATCACCTGCGGTTCGAAGACATA
>CAYTDB010000158.1:0-11163 GCA_964436455.1 uncultured Anaerolinea sp. | reverse complement strand
TGTTGAACCCGTTGCCGTCCCCCTCAAGTGTACATAAACCTGCCTGGTCTGGATAAGGTTCAGTTCGACACGTCAATGGACGGCTCCCAGACTCTGGCGAGCCGTTTTTTATTGGATATAAACTCGCTTCTTTCCTAACTGACAGCTGGTACCGCTATGGACATCAAACAACTCACCGAAGAAATGCACCATCTTGTGGAATCCAAAGGCTGGTACACCAAGGACAGCAAACGCCCACAAACGCCGCGTAATCTGGCAGTTTCACTGGCGATCGAAGCGGCAGAGATTTTGGAACACTTCCAATTCACGGACGAGATTAAGGATAAGGATGAATTGGGAAGCGAGTTGGCAGATGTAACACTTTATCTTTTGCAACTGGCATCCGTTTCAGGAATAGACTTGGAAGAGGCTGTGTTGAAGAAAATCGAAGTGAATAAAACGAGAACATGGGATACTGAAAAGTCACCCGGTGAAAGTCAAAAGTCAGGTAATTGACCTGTGACTTTCAACCTTTGACCGATAACGAGAATATAAAATGAACATATCTGTATTTGGCGGCTCACAACCCAAAGAAGGTGACTCAGCCTACACTGAAGCAATGGAACTCGGCAGGCTTCTCGCTCAACACGGACATACCGTACTCACCGGCGGCTACATCGGCACGATGGAAGCTGTCTCGCGCGGCGCGTATGAATCCGGTGGACATGTCATCGGTGTGACGTGTGATGACATCGAGTCATGGAGAGCCGTCAAACCCAATCAGTGGGTGAAAGAAGAAAGACGAAAGAAAAGTTTAATGGACAGGTTGCAGGTTTTGGTTGAAGAATGTGATGCGGCGCTCGCCCTTCCCGGCGGTGCAGGTACGTTGACCGAGATCGCCCTGATGTGGAACCTCATGATCGTGGAGTCCCGGCACCGGAGCCCGCTCATACTGATCGGGCGCGGCTGGCAGTCCACGTTCGATCAGTTCTTTACTTCATTCGGAAATTACATGCCCGTAAATCAAAGAGAATTATTGATGTTGGCGAACGATGTACAAGAAGCAGTTGAAATGTTAGAAGGTTGAATGTTGCAGGTTAGAACCTGAGACGTTCCGACTTTGAACCTGAAACTTAAAGAGGAAAAATGGCTGAAGAAAAATTACCAACCCGAGCTGAAGATTTTTCAGAATGGTACAACCAACTGGTTGTGCGTGCAGACCTTGCCGATTACGCCCCCGTGCGTGGATGCATGGTTGTCAAACCCTATGGCTGGGCGCTTTGGGAAAACATCACATCCTGGTTGGATGCCGAGTTCAAGAAGACCGGGCACGTCAACGCGGCGTTCCCCACCTTGATCCCCATGTCCTTCTTTGAAAAAGAAAAGGATCATGTCGAAGGCTTTGCGCCCGAACTGGCAGTGGTCACACACGGCGGCGGGGAAGAATTGGAAGAAAAACTGGCGGTGCGTCCCACCTCTGAGACCATCATCGGTCACATGTATTCCAAATGGGTCAAATCGTGGCGCGATCTGCCCATCCTGATCGTGCAATGGGGCTCCGTGCTGCGTTGGGAGTTGCGCACCAAACTCTTCCTGCGCACCACCGAGTTCTACTGGCATGAAGGGCATACCGCACACTCCAATGCGGAGGAAGCCGTCGAGGAGATGTATCGCATCCTCGACATCTACGAACGCTTCTGTCTGGAGGAAGCCGCACTCCCCGTCATCAAAGGCACCAAGAGCGAAACCGAACGATTCGCAGGCGCCCACACCACCACATCCATCGAAGCGATGATGTGGGACAAAAAGGCACTCCAATCCGGCACTTCGCACTATTTCAGCACGAACTTCTCGAAAGCGTTCGACATCCAATTCCTGAACAAGGAAAATACCCTGCAATACGCCGAAACTACCTCATGGGCGATCTCGTCCCGCATCATTGGCGCGATGATCATGGTGCATGGCGATGACAAGGGGCTTGTGCTGCCTCCCCGCCTTGCGCCTATTCAGGCAGTCATCGTTCCTATATTCAAGAATGATGATGAGAAGAGCAAGGTGATGGAAGTCGCCGATCGCATTTTCATGGAACTCAAGGCGGCGGGTATCCGCATCAAAATGGATGACCGCGATAATGTCAGCAGTGGATTCAAATTCAACGATTGGGAGTTCCGAGGCGTGCCTGTCCGCGTGGAGATCGGTCCCAAGGATGTGGAAAAGGGATCGGTCGCGCTTGCCCGTCGAGACAAGCCCGGCAAAGAAGGGAAAACCTTCGTCCCACAAACGGGTCTCACTGCGACCGTGAACGGGCTTCTGTCCGAAATACAGGCTTCCCTCCTCCAGCGCGCCACCGACTACTTTAATGGCAACGTCCATGAACCAAAGGACTATGAAGAGTTGAAGACAGTTGTTCAGGATGGTTGGGCGTATTCCTACTGGTGCGAGTCGCGTGAATGTGAAATCAAGGTCAAGGAAGATACCAAAGCCACCACACGCAACATCCCATTGAACCAGCCTGAAGGTGAAGGTACCTGCATCGTCTGCGGCAAGCCTTCCAAACGCAAAGTGTATTTTGCACGAGCGTACTAAAACCAGTAATCAGTGACCAGTGTTTCAGTCATCAGTGATTGATCACTGGTCACTGCCCACTGATGACTGAACTTATGCCCGCCATAGACCTCGCCCGCCTAAAAAAACAAGTTGCACATCTGGCTGACCTCTTCGACCAGCCAGCAGACTTCCTGCGCGAACACCGCGAGATATTGGATTACTACGTCAACCGCACATTACGAAGTCAGAGCGTGGCACCTTCATCGGTTCTTCCCACTTACCGCACGCCGCCTGTTGTATTACGGCAGATCGAAACCGAGCTGGGACCCATCGCTATGAAAAAACCCATTCAAGCTCTCGAACTCGCCGATGCCCTCTGGGATGAAGGCTGGCTCGAAACTCTTCTCCTGGCTGCGTTCCTACTTGGAAGGATTCCCCCACAAGAAGAGCGTCTTCTCGCCCGTCTTACCGCGTGGACACAAGCTGTCCGCGATCCAGATGTTCGTGCCGCGTTGCTCACCACCAGCCTCACCCGTCTGCGAAATGAAACGCCTGATCTTTTTCTCATCCTTGTAAAGGAATGGCTGCATCCCGCACGCCAGCGCATGTGGTCGAATGGCATCCAGGCGCTTGTTCCTCTCATTAGTACCCCGGATTTTGATAACATCCCGCCTGTCCTCGATATCGTCGAGCCCATTCTCAAAGCATCCCCAGCCGCGTTACAATTCGACCTGCAGGAACTCATCACAGCACTCTACGAGGCATCCCCAGATGAAACAGTTTTCTTTCTGGAACAGATCGTCACCAAGACAAAAAGTCCGCTACCGGCGGTATCATTAAGGCGCATGTCCACTGAACTGCCTGTGGAGTTGCAAGCCAGCCTGCGTGAAATATTGCGCAGCAAAAGGTAAGAAAGGAGAGAAACCATGAATCTCATTGCTGTTAGAGGGATCGCCGGGGCGGTAATTCTCTTTTTGGGGCGCGAACTTAGCTTCCTTTTCTCCGCCGTCATGGCGATATTCCTTGGAGCGCGCATAACCCATCTGCTCCCTGCTGCATGGCCCTCCTGGGCAGATCTCGCATTTTTGGCGGCACTTGCAATACTTGCTGCAGCTCTTACCCTTCTAAACAAGGATGCAAGTTACTATATTTGCGGCTTCCTCATTGGAGGATTCGTACTCAGTGAATACTTCGCACCTGGCACTGCAACAGTTCCGCTCCTGCCATTTATTATCGGCAGTGTGCTTGGGGCGGTTTCCCTTGGCTTATTACGCGAATGGGGAATGATCGTGGTCTCATGTCTGATCGGTGGGTATCTCATTTATGGTGTTCTTCCACTGTATGGCACCGCCAAAACACTTGCCATCGCTGGCATTGTGGTTGTTGGAGCAATCGCCCAGGTGATCATTTTTCAGATGCAAAAACACTCTGATCGATAAAATGGAAAAATACTTGAATAACCAGACATTATAGGTCGTGAAGACCTGTGATGTCTTTTCGGAGTAATATGAGCCAGCACAATTATTGGCTGACAACTGCACAAATGCCTGGAGATTCAGACACGATCACACCTCTCCCTGAGAATGTGGATGTTGCCGTGATCGGCGGAGGGTACACAGGTTTAAGTGCGGCAAACACACTGGCAAAGCAAGGGGTCAACGTTATCGTGCTCGAAGCAGAGAACATAGGCTGGGGTGCGAGTTCGCGCAACGGCGGCATGGCATTGACCGGGCTAAAACTCCCAATGCAGACGGTCATAAAACGATACGGAAAGAGCCTGGCAAGAGATTTGTTTCAATGCTCGCTGGATTCGGTCAGCGCTGTGGAACAATTTGTGAATGAAGAAAAGATTGATTGCGGGTTCGCACGCACAGGTCATTTGCTTGTGGCAAACAAGCCCCAACATTATGAAGCGCTTAGGGATGAAGTTGATTTCATGGCATATGAGTTCAACCACAAGGTAAGTCTTGTCCCGCCAAGTGAGTTAAAAGATGAGATTGGCTCGGCTGTCTATCATGGTGGTCTTGTGGATGAGGTCAGTGCGGGACTGAATCCAGCACAGTACGTTGCAGGACTGGCACGTGCAGCAGAAAGGGCTGGGGCGAGGCTCCACGCCCGGGCACGTGTGGACAGGATCGAGCGGAGGGGGAAACGTTTTTTCATCCAGACAAAGAGAGGTTCATTAAATGCGGAGTCTGTTTTTGTAGCGACCGCTGGTTATACAGGGAATGTCACAAAGAAGTTGCAGCGGAAAGTCATCCCCATCGGATCGTTCATCATCGCGACCGAAAGGCTTTCAGATAAACTCGTTCACGAACTCAGCCCGAGGAACCGCATGATCTTCGATTACAAACATTATCTGAACTACTTCAGGTTATGGGATAACCGTATGATCTTTGGCGGACGGGCGGCTTTCTTCCCTGAAACCCAGAATACGATTGCGCGCAGCGCAGAGATTTTGCGGCGTGAGATGGTGCAGGTATATCCGCAAATGAAGGATGCAAGAGTGGAATACGTTTGGGGCGGTACGCTGGATTTTGCTTTTGACATGATGACGCATGTCGGCAACGATGACGGTATGTACTACGCTCTCGGTTACGCAGGACATGGCGTGGCGATGGGAACTTATTTAGGCAAGTCCGTTGCTGAAGCGATGCTCAAAGATACCCTGGAAGAGCATCCCTTTGCGCAATATAAATTTCCTGGTGCGCCGCTGGGACTGTACAACGGCTTCCCGTGGTTCCTGCCTTTCGCAGGCGCATGGCATAAATTTTTGGATTGGGTGGAGTAGATTTTCCGAACAGATTAATAGTGATAAAATCCCGCCACTGACACAAAGGATGCCTCGGGGGAGCACGATGCCTTTGTGGACTTTCTGTTCGGAGAAAACAAAATATGCCACGTCGTTCATTGGCTCGTCTCTACAAGGACGAGTTCTCAGGCTATTCGCTTGCTAAATTTCAACAGGATCTATTAGCAGGTCTCACGGTTGCCGCTGTTGCACTACCGCTCGCTCTCGCGTTTGGTGTCGCATCGGGCGCATCTGCTGCGGCGGGATTGGTCACTGCCATCCTCGCGGGTTTCATCATGGGCGCACTCACCGGCGCGCCGTTCCAGATCAGCGGACCCACAGGCGCCATGTCTGCCGTTCTCATCGTTCTCGTCCAGCGCTACGGTCTCGAAGGCATCTGGGTTGCGGGTCTTTTCTCAGGTGCGCTCCTGCTTCTCATCGGTCTCCTGCGCCTCGGTCGTTTCATCGCCTTCATCCCCGCGCCCGTCATCAGCGGATTCACCTCGGGCATCGCGCTCATCATCTTCATCGGCCAAATTGACAACTTCCTCGGTATCAAAACTCCCACCACCGATACCACCGCTCAAAAACTGCTTGGATATTTTCAAGGCGGATTTGCCCCAAGTCTCCAATCGCTGACCATCGGACTCGTTGTCATTGCGACGATGCTGTTCATGCCGAAAAAATGGACGGCGCGTTTCCCCGCTTCGCTCCTCGGCATCATCCTCGCCACGCTTCTCAACTGGACCTTAGCCGGGTCTGCCTCAACAATCGGAGCCATCCCGCAGACTCTTCTCCTAAATCAACGCCTGAGCCTTGCCAACATCCCCTGGACGAATCTCCCCGAGTTCATTGCGCCCATATTGACGATCACCGCGCTCGGTGCAGTCGAGTCCTTGTTATGCGGCGCCGTCGGCTCCAACATGACAGGCATCCGCTTGCAAGCGAATCAAGAACTGATCGCGCAAGGCATTGGCAACATGCTCATCCCGTTCTTCGGCGGAGTCCCTGCCACGGCGGCAATTGCCCGATCCAGTGTCGGAATCAAATCAGGCGGACAGACACGCCTTGTGAGCATTGTCCATGCGGTGGGATTGTTGCTCTCGATGTTCCTGCTCGCGCCATTCATGGGACGCATCCCCTTGGCGGCGTTGGCAGGTGTGTTGATGGTCACTGCTGTCCGCATGAACGAATGGGATGCGATCAAATTCATCTTCGGCAAACGCTTCAAAACCGATATGACCGCTTTCACCGTGACGATGCTGGCAACGATTGTCCTCGATCTGACACAAGCCATCTTGATCGGCTCTTTCCTTGCAGGGTTGGTCTTCTTGAACAAGATCGCTGCGATTGATATTGATGTACAAGAAATAGATGTTGACCGCCTCAAACAAAAAGGAATTGCAACGGCTGGCAAATGTCAACATGTGAGAGTTGCATTCCTCACAGGTCCATTGTTCTTCGCTGCGACAGGTCAATTCAACGAGACATTCCAGAACCTGAAAGACACGCACGCTTTGATATTGTCCATGCGCGGTGTGTCGCTGGTGGATACGGCTGGCATGGAAGCCATCCATCGTTTGCATGAACGGCTTTATAAACAAGGTGGTACGCTTATGTTCGCGGGTGTCCATGACAATGCCTACACCATGATGAAGCGCGGCGGGCTGGTGAAAGTTATCGGGGAGAAAAATTTCTTTTGGTCGAGCGACCAGGCTATTGTTGAGGCAGAGAAGCGGGGATGTAAATATTGTCCAAATGGAAAATAATTTGAGAATTTTGTAATGGTCAGATAAAGGCTGAACACCTGTTTGACTCTTGCGATGCCGAAATTCGCTCAAATGCGAGGGTATGACGAGGTGACAAGGGTGTTCAACCCTTTATTGATGAATACAATAATTTGAGAATTTCGCCAAAATATCCTATAATTCCAATCACCAAAGGAGAATTCGAGAAGCATGGGTATCAGCACCTTCTATGCAGTTGCATCTGTCGCCTATTTGGAGTTGAGCTACGATGCAAGTCAAGCTGAAGTGTCACACGAACGAAGCACAAACGCTTGATGGGGCGCGTTTGCGCTTCGTTTTTTATTCCCAAAACCTGGTAAATCGTAAATATCCAAATCCAATTCAGAGGAGAGTGATCATGATGGCAAAAAACAAGGAAATGGAAGGTGAAGTCTATTATCCATCCGAGCAGGTTGTTGCACAGGCAAACGCCAAGGACTGGGATGCCATGGCAGAGAAAGCCCTGAAAGATCCACAGGCTTTTTGGGCGGCTGAGGCTGAGGAATTGGAATGGTACAAAAAGTGGGACAAAGTTCTGGACGATTCGAACAAGCCGTTCTTCAAATGGTTCGTCGGTGCAAAGACGAACATCGTCCACAATGCAATTGACCGTCACCTAAAGACCTATCGCAAGAATAAGCTCGCTTTGATCTGGGAAAGTGAAGATGGCAAGGACCATCGCACTTTTTCTTATTTTGCGATGAACCGGGAAGTCAGCCGCATGGCAAACATCATCAAAGCCATGGGCGTAACCAAAGGTGATCGCGTCACGATCTACATGGGTCGCATCCCTGAAATCGCGTTTGCGATGCTGGCTTGCGCGAAAATTGGCGCAATCCATTCGGTGGTATTCGGCGGCTTCTCCGTGGACGCATTGCAGGGACGCATTGAAGACAGCCAGTCCAAACTCGTCATCACAATGGACCGAAGTTTCAACAATGGCAAAGTCGTTGAACTCAAGAAGACTGTCGATGAAGCGCTCAAGCGCTGCCCGACCGTGGAGAACGTGATTGTTGTCAAGCGCGTGGATGAAGATATCCCAATGGAAGCCGGACGCGACCATTGGTATCACAACCTGTGCGCGCTGCCCATTGCCAACGGCAAATGCCCAACCGAAGTCATGGATGCGGAAGATCCGCTTTACATCCTTTACACATCAGGCTCCACCGGCAAGCCCAAAGCCATCCTGCACACACACGGCGGTTACATGGTTGGCACATATACCACGCTCAAGTACGTTTTCGACCTCAAAGATGAAGACCGCTGGTGGTGCGCAGCAGATCCAGGTTGGGTCACGGGTCACTCCTACATCGTGTATGGACCCCTGACCATCGGTGCGACCTCCTTCATGTTTGAAGGCGGACCCACCTACCCGTACCCGAACCGCTGGTGGCAGTGCATCGAGCGCTATGGGATCACCGTACTCTACACCGCCCCCACTGCCATCCGCGGACTCATGCGCTTTGGCGAAGCCTGGCCCAACAAGCACGATCTTTCCTCACTCCGGTTGCTGGGTTCCGTTGGTGAGCCGATCAACCCCGAAGCCTGGAAGTGGTACTACCGCGTCATCGGCAAGGAACGCTGCCCGATCATGGATACCTGGTGGCAGACCGAGACCGGCATGTTCATGATCACGCCGACTCCCGTTGTTCCGCTCAAACCAGGCTCAGGCACGCGTCCATTCTTTGGACAGGAAGCCGAGATCGTGGACGAGGAAGGGAAGCCCGTCGCGGACGACACCGAAGGGTATCTCGTCCTGAAAAACCCGTGGCCCTCCATGCTGCGGACAATCTATGGCGATGAAGACCGCTATGTGAAGCAATACTGGTCGAAGAACCCGGGCAAATACACCACCGGTGACTCCGCCAAACGCGACAAGGATGGTTACTACTGGATCATCGGTCGCGTGGACGATGTGATCAAGGTCAGTGGTCACAGGCTTGGGACAGCCGAGGTTGAATCGGCGCTGGTCAGCCATCCCGCAGTGGCTGAAGCGGCGGCAATTGGTCTGCCGCATGAGGTCAAAGGACAGGGCATCCACTGCTTTGTCATCCTGCGTTCCGGGGTTTCCCCCACGCCTGAACTCGCCGAGGAACTTCGCCAGCATGTAGCCACTCACATGGGCGCCATCGCCCGCCCTGAGGAAGTAAAGATCATCGACAAACTACCCAAGACACGCTCCGGCAAGATCATGCGGCGCGTGTTGAAAGCAAGGGCACAGGGATTGCCCGAAGGCGATATCAGCACACTGGAAGAGTAGGTGAAAAAAACTCCGAGTTCTTTGAGAACTCGGAGTTTTTCAAAACATGTATAATTACCCAATGACAAAGAAACAAGAATACGAAGATGCGATCTTGCACTGGCAGGCAAAGAAATATGACGAACTTGTCCGCGAGAATGGCTGGCTGGCGCTGGTTGGTCTTTATTGGTTGAAAGATGGGCGAAACTTGGTCGGCTCGAACCCGATGTGTGAGGTGGTCCTGCCGGAACGCGCGCCCACATTTGTGGGAGTGGTTGAGTTTAAAAGTAAAGCCGTCCGCTTTACAGTGGCTGAGGGGGTTCGGGTGAAGGTCAATGGACGGTTGGTGGAGAAGGCCATTCTCAAGTCCACGAAAGACCCGAAGCCAAGCTTCATCACATGGAATGAGACGTTGCGTCTCGTCCTCCACGAACACGCGGGCAAATACGCCATCCGTATCTGGGATAACGAACGGACGGAACGCTTCAGTCTCTCGCCCTTGAAATGGTTCCCGATCAACAGGCATTATCGCGTCCCCGGGCGATATACACGCTATAAACAATCCCAGGTCATGGATCACCCCGACACTTTTGGTGATATAGTCGAAGACCGCATTGATGGGTATGTCAAATTCCGCTTCGAGGGGAAGACATATAAACTCGATGTCACTGAGATGAAAGACCACAAACTCTTTGTCAAGTTTCGCGATGGAACGAGTGGCAAAGAAACGTATCCGCCCAGCCGTTATCATTACACTGAACCTGTAAAGAACGGCAAGGTGATACTCGACTTCAACTTCTCATACAGTCCGCCGTGCGCCTTTACTGGATATGCAACCTGTATCTTTGCACCGCCGCAAAACACGCTGCCGTTCCATGTGGAGGCGGGAGAAATATATCGAGGGTAATGTAAACGCAATATAGTTATGACAAAATTGCAAATTGAGACTACGCTCAAGAAGGTATAATATCCATATGGCAAACGAAGAATATGTAAACAGTGTACTGAAATGGCGTCAGGAAGTTGACGCGAACATCCGCCGCGAGAACAGCTGGCTGGCATTGGCAGGTCTGTTCTGGCTGCGCAAGGGTGAGAACATCATTGGTTCCACTCCAGATTGCGACATTCTTTTGCCCGAACGTGCTCCGAAACGACTTGGTACTTTTGAGTTTGACGGCAACAACGTTACGTTGAATGTGGAAGCGAACCTGCCGGTTGAGGTCAATGGCATGGCAACCAAGACTGCCCTGCTCGATGCCGACCAGGAAGACGTGCCCAGTTTCATCACATTCGATAACATGCGCATGGTGGTTGTGCGCCGCTCGAAGGGCGTCGGCATCCGCTTGTGGGACAACACGCGGGAACAACGCCGCACCTTCCCGACCCGCGAATGGTATCCGGCTAAAGAGGAATTGCGCGTCCCTGCGACGTATGTCCGCTACGATACACCCAAGATCGTAAAGATGCCTGATATTCTCGGCGCCATCCTTGATGAACGCATGGAAGGGTATGTCACCTTCACCCTGAACGGACAGAAGCATGAACTGGTCGTCAGCGAACTGCCCGACCACCGGCTCAACGTTATCTTCATGGACCTGAGCAACGGAAATCCCACCTATCCATCAGGACGTTATCATTACACGGACGCACATGAAAATGGAAAAGTGTTCATCGACTTCAACAAAGCCTATAATCCTCCTTGTGCGTTCACCGATTACGCCACCTGCACCTTCCCGCCGCAGGAAAATCACTTAAAAGTACACATCGAAGCGGGAGAGATTTATATCGGTCACCATTAGATTTCACGCTATGAGATCAAA
>CAYTDB010000157.1:0-11177 GCA_964436455.1 uncultured Anaerolinea sp. | reverse complement strand
TGAAATTCGCCAGACCAATTCCGCGTGCGGCGATGAACGAGTCGATCTCACCAGCATATCTCTCGGGCCACGGGACATGACGGGTGTATCCTTCCTGAAACGCGGCACGCAATTCTGCAAAATTCTTTGAGTCGAAGTAATACAACGTTGTGGCAATATCCTGCACGGGCCAGCCGAGCATCAGGTCTTCAAAGTCAATTGGCGAGAGTACACCGCGCTTGTTGCGCACATTCCATTGATGCAGGTCGCCGTGGATGATGCGCATCGGTTCGCCGCCGGCTTTCAAGCCGTCAATTGACTCCTCCGCCCACGCGATCCCTCTTTCGTAAACGGCACGCCGCGCGGCAGGGAAGAGGGGAGAGAACTGTTCATCGAAAAGCACCACAGGTTCTGGGAAGGGAAAGACGCGGTCAAATCGCAGGAGCGAAAGATCGGATGGCGGACAATACGTCAGCGCGTGCGCATGCAGTCCAGCCATCAATTCTCCCAGCTTGGATGTATTGGATGCGGACATCTCTTCAGCAAGATCCTTCCCATCCACCCAGGAGAAGACTTCGCACAGCCTCGCCTCAGGGACTCCGCCCGCGCCTGTCTCGACAACAAGAGCCCCGTCCTTCGCTGGTAGCGGACGCGGCACGCTGAGATCCGTATCGCGTGCCAGCGCGGCGAGCCAATCCATTTCAGCAGTGACGTGATCGAGACTGTGACCGCCTTCAGGCATGGTGACACGCAAAATATATTTTTGTCCATCACGGGTATCCACACGGAAGATGCCGTTCATATCGTTGGTGACCAGGCGCAGGCGGGCAACATCCAAGTCATAATGCGTGAGCGCGTGGAGTGCTAGTTGACGCAGGCGGCGGGCTTGTCCACGGACAGTGAGTTGGGAATAAGGCTTCATGAAAATTACTCTTCCCAAAAATAAACGGGGTAATCCGCGAGTTGTTCAAAGCCAAGTTTGAGGGCAAGCGCGGTGGATTCTTCGTTTTCCCAAAAGCATTCCCAATTGGGCTGCCTGCCCTGCCGTAGACATTCCTCGATCAAGGCTGATGCTGTAATGCAGGCAAAACCGCGCCGGCGATATTCATCTTCGGTGCGGACATCAATTTCCACATGCGTGGAGGATGCGAAGACACTGGTGCATACACTTGCGATTTTATTGCCGTGCATCAGAACGTAACCCATGCCGTGCGTCATGAATTCATCGAGAGATGCCCAGCATCCCAACACGCCTGCCTTTTCCGCAAGGGATTCATCCACCCGCTTGAGTTGAAAACCCTCGGGGATTTGTGCATGTCGATTTCCACGTGCAGCAAATTGGTTCATATTGAAGGAAAAGGGGCGGCGGAAAATTTCGATCACTCCGCGACTGCCCAGCAGCGCGGAGGTTTTCTCCTGCCAGTCATCCAAAGGTGCAACAAGAATGAACCCCGTCTCGCCCATTGCTTTGGATGAGGCAATGAAAGTTTCAGTCAGGAGCTTCGACAATTCACCGCACATTTGGACCTGATCCCAAACCAGGAAGTAATATCCCACGGGCGTCCAGATCATGATTGTTTCAGGATGATTGACATCGTCCACAAAGACCCGACCAGGGTTAAAGCCCTCACAGACCGCATAAGGCAGCACAGCCTGTTTGATATCTTTCAGCAGTGGCACAACTATTTTAAAATCAGGCATCTCAAGTTCAATCATTTTGTCTCCATGATCAATTCTTGAATATCCAGCAACACCCAGCCTGCGCACGGTGGGTTGAGTAAGGTTTCATCAACAGTATACGGTCTCCAGCAAAACAGGCGTCTGGTTTTGCCTGTGCAAATCAACTCATTCTACGGTCAAAGGTTTGTGCCCGATAAAGATTTCGCAATCCCCGGGCGGGATTTCGCTGTGCTCAAATGGAATGGAACTTGCTTCAAAGCCTGTCTCTGTCAGCCAGCGAAGCCACTGCTCGCGGCTGAACAAACCGAATTCATGTTTGTCAAAGATACATTCAAGTTCTTTGTTCCTGTCTCGCAGGAGGTATACCATCACAAACGAATAAGGTGCGCCTTCACCATCCGGCTCCATCTCCCATTCAAGGTAGCGCAGTGACCGGTCTCCACGGTCGTGTCCGCCGTGGTCGGTGCCTGGCTTGAAATTCTCCCGCGTATGGTCGGGTGCAAACAAAGCCGCGCCCCCAGGTTTGCAATGGATATAGGCGGTCTGCATGGCTTGACGTAGATCTTCCTCGGTGACCATGTACATGACCGCATCATGGATGAATACCGCATCAAACTCACGGTTGAGCCTGATGGTCCGCATGTCTCCCTGGATATGTTCACATTCGGGATTCAACGAACGGCTGACTTCGATCATCCCCGGTGCAAGGTCAACCAGAGTCATCTGAAAATGTCCCTTGAGATGAGACGCGTTGTTCCCGCCTCCCGACCCGAGTTCCAGAAGTGAATACGGCTCGAAACTACATGCGGCTCTTAATGCCTTTTCATAGAACGCAGCTTCTTCGGCGTAATCTTCCGGGGCAGAAAGGACAGGCCACCAGCCTGCAAGCTCGCGATACAGTTTTGGAAGGTGTTCGTTGTCACTGGACATAATACAGCCTCCACATTGTTCTTTGACAAGGGTTAATCATCCTTGGGGAACGAGAAGTGCATCTGCACAATGACCCAGTTCCCGCCGCGTTTTTCCAGCGTGCCCGTCCAGCGGCAATTGTCCCAGCCTGTTGGCTGACCGTTCCATTCGGCATGGTCATCGAGAAAACACGAATACCACGCTACATTTCCCATCTCGGAAAATTTCAGGCGCAATTCCTTGACAGAAAAATCGGTGGCTTTGAACTCGTCCTTCAGCCAGACGCGTTCGCCCAACTTCTTGAACGCTTCGAACCCGATGATGGTCGATTTTGAATCGGGATGGAAGATGAAAAAATCATCGTCCTGCGCCATGATGGAAAACAGCCTATCAATATCCTTGGTCAATGCCCAGCCAATGCTGTCGTGGATGATCTTTTCGACTTCAAGTTTTTTTGTATTATCCTTGATCATTGTATCGCCTCTTCAAATATCATTACTTACACAGATTTATTTTGCCGCTCCCAATCTTCCCGAAGCAGGCTGTAGAGGAGTTCGTCTTTGAAAACGCCGTCCTTGAAAATATACCGGCGCATCCTTCCCTCCAGTTGGAAGCCATTTCGCTCAAACAATTTGATGGATGGTGCGTTGAATTCGTAGATCTCCGCGCCGATGCGGTTCATCCCCAATTCCTTGAAGCAATAAGCAATCACAGCCTGAAGTGTCTCGCTCGCATATCCCTTGCCCCAATTCCCCCGATTCCAACCCAACCCGATGCCCAGTGCGCAGCGGCGGTTGTACAGATTGATGAGCGCGATCATGCCGCAGCCGATCATCTCATCGCTGTCCTTTTTGTGGATTGCGTAGTCAATGATGTCCGCGTCTGGAGGTCGGTTGAGGATGCGGTCGAGCAATTTCTGCGTTTCCTCCAGCGTTTCGGGATGTTCTTTTGGCGGGTCATCGCCATTAAAGTAATCTTCGTTTGGGTCGTTGAATGTCTCATTCAACCACGTCAGACTCTTTTGCGTGTGTGGCTTCAAGACCAATCGTTCTGTAGTGATGTGCAGCATGGTTTTCCCTTCTCAAAAATTCTCGTGTATGAACGGACACATCCTTGGAAACATTTTCCGCATGGTCGATTGAATCACAGGATTTGGATCGCCCCAGCCGCGTAGCGGAAGATCCTGTGGATCATGTGCCCCGGCGATCAAAGCGGTCAATCCCTGGATTGTGAGCTGGCACTCCGCCTTCGACGTTTTCCTCACCCGGAGTTTGCCTCCGCTCGAGTCAAATTGCCACGCGCCTTCGTTCCACGGGCAAAGCGGATCGATGACCTCTGCCGTGAAACTCCCCTCGCCAACGTTCATACCGCCGATTCTTTCTACATCCAACACACGACTCATCGCGGGGCGGATGGCAGACTCTACCTTCCCTTCCATATCCGCCAGCCACAATTCTGGATACTCATCCGCCGCCAGCCAGATCTCGACACGATTGGCCTGATCCACGTGACGCGCCATCCAATTGAGCATGAGGTAACGCGCGCGGCTGGTTTTGTAATAAAAGCGATAGGCAACGAAATTGTATTTGGTCACTTCCGCGCCTTGCACGTTGTAGAGCATCAACCCTTCGATCTTCCCATCGAACTTTGCCAGCGCGATCCACAGCAAATTGCGGTTTGCCCTTGCCGTGTCTGCGTAATCGAAGAACGCCATCCCGTGCGTATGCGGACGCATTTCCGCGAGATAGTCTCGGTAGATATCATACACGTCGCCGATGAGTTTCAACTCGAGTTCGCCGCCCGTTTCCATTTTTAGAAGCGGGGACAGGGACGCTGTTGTAAGTTTGGCGATCTTCACCAGCGGAAAGGCGACATATCCCAGCCGCTCATAGAAAGATTCCCGGAAGGGATATAGGTTCGAAAAAACCATCCCCCGCTCACGGTCCGTGGAAAGAACCGCCGCCATCGACTGCCGACAATATCCCTTACGCCGCGCGGATGGATGCGTGGAAACTCCCCACACACCCGAAGCGGGAAACAACATCCCGCGCAGGTTTTGCGTCATCGGCGTGCTGACTGCAACCGATTTGGGAGTCTCGTCCTCGAAAACCGCGTGACAATTCATCCCCTGGCGCTCGCGGACGATCCCCATCCATTCATCTTTGTTCTGATAAGGCGGTGAGGGATGCAGGGAATATGAGTTCAAAGTGTAGAGGGTTTCCAGCATTTCCTCTCCCTGCAGGTGACGTGTTGTTGCTTTCATGACAAATCCTTTCTGGTTATTCCCAATGATTGAGCCATGAACGCAAGGGCTCGTGGATTTGAATATCGGTTACCCCATCAGGCTGGATGGTACGATCTTCATACGTGAAACACACCAGCTCGTTGAGCGATTGCGCTCGCTTGCCGGCTGGGACACGTCCATGCAGGTTATAGGGATAGTTGTAAGGAGTCGGGAGAATCCGCAAACGTTCTGATGGAATGGAGGTTGCCAACAGCGCGCTCAAAATCGCCTGAAAAAGAAAAATCTGATGAAGGTCATCCTTACAGGCGCGCTCTTGAAAGTCACGGTCATTGACAAGAGATTCGAATTTTTCACTCCATTTGCACATGAGCCCAAGCGCAGGATTGACAGCGAATGAATGCGAATTGAAATAGGGGCGCAGGTGCTGACCATCCACAAAGGAATCGACCCCGCCAGGAAGATCATCGACCCCGACGGCAGAATAGATACCACGCCAGTATTGGTCAATGGGATCTTCGCGGGTCAAACCCACATTGCGGATGTGAACCGGGCGGACAGCCGCATCAAACGAATCGTCCAGGTCGAATAATAGCGGCGGCTGGACGACCATGCAATTGGTATCCATCCAAATCATGGACCTTGTCGCAGTGGAAGCCATCTTTTCCGCTTGGTGACAGGCAGACACCTTACCGCTGAAAATGTAATGCTTTGTAGCGTCATTCGCTTCGAGCGGGAAAACTTCCACGTTTCGCGGAATTAAATCTGCGCAGGAACCGTGTACCATATCAGATTCAAACAGCCAAAATGGACATTGACTCATCTCTCCACCAAATTGCCGAAGACTTTGAATTAACAACTTCGCGCCGATTTTTTCCGCGGGAGAATGCACCATGGTCAGAAAAATGATGTTGTCATGCATGGTTGCTCCCATATGCTATTCCTCAACTTTTCCCTCAGTATCAGTTCGCAAGAGAATCGCGTCATAGGAGCGACCATTGCGAATTTGGATGAAACCAGCAACAAGGAACCCCCCGTCTTCGAGTTGGATCAGCTCTCTTGCGCCGTATACAGCCGTCCCGACGAGTGAACGTTCCCAAAGGATATTCCCATCTTCATCGATATGAGTAAGCACCATCCCGTTTCCAATTTTGCCGATTAAGTATGTTCCATCTTTGAGTTGAATCATCGAGTTGGCATAATCATCGAAGGACGGATTTCCGAAGGATGTTTCCCCTTCCAATTCGCCGGTGGATGTGCAGTGTGCGAGCCATGTATCAGCCTGACTTTTTGATCCCATTGCAAATCCAGCCAGAAGAAATCCGCCCTCTTCGGTTTGAGCAATCTGGGATGCAAACTGCCAGCCAGGAAGTTCGTAACGCTTCTCCCACTGGACCTGACCATTGGCATCCAGCCTGACCAGTTTGCCATCTGACGCGATCCCCACCGCGAGAACAAGATCGCCTTCAATGGTCTCGAGAGCACCCAGCACGAGCTCTTCTTCAGGGCTTTCAACGGTGTATTCCCAGATGACTTCACCATCCGTCGCCAGACGAAGAACATATTGATTCCGTTCGCGGCTTGTTTCAGATTCTGTGAAACCGTAGATCAACAAATCGCCATTGGACAGTTGAAGCATTCCATACGGCCATTCCCTGTAGGCATAACCGTATGTTTTGAACCATTCTTCGGCGCCATCTTCTGTGATCTTGAGCAAAAAGAAATCGCGGTCACCTGCACCGTGGGAATCTGTTTCGCCAAAGATATAGTAACCGCCATCCTCAGCCTGCGTGACCGCCCAAGCCTGTTCGTATCCATCTCCACCCCAGATTTTCTCCCAAAGCACATCACCGTCGAGAGTTAACTTCATGAAGAGGGCATCTCCTGAATATGGCGGGAAGTGCAGGTGGTTGGTTGTGCCAACGGCGAGAACATTTCCGTCCGGGGTGAGGACTATATCGAAAAGAGCGCCGTAATCGGAACCTTCGAATGTTCTGATCCACGTGTTTGTGCCAACGGCAGTGTTGTCAACAGAGACTGTGTTCATCGGCGTGGCTGTGCTCGCAGGAACTGTGGCGGATGGTTTGGTCCCGGCTGAGGCGCAACTGGTCAACAGGACAATCAAGATTGCCCAGACAAAGTATTTTGATTTGAACATGATCATCTATCCTTTCCAGCCCGATGGCGAAAGCGCGGGGAGCAACAGTTTCGGTCTTTCGTGGTCACTCACTTGCGGGCACAAACATAGAAGGCTGACTTTTGGAAGCAGATACCATCGGCTTTCTTGAATGCCTGGAGATCTTCGAAAATTAATTCCTTTAGCCTTTGCAACTTACGATCTTCAATTTTCTCCAACAGGGTATCCCATCCCAGACGATTAATCTGCCTCCACCATTCTTCCTCATCTGTTGAGACAAAAGTCATCGAGTGGGTGAAGACCTTGATTTCTTTGAATCCAGCGTTTCGAAAGATCAATTCATATCCCTCTGCCTTCTCGTACGCCATGCCAATGGGGCGACGTTCGATGTATTCACGGTCTTCTAGTATTGCCGGGTGATGCCGCAGGATTGCCTCTTCCATCCAAGTCACATCTTCCTGCACATCCCATGAACAACATATAAACCTGGCGCCGTGCTTCAAGACGCGCAAGATTTCAGGCGCCTTTTTATCCTGCTGGGTGAATTCGAATTTATTGAAATCGAAGCAATCGTACCATCCCATAAACCCGCACAAGGCTATGTCAAATGCGTCAGATCGAAACCCCAAATTCTTTGCATTCATATATATGACCTGCACATTTGTTTGACTGCGCTCCATCCTGGAGCGGGCGACTGGAATTCAACCCGGGCAGATATCAATTCCAACAGCATATCCATATGGTCCCGTTCTTTCTGCTGCTGGAAAAAGAGATGTGCCGGTGCCGCACCCAACATCCAATACTTTGGATGTTGGTGAAATATCAGCAAGGTCAATCAACTTAAGCCCGAAATAATCCCAATAATCGGGACCATCCAGAGGAGTATTGGCAGGTCTGCTCCATGTCCTTTTCATACGAACTTCCTTCCTTCAATGCGTGGAGAGGCTTGCTTGTAATGATTGGATGCGCCGAATCGATCATTCCTGTTGGCAAAGCGGAATGATCTTGTCCGACTCGCGCAATGCCGCATCCCAGGTAAATTCCTGGTTGTCGCTGAAGTAATAGTATGTGATCCCGTTGGGGAACAACGCCATCACATTTCCGCTGACGCCAAGCATTTGTGTCACCCAGAATTCACATTCGAAACCATTTGCAGTGGTGTAGTGATTCGCCCAGAACGAGTTGTTATACATGCGCTGACTATCAATTTGCACACCGCGATCATCAGGGTTTTGTTGAAGTGAAGCCGCCAGCAGATCAGGTTGCAAGATTTGTTTACCGTTGATCTTTCCCTGATCGCGGATCAGGAACGTTCCGATCCTGGCGATATCATCTGGAATCCACCATTGACCGTAACCGCCCTCCGCCTGTCCCTGCCAATTGTTGTCGGCAGTGCGCATGGATGTGTACGCACCGGGACCAAGCCCAAGCGGACGGTATACGTCATCCACCACGAACTGATAAATATCGGCACTCGGTCCCTGCCTGGTTTGCAGGTAATTTTGCATGGCACGAGTCAGGATGAATGTGTCACTGGTTCGGTAGACCCAGCGCGTACCCGGGGCCACACGATGAGCCGCACCGAACGCGGCTTTGATCCGTTCGGAATAAGGTTGTGCCCCAAAAAATATCCCCATCTTGCCGCTCTCATCATCTGCCATATAACCCGCTGAGTCATAATTGCCGGTTGCCATATCCAACGTATTATTGAAAGTCACCTGTTCCCAATCGCCGGAGCTTTCGGCGTATTCAGAGACATAATCCTTGATCCGCAGGCTCGCCACGTCCGCATCATATTTTTGTGCCAGCCGCATCAATGCCATACTGACAAAGGCAGATTTGGCAGTGGAGTAAGAAGTGGCACGCATCGACTCGCAATAAGGATACAGACCGAAGCGCGTCTGGCATTCACCAATATAGTTGACACCGTTCACGGCAACTCCATACCAGGTCATGTGCAGGGGAGTCACGCCTTGCCCAAAAGCGGATATATCCACGCCGGGATAATCGTCAGCCAATGCTTCGATGGGCTTGACCGGCATCCGCGCGGCAAGCTCTACGACGAAATCCGCCCGCGTCTGTTCTGACCCGGTAACTGTTCCCGGATGATAAGCCGCATCCAGCAACCCCCACAGATTGGAGCGTGAGTAACTGGTGGTCTCCTGTGTGATCTGATACCAGACCTTCGAGACATGTTGGTCATCGAACAGAAAAGTCAGTGTTCCGTTGAAGGTGGCATTACCGCCCTTGACCGTTAGGGCGAAAGGCAGTGATGCGCGAGAAAAATCATCATCGCCGGTTTCCTGCCAAACGCAACCCGGCTCAAGGATGAAGTTCCAGACAGGATGATCAGCAATGAGATTGCCGCGTTGAACTGGAATCAGGTAACCGTTATCCTGCACGAACTCGAAGTCAAACTCTGGCAGGGATGCATACTCCGGTCCCAATTCGCCGCGCAGCATTTGAATATATCCGTTCTCTTTTTCTCCGAGCAATTCCAAACGACCCTCGAAGGTGTGTGTGGCTGGCACGGCATCCACGGGCATAGTCAGTGCAGATTCATCCACTGGACCATCGAACTCGAAGCCATTCATGAGTTGTTCGGCAGTCAGCAGTGTTCGCTCAGGTTGATGTGACGACTGTGCAAGAGTTGGCGATGGCGCTACGGCAGGTTCATTCTCTGCTGATGGAACTGGTGGAATACTTTGACATCCATTGCAAACAGGAATTATGAACAACATTACCATGAACAACACTTTCATGGCGATTGGCAATCGTCGAAAATATGTGCCTTCCATTTATCCCTCCCGTTGGTGCGGCGGAAGACCCGCCCAACTTTGTATTCAACTGCCGGTCAAGCCACCTTCTCTACGATGAGCAGGAAGTCCACACGAGACGTCAAGATAAACGGCGCGACTGTGACGTTTGGAATGACGGCAATGATCTCACCTTCCAAGCTGTTCAGGAATTGCTCCAGCCTGCTTTGATCTGCAGTCATGCGGAGGTCAAAGCGATGAACACGATATTTGGTTGACATGTCAGACTCCTTTCTTTTTCATGTCATTCTCTTGTGCAATTAACCATGCCCTACTTTCATGTAGGAATAAAGAGCAGCAAATTGGCTCAGAAAGTATGTGACCAATGTAACGAATCCATACTTTTTCTCGACAAGGAATGAATAACCGATCATTCCCAATATGGAAACGTAATAGAGCAACAGGTAGGGTCCAATAAGGCTCGTGCTGCGGAAGTTGTACTTCAAAATGTAGTCCAGTACCACCTCCGCAAGTAGGAATATTCCCAGGAGCGCTGGAAGGATCACAAACCATCTTCCGCGTTTTGCTTTGATGTTTTGAAAAACGACAATGGCAAGCACGACAATAAACGCCACCCAAATAATGCCAGTAATCTGGGAATGCCCAGCCTGCAGAGTTCGGAGAAAAAACACAACAACCATAATCAGGTTGAACAGATTGGTGATTGCAATTGCAGTCAGATCAACTACTCGAAGATCGAACGACTTGTTCATCGAACACCTCCACGAAAATTCTCTAAATCAATTCCACGATCCCACGTCCTCCATCCACGCGGACGCGGTCGCCTGTCTTGAGAACCGACGTGGCATTGAAGCAACCCACCACAGCCGGGATTCCCAGTTCCCGGGCAACGATGGCGGCATGGGAAAGAGGTGCCCCGACATCGGTCACAACGGCTGCGAGGCGTGGGAAGAGCGGAGTCCAGCCGACATTGGTTGTGACAGTCACAAGGATCTCGCCGGGCTGGAGTTGATTTCCCTCTTCGGGGGAATAAACGATTCGCACCCGACCTTCAGTCTGCCCCGCCGACCCGGGCAACCCCTTGATCTGACTGGTGAACTGCGTCTTGATGTGTCCCCTGGCATCGTAAATATCGGTGCGGCGATTGGGATCAGCCGCCCATGCGACGGGATCAAAGCGCCCCAAAATAAGCGTGGGATATTGCGGCAGGGATGAAAATTTTTGATGGGTTTTTTTACGCGCAGGAATCTGGTCTGTGGCTTCATCGATGCCATCCAACAGGTGAAGGATTTCTGCATATTCCAGAAAGAAAGAATCCTCACCCAGGTCACATAATGAGCCGGTGCGCAGGACAAAATCACGGCAGACCAAAAAGGTGCGGATCACTTCCGACCGTGTCGCCTCACGCACACGTGTCAGCCGGGCGGCTTCGTGAAGCCTGTGTTGGAGCGAG
>CAYTDB010000156.1:0-11376 GCA_964436455.1 uncultured Anaerolinea sp. | reverse complement strand
TGTATTAGAGTATCAATTTATTTTCATCAACAGACTTCGGTCATAATATCTGCAATAATTTCAAATACCCGAACTATATTGGATCCCTCCATTTATGCCAATAAAACCCTAATGATGATAAATATAATATGACAAATCCTCAAAATATACAAGCCTGACCTTCGTCATAAATCAACATTATGAAACAAGTGATTTTCTTTATAAAGAGAAATCGTTCTCAAGTTTGCCACAAAACAACTAACTCATTTCTTGTCTTCCAGACAATGCTCTCAGCAACGTATTTTGATCGGCATATTCCAAGTCACCACCCATCGGCAATCCCCGCGCGAGACGAGTAACATGCACACCAAATTGCTTTAATTGATTAAGCAGATACAATGCCGTCGCGTCCCCTTCCATGCTGGGATTGGTCGCAAGGATCACTTCCTTCACTTCCCCATTCGCAACGCGCGCGATCAATTGCTTGATCTTCAATTCGTCGGGGCCAATGCCTTCGATGGGAGATAAGACTCCCTGCAAGACATGATATTTGCCCTGATAGCCGCCAGTCCGTTCCAAAGCAAGGACATCCAGGGCTTCTTCGACAACACAGATGACACTGCCATCTCTACGCGTCGATTCGCACACTTCGCAGCGTTCGCGTCCTGCTTCCGTGATGTTGAAACATTCCTGACAGAATGCCGTGTTCTTTTTGAGCTGCGCCAAGGCAAGCGCTAGATCATCAGAGACATCGTCCGTAGCGCGCAGAAGATAGAACGCCAATCGCGAAGCCGACTTGGGACCGATGCCTGGCAGCCGCTCGAGGGCGTTAATGAGGGATTGAATGGATTCGGGAAGTAACATGCGTTATACCGTTTTAACGTTCAAACGTGCGAACGTTAAAACGGTAAGCCTCCCGCCAGCGGACCCATCAACTTCTGCTGCAGTTCACGCGATTGGTCGAGCGCCATATTTACAGCGGACAAAACCATATCTTGCAACATTTCAGCGTCAGCATCTTTCATGAAATCAGGCGAGATCTCAACCGACTTGCAGACTTGGTCGCCTGTCATCACAACCTTGATCGCACCGCCGCCCGCAGTGGCAGTGACGGTTTCTTCGGCAAGTTTTGCCTGCGCCTCTTCCATCTGCTTCTGCATCCGTTGCAGTTGCTGCATCATGCCACTCTGCCCCATCTGTGGTCCTTTGTTGAATCCTTTAGCCATTTATTAGTCTCCTAGTCTTCTGGTCTCTCAGTCTTCTAGTCAAACAGTCAGCCAATCAAACAATAATAAACTACTCGACTAACTGACTAGCAAACTAGACGACTAATCCTGCGTATCTACAATCTCGCCGCCGTGTTGGATGGCGGTTGCCACCATGCCGTCCTGCGCCACGTTTGCGGGGATCTTGCCTTTCGCATTCGTCACCACACAACGCACGCTCACGTCCGCACCAAACTCGTCCTTGATCAACTTTTGAATCGCTTCGATCTGGTCGGGCTTGTCGATCTTCGAAACCAGCACGTCACTCGCCAAACCCAGGATCAACGTCGTACCCTGCACATCGATCATCTTGACCGAGTTCATCAACGCCGAAAGATTCGCCTGTGCTTTGGGAAGCGACGCGGACATATGCTTCCATGCCTTGATGACATCTCCCGCGCTGACCGCAGATTTTTCTTGTGGATGTGGAGTCGCTTCTTTCTCAGCCTGAGGCTGAGTCTCCGTTCTGGGAGTTGATGCAACCTGCTGGGTATCTGCGACAGGCTTCGGCTTGGTTTGACTCGGCGCGGCGATAGGCTGAGATTCAGTTGGAGAGTCCAACACTTCTGCTAAAGCAAGTTCCAGACTCAAAGAAGGCTGCCAGCCGCCGCGCAAATCCACAGCAGCATTGTTGAACGCTTTCATCATGCGCAAGACATCGCTCATCGAAAAGGACTTGGCGTGTGCCTGCATCTGCTTCTTGACATCCGCCGTGGCTTCGACTTGATTCGCGTTGCCCATTTGAATGAGCATGAGCCCGCGCAGATACTCGACGATCTGACGCGCCAGCGAACGCGGATCGGCGCCCGCATCGAGTGCCTTGTGGATGGTTTCAAGCCCATGCGCAGGATCATGATCCATGATGGAGGTGAGGGTATCGAGCACGGTTTGACTCGTGGCAGTGCCGAGCACGGTTTGCGCGAGGGCGAGCGTGATCTTATCGCCCGTGGACGAGAGTTGATCGAGCAGTGAGATCGCATCACGCATCCCGCCCGCTGACTGACGCGCAATTTGAATGAGCGCATCATCATCGGCTTGGATGTTCTCGGCTTTGATGATGTTCTTGAGGTTCGTGACGATCTCATCCACAGGCACGCGGCGGAACTCATGACGCTGACATCTCGAAAGGACGGTTGCTGGAATTTTATGAATTTCAGTTGTTGCTAAAACGAAGATGGCATGTGGAGGCGGCTCTTCGAGCGTCTTGAGCAACGCATTGAACGCTGCAACAGAAAGCATATGACAGTTCGCCACCAGAATGTCACGCACAAAATAATTATGATTATCAGCAACTTCTATGTTGTAAACATTATCAGGCGGGTCAACTTCTTCAATGCTTCTCACAACACTGACCGCCAACCCACTTTCAGATTCATCATCTTGTGGTTGAGCAAATCTACCACGATACTCAGGAAGCAATTTGTAATCCATATCAGGCGGAACATATTCAGCAATGACTTCGTGAAGCTTTCGAGTGCCGTCAAGAGTAAACCATATAAATGGTCCTTTTGCTGTTTCCGTTACCCCGCCATCAATGTTCCAAGTTTTCTTCAACCAACTCATTATCAATTCAGCCTCTTCCAAGGCTAAACCATGAATACTTAAAGTAGAACGCGTTGCTGGATAATGAGATACGCCTCCATCTTTCTTGCGTTTGTATTTATTATCTTGTGTAACCAGAGAACCATCATCCAAATACCATAATGCCAATCCCAATGGCGTGACACGCTCTAAATACTCACGAGAAATTCGTTTATGCCCTTTTCTATCATAAAGTTCACGATGAATTTCTGCAATTTGCGGATAACTCCGTGTCGCCATCCTAAATGTACCTTTTTTAGAATAAGTGCCAGAATAGTTTTGGAAGGCAGGAGGAGATTGAACCAAATCTCCGAGAAGTTGGGTCTTATAGTCAAGATACCTTTTCTGGTCAAAACCTTGTGTAATGCTTAATCGCGCTCGCATTCGACTGCCTGTCAGGGAAATATGTCCATCTCCCAAAGCAGCGCCAGCGACCGCGGAAGGTTGATGTTGGGTAATTCGTTCATGAGAAGAATAGACAAAATTGCCAACTTCAAGATCGCCTGCTAAACGAAGACCAGAAGGTGTATAAAATTTATGATTAATTGTGCATACTACTGCACGATTGTTATCAAAAGTTACTCGAACGGTAGGAGTTACTGGAGGCTTGCTCATCCATCGGACAATAGGCTTCGGTTCAATTTCTCCAGTTTTTTCATTGTAGGACAAGACTTCTACTGGAAGTTTTTCTTTGACAATCTTACCAATTGGCATTTTGGAGCCATCGACAAGTGTTACAGTATCCTCGTAACGAAAACACTCATCAACTACATAAACTTTATAAACACCCTGCGAAGGCGAAAAGTTAATCTTGTCTCTCAGGTCACGGACATCATCCACGCTGGTATTGGACGCTGCATCGATTTCAATAAGATCCATAAAACGATTCTCATTAACCGCTTTACAGTTTTCGCACTCGTTGCATGGACGTTTTGTCGGATCAGGATTGGTACAGTTGACCGCTTTCGCCAAAAGACGCGCCAGCGTGGTCTTCCCCGTCCCGCGCGGACCCGCAAACAAGTACGCATGACCGACACGATCTGCCTTGATCGCGTTCGTCAACGTGGTCACGATGTGACTTTGCCCCATCACCTCGTCCCATTCTTTCGGTCGATATTTTCGGTAGAGTGCTTGAGTCATTAGCGGTTAGCTCTTAGCTTTCAGCGATTAGCCGGTGGTCGAGTGTTCCGAGCGATAGCGAGGAACGTAGCGAGACCACACATTTCATGTCAATAAATAATTTCATTCTTACAGATCATTTGTGGTCTCGCTACGGGCTATCGCCCTACTCGACCAGCAAGGTGATTAAGGAACCGTATACACCGCTCTTAAATTTCCACCCGGGTCGAGCAATTGCGCTTCCTCGCCCGAACCCCAGACGGAATCACCCAAGCCCCAGTATAAATCAATGACCGTGTTCGTCCCCGAAATGGTATGGACCTGCACCGCGCCGCCCGTATTGAGGGTCAGATTTGGGAAGGTGAACACATGGCGGTTGGCATCCTGTAATTTCCAGCCTGCCAAACTCAGCGACTCCGCTCCCGCGTTGCGAACAAGGACTGACTCGACATCCAGCGTCCCAGCACCGACGATGCTTACGATCTCAACGGGTATGTCGACATCTGGGTCAAAGGAGGCGGCAGGGGCTCCGTTTTGTGGGTTCGCTGGCAACGCAGGCTGAATAACAGAAATACTTGTTGAACGATAATTTTGATGATACCAATACAGTATGCCCCCTGTCACGCAGGCTGAGACGACCACATTCAAAAGCAAATATAGGATGAGGCGGCGGCGGTTCATGTTCGTTGAATCATAGCACAGAAAATTCCCAAGTGAATTAAAAACTCCTGCATCTTTTGACAGATACAGGAGTTTCAAGCAAAAAATTCAGGCTACTTGAGTTTTGTTACCACAAAATCATCAAAAGTCACATCTGTGCCACCTGTTTGCTCGCCGCTCCACGCAAACAGACCCACATTGCCAGATGTGTAATAGTCATCGTTCACTGAATCCACCTGTTGACCGTCCACATACAAGGTCAATACACCGTTGCCGCAGTTCGCGCCGATGCGATATGAAGCCGCACCTGACGTGATCGCATCCGAAGTTCCCCACTGCCCATCATTTGTGATGAGGATATCATCGGTCAGTGTGTATCTGCCAATGGCATACTCCCCTGCACCGGTAACAGCAAAGTAATAGGATGTATCGGTCACCCTGTTCAGGTTGCAAATAATACCGAATGCGCCCGTTGAGTCAGTGGAATCATTCTTCGCGGTTACCTCAATATGAATATTTTCATAGTCATCCTTGCTCGGCGTGCTCCACACAAACCAGAAATCTTTGTTGACAAAGAAATTCAACGCCTCATTCTGATACCCTACCACGCTATCTTCATCGGTGCCTGTAGCCCAATCCTCACTGCTGAAATCATCCTCAAGGAGTGCACCGCTGCCAGACAAACTACACGCCAGTGAAGCCACAACCAGAACCAAAACCGCAAGAAAGATTACCGACAAATTATTCTTCATTTTGCATTCTCCTTTTGAATATTAGATAAATTTTATCCACATTCAATAAACCAACAATAAGACTTACGGGGGATATGCCGAACTCACCGACTCATCGCCAACGCAACCCAATCCCCCATCTGCATCCGCTCGTTCATCTTTAGACCTTTAGCCTGCGCAGCATCAACAACGCTTTGTTCCTGCTCTTGCAGGATCCCGCTCAAAATGATCGTTCCATTCTTTTCGATCAGATCCGCCATCCCTGCATCGAACAGCCGCACGATCACTGAAGCAAGAATATTGGCAACAACCAGCGGCGCTTTCTTGAACTCAAACTTCCCCTCGAGAATTTCCTGCACCGAACCAAGACCCAGGATAAACTCCTCCCCCACCTCGTTGATATTCGCGTTCTCGCGCGATTTGGTGATCGACTCTTCGTCAATATCCACACCCAAAGTTTTGCTCGCGCCCATTTTAATCGATGCAATTGAGAGAATGCCAGAACCGCATCCGACATCAATAGCGGACAATGGACGATGGACAATGGATGATGATTGATGGTCCATTGTCTTTGGTCTATCGTCAAAATACTTCTCCATCAACTCCAAACACAACTGGGTTGTCGGGTGTGTCCCCGTTCCAAACGCCATGCCAGGCTCGATCTTGATCGCAATACGATTCGGTTCCGGCGAATCCATCCATGCCGGCAGGATGAGCAATCGCTGTCCGATAAGGATCGGCTTATAGTATTGTTTCCAGGCTTCCATCCAGTTTTGATCCGCTATCTGTTTGTAATCAGGTGCAGGTAGAGGACGGATCATTCCCAGATAGAAAAGAGCTTCATCCAGTTTTTCTCGCGTTTCCTGGATTTTGTCATTTATCTCCAAATATGCACGGACGGTAATCGGTCCTGTGGGGGTGCCGACATCATCGGCATCGTTATAGATCACGCCCTGTTCGGTTGTCACGCCATTGGGCGCAAAGCGCGCAAACACATCGGCAACAGATTCGGCAAGCTCGCCGTCTACAGTCATGGAAACTTCAAGCCAGTTCATACATAACCTCTTCGTAAATTCGTTTGATCAATCCAATATCCTCCAAACGTACATCCGGCAAATCGTCAGGAGAGAAATATCCCAATTCAGAAACTTCATCGCTCGGTCGAAACTCGCCACCCGTAATTTTGCACAGATAATAGAGACCCACGCGGTCAGGCGCAAAGGTCTTGGTGAAAAGGAAACGTTCAATCTCGATATCCAGGTTTGTCTCCTCCCAAATCTCCCTGAGAAGAGATTCTTCCGCTGTTTCACCATATTCCAGACTGCCACCAGGCAAGCCCCAAGGATGAAACCGATTATATGTGGTTTTGACGATCAAGATCCTTTTGTCCGCATCGAATATTATGGCAACAGAGAACACCTGAAACAATGGGCGGATGATTCGGGATGCCCAAGCCTGCATCCAGGAAGGAAATACCCGCCAGATTTTCAGTAGGATAATTTTTGTCATGAGAGATGTCAGGACTCGAATTTATAAATTTTGACCCATGCTTTTTCAATGGTCACCAGCCCTGCCTTGATATGAGGTCCAATGGTATCAAGGAATTTTTCCAGATTCTCTTGTGTATCCACTATCTCAACGATGATAGGCATATCTTCGGATAATGTGTCAAAGCGGAAGGTATGGATCTGGCGCGTATTGGCACCGTATCCCATCATGCCGCGCAAGACGGTGGCGCCAGCCAGTTCGTGCTCACGTGCCTTGAGGACGATCCATTCGTAGAGCGGTTTGCCTTCGTGTTTGTCCGCTTCACCGATGAAGATGCGGAGTAATGAGCCTTCCTGTGGGAGTTGCATGATTACCTCCAAATCCAAAATGCAGCAGCGCGACCGAACCAGACGAGTGCCAATCCCAATATAACATTCGTACCGATGTTTGCCAACGCGTTGAAAGTCGCGCCATCGCGTAGAAGGTTTATCGAGTCATTGCCAAAAGAGGAGAAGGTTGTGAATCCCCCAAGGACTCCGATGAAAACGAGCGCCCTGGTTTCAGGTGTAAATACGCCGCGTGTTTCAGCGAGTTGTGAAAGAAACCCGATGATGAAACATCCAATGAGGTTGACGGTCAATGTACCATAAGGAAAGTCAATGCTTTGGCTGGCAGTTTGTGCCCAGGTTCCGATGATGTAACGGGAAACCGACCCCAGTGCACCGCCGAGGGCAACGTATAGAACAGAATAAAGTGAAGGCATGGAGAGGTCTATTTGGTGGGATCAGTTACCGGCTTTGAATGAAGCAGAAGGCTGAGCGGCAGTCGAAGCATTATCCGCATAAACAGGACTGCACAAGTCACAGTACAGGGAGTCCGAGAAACAATCTGCACATTCCAGTTGAAGCGTAGCGTGGGCGATATTATAACGGTGACGGACAATTTCGTTGATTTGACGCTGGATCTCTGCCCCTTCGCCAATGCTCATATTGTGCGTAAGGACATGCGCAGACATGGTACGCAGGTTTTGAGTGATACTCCAGATATGCAGGTCGTGAACACCAAGGACACCGTCAATTTGCAAAACATCCTCGACAAGTTTGGCAGAGTCGATATCGCGCGGCTTGGCTTCGAGCAAAATATCAACCGCATCGCGCAGAATACCCCAGGCATTATACAGAATTAGACCGCCGATCAACACACTGACCAGTGGGTCGAGCCAGTTCGCGCCCGTAAAATAAATGAAAACGCCCGCAATGACCGCACCAACTGTGGAAAGCACATCGCCCATAAGATGAACAAATGCCGAACGCAGGTTGAGGTCTGAATCGCTGCCTTTATGAACAAGCATCGCTGTGATAATGTTGACGATGACCGCGATTAATCCAACACCAATGAGTACGCCTGATTGAACCTCCGGCGGATTTGTGAAGCGGCGATATGCTTCATAGAAAATCCCAAGCGAAATGAGAACCAGCGTGGTGGAGTTGATCAGCGCAACGAGGATGCCTACGCGATGATAGCCATAAGTCTTGCGATCATTGGCGGGACGTGTGGTAATTCTGATGGCAAACCAACTCAGCCCAAGCGCAATGACATCGGTCAGATTGTGTGCCGCGTCGGTGAGAAGGGCTAAACTGTTCGAGAAGACCCCAGCCGCGGCTTCAATGATAACGAAGGCAAGCGTCAGGAAAAGCGAGATGGAAAGGCGCTTGGTTGATTGCTGCGCGGCATCGCGCAGGTGGGAATGAGTGTGCGATTGTGTCATGAGTTATCCGTGTTCCACATGGTCGAGTCCCATGCGGTAGAGTTTTGCAACATGGTCATCGTCGAGCGTGTAATAGACCTGCCGCCCATCTTTGCGGGCTCGCACCAATTTCATTTGACGAAGTCCGCGCAATTGATGAGACACAGCAGACTCGGTCATTTCGAGTTGTGACGCGATCTCACCCACGTTCATTTCACCTTCGAGCAAAACGGAAATGATGCGCAAACGGGTTGGGTCGCTGAGGGCAGAGAACAGGTCAGCGAGGTGTGTGGAGGTTGATTCCTGGAGTAGCATAACAAATATATGAATAGTTGCTCAATTATTCAACATAATAGTACAAAAAGAGAGAACCGTCAACTGACGATTCTCTCTGATCCCGGAATACTGTTCACTGGATATCACCCGCCCCCCAAAGTTTCATTCAGCCAATCCAAAAATCCCTTTTCCTGCGGTTTGACCGTCGTCCCCAAACTCTCAGCGAGTTTCTCGAACAGTTCGCGTTGCTCTTTATTAAGTTTCGTCGGTACTGCTACATTAACGATTACCAACTGATCGCCGCGATGATTTTTATTGCGCACATGCGGAACGCCCTTGCCTTTCATGTGAAAGACTTTTCCAGGCTGCGTTCCTGATGGGATTTTTAACTTCTCATCACCCTCAAGAGTGGGAACATCCACTTCCGCACCAAGCGCGGCTTGGGCGACATTGATATCAAGGTTCAGGAGGATATCGTTCTCACGGCGTTTGAAGAATTTGTGTGGCTTGACGTCCAGCACAAGAAATAAATTCCCTTGCGGACCTCCATACACACCAGGTCCACCTTCCCCAGCCAGACGGATCTGAGTACCACGGTCCACGCCCGCAGGTATCTGCACCTTCTTTTTGACGTTCTTGCGTTCCAAACCACCGCCGTGACAAGTCTTACAAGGAGATGAAATCGTTTCACCGCGTCCGTTACAGGCGGGGCATGTTGCAGTCTGCACCATCTGACCCAGGAATGTCTGGCGCACTTGCCGGACCTCGCCCTGTCCATTACATGAGGAGCACTTCACAGGCGAAGTGCCAGGTTCCGCTCCATTGCCGCTACAACGCGAACATGTCTCTTCGCGCTGGAATTCGATCTCTTTTTCGACACCAAAGACCGCTTCTTCAAATGTCAACGTGACCTGCATCTGCAAATCACGTCCACGGCGTGGTGAACGGCGTGAACCTCGTCCGCCCATGGAGAAGCCGAACCCTCCGAAGATCTCTTCGAAGATATCGCCGAAATCCACGGTGTAATCATGGAATCCGCCGCCCATGTTGCCAAGACCTTCCTTGCCGAAACGGTCATAACGGGCGCGCTTCTCTTTGTCGGAAAGCACGCCATAGGCTTCATTGATCTCCTTGAACTTTTCCTCGGCGCCTTCCTCTTTGTTCACGTCAGGATGATACTGACGCGCAAGTTTGCGGAATGCGGCTTTGATCTCATCATCGCCCGCATTCCGTCCAATGCCAAGGGTATCGTAATAGTCACTGCTCATAATAATCAAACGTCGAAGGTCGAACGTCACAGGTCAAAGACTTTGGGCATTCTACCTTTGACGAACTACTCGTTCACTTCTCCATCAACCACTTCAGGACCATCATCTTTTTGGGAAGAAGAGCCCGCCTCTGGACCCGTGCCTGCGCTTGGATTCTGCTCATAGACACTGGCACCAATCTTTTGAATTGCCTCGCCCAACTTCTCCGTGGAGGCTTTCATCGCGGCGACATCATCACCCTCTGCGGCTTTCTTCGCCTCGGCAACCTTCGCCTCAATATCAGACTTCACTTCCGCAGGGACTTTATCGCCGAATTCTTTCAATGCCTTCTCTGCTGCATACGCAGTATTGTCAGCATGGTTGCGGGCTTCGATCAATTCCTTGCGCTTCCTGTCCTCTTCGGCATGTGCCTCCGCGTCCTTGCGCATCTTCTCCACTTCCGAGTCGGAGAGACCCGAGGAAGCTGTAATCGTAATGTGCTGTGACCTTCCCGTCGCTTTATCCGATGCAGTCACTTTCAGGATGCCGTTCGCATCGATATCGAACGTCACTTCGATCTGCGGAACACCGCGCGGCGCAGGCGGAATACCATCCAAGACGAACTGTCCCAATGACTTATTATCCGCCGCCATCGGGCGTTCGCCCTGCAGCACATGTATCTCAACCTGTGTCTGGCTGTCGCTCGCGGTGGAGAACACCTGACTCTTGCGGGTTGGAATGGTCGTATTGCGTTCGATTTGCGGAGTGGCAACGCCACCCAATGTTTCAATCGAAAGTGTGAGAGGCGTCACGTCGAGCAGGAGAATATCCTTCACTTCGCCGCCCAACACTCCCGCCTGGATTGCTGCACCGATGGCAACCACTTCATCGGGGTTCACACCTTTGTGCGGGTCCTTGCCAAAGAAAGCACGGACACGATCCTGAATGGCGGGCATACGGGTCATACCGCCAACCAGCACCACTTCGTTGATATCTCCTGCTTTTAATTCAGCGTCAGCCAGGGCTTGTTTAACAGGAGCAATTGTCCGGTCGACAAGATCCGCTGTCAATTGTTCGAGTTTGGCGCGGCTGAGAGTCATCACAAGGTGCTTCGGTCCGCTGGAGTCCGCAGTCAAATACGGGAGGTTGATCTCGGTCTGCATGGTGGTCGAGAGCTCGATCTTGGCTTTTTCAGCGGCTTCCTTCAAACGTTGCAACGCCTGACGGTCATTGTGCAGGTCGATGCTGTTGTCCTTCTTGAACTGCTCGATCAGGTAATCCAT
>CAYTDB010000155.1:0-11422 GCA_964436455.1 uncultured Anaerolinea sp. | reverse complement strand
ATACACTCACCCCCGAGCAGGTCAAGTACTTGGGTTCGTGGGAAGAGGGAACGTAGTCAAAATGAGACCTCGGAGTTCAGCAAGAACTCCGAGGTCTTTCGTTTTGGTGGCTTGTTATTCACTCTTGCAGCAAACCGAATTGCTGACGTTCCTCAGGAGTAAGTTCGCGCACAACGCAACACTCATTGGTATAAGCGAGCATATCTTCTGTAGTTTGCCAGATGCGGAAGATATCGGTGAAACTCGATGCATTTGCACTTGTCAAGTATTTCCCATCAGGTGACCAGGCCAATTGGAAGAGAAAGATTCCAATGGGTGACTTAAAGCTCAATAGTTCAACACCAGTTTCCGCATCCCAAATCTTAATATCTCCATTCAGGTCTCCAGACGCCACGCGTTGACCGTTGGGTGACCAGGTGGGAAAGCCAAGTCCGCCAGAATGACCGAGAAAGACGAGAATTTTTTCCCCTGTTTCTATATCCCAGATCGTTGCACCGTTTCCTGCTGTACTGGCTGTAAGATATTTTTTCCCGTCAGGCGACCATCCTCCTTTCATACACCAATCAATATTTCCTCCGTGGGTCTCGTTTTCGGTATTGTGTATATACCCACCTAGGATTGGTGCGCCCGTTGTGCCATCCCAAATTTGGAGTATTCCGGGAACGGCACAGGTCCCAATTAATTTCCCATCCGGAGACCAGGGACCAGTACCATTTACATCGCTGGTGGTTCTAAAGACAAGATATTCCTCCCCGGTTTCCGGATCCCAAATTCTTACGATACCAGATCCACTGCCAGTCATGACGCGAGTCCCATCTGGCGACCATTGGCTTCCACCCGTAGTACGTGCTCCGGTGAACTTTCCAGGCGGGTCTTCAATGTGACCTGTAAAAGTTAACAATATTTCTCCGGTATTTGCATCCCATACCCTTGGAAGAGCATCCCAGCCTGTGGATAGTATTTTTGTGCCGTCCGGCGACCAGGATGCATCCTGTACGGAATTGCTATGTCCAGACAGGGTAATTAATTCTTTGCCGGTTTCAATATCCCATACAACAGTTGTGAAATTTTCATAGTTATCAACTGTTAATAACCTTTTTCCATCTGGTGACCATGCGACCCACCCAATCGCCTCTTGATTTCCGGATAGAGTCAAGGTGGCAGGCGAAGCATCCCAAATGCGCGCTGAGAAATCAGCCCCGGCAGTGGTCCCCAATAATTTTCCATCCGGAGACCACGAAATATTAAATTGTTCCGGGGTGCGCCCTTGTAAGGTAAAGACTTCTTTTCTTGCGGAAATATCCCATACTTGAGCATAACCAAGCGCGTTTGTCGTTGCCAGTTGTTTTCCATCCGGTGACCAAGCAACATCCCAAACCGTACTTGCCAGGCGCAGATCAAACAACTCTGTACCTGTCTTGCTGTCCCAGATACGGACTGTCCCATCTTCGCTGGCTGTTGCGACCTGCTCCCCATTTGGCGACCAGGTGGCACTCCAAATTCGGTTTGTATGTCCAGTGAGTTTAACAAATTCGTCTCCTGAATCCGCATTCCAGATTTGTGCGATGCCATCTTCTCCTGCTGTCGCGATATGTGATCCGTCGGGCGACCAATCCACTGCTCTTACTGGAATTGTATTCTCTTTCAACGAGTATTTTTCATCTCCAGTGAAAGCATTCCAAACTCTGGCAGTACCGTCCTTGCTGGCGGATGCAACCCACTGCCCATCCGCTGACCAGGCTACCCCCCAGACTTCATCATTATGACCTGTAAAGGTGACAATTTCCTGTCCGGATGTTACATCCCATACCTTTGCAGTCTTATCAAATCCAGCAGTGACAATATGCTTCCCATCAGGCGACCATGCCAGTTCACTCCCTCCTAGCCAGAGACCGGCATCAAATGCAAGGTGGGCAGATATATCAAGTAATGTTTTTTGAGTTTGTGTATCCCAGATCCGGAGTATGCCGTCCTTGCTGGTTGTGGCAAATCTAGTTCCATCGGGGGACCACTCCATATCCGTTACTGTATTGGTATGTCCAGTTACTACATGACGCAGACGAAATTCATGCACGATCTCGCCCAATGCTTTTTCTGCCTGCCATGTATACGGATAATTTTCCAAAGCCTCTTTAGCCAGTAAAACAGAACGCTCGGGGGATGTGCCTTCCAGTTCCAGCCTAGCCTGTGAAGCCAGACCAATACTGGCTTGGCGTAATGCTTCCTGGCGCTGGCTGTTTGCCCAGAATGCCAGTCCACCGCTCACGATGGCTGCAATCAAAAAGACACCCGCCAAAACCTGCAATACGCGCTGTACGCGTTGCTTGAGTCTTGCCTCGCGGGCGCGTTGCTCCTCCCTGGCAATATCCTCTTCCTTTGCCTGCCTGTTCGACTCATCAAGAAACAATCGCTCCTGTGCATTTAGTGCATCGGGGTTGAGCGTCGACCATTCATTTGCCTGCGCCAGACGCGCTCCATGATAAAGTGATCCGGGATCGCGTTCAAGCAATTCCCATTCATGAGCAGATTCAGTGATGTGACGATGCAGGATAATCCCCTCGCGGTCCTGAATTAGCCATTCACGCAATTGGGGCCACTCACGGATCAACGCTTCATGCGCCACCTCGGCTGTATCTTCGCTTAAAGTAACGAGTCTTGCCTCAGCCAGTTTGTTCAGTACTTTGCGCACATCACCGGCAGAGTCTGCCTGTGACATCAATTCGTCAAATGAAGCACGTCGCCGCGTGTCTTCTGTCCCTTCACCGAATTCGGTCAACCGCAGCAGGATGTTACGCATGATAGCCTGCTCGCTGGATGACATACTGTTGAACACGCTATCTGCTGTATGTGCAATGGCACCATGTACGCCGCCTGCATCTGCATATCCCTTCAATGTCAACACATGCCCGGCGCGTCGCTGCCAGGTTTCGAGAAGTGCGTGAGAGAGGAGGGGGAGTGCCCCGGGTTCCTCGCCGACATCACGCAGGATTAAATCCACCAGTCCAGGTTCAAATTCCCAATATCCACGCTTTGCTGGTTCTTCGATGGCGCAATGTAGTTCGTCCATTGTCATCGGTCCGATGTATTCCTGTTGTTGCGATACTGCATCGCGCAGTTCGGGATATTGGGCAAGGTGGGCGTAAAAATCTGCACGCAAGGTGATAACGAGCATGAGGTTGCAGTCTTCTCCTCCTTTTGCTTCTCCAGATGTAATCGTTCGATGGAAGCATGCCAGTAAATTGTCAATGAAAGCTTCACGCTCGAACTCATCACGGCACAAGGTAAACAGTTCCTCAAATTGGTCGATTACAAGTAAAATATGAGGGGGAGATCCATGGCGTTGGACCAGACGTGAAAGGAAGTAATGCAAGCTGTGCGGACTTTTGGAAAGGTCGTCTGCCAATGTGGCTGTTGCAGTCACGGATTCCGAATCGCGTGTCAGTTCAATTGCCAGTGCATCAAGAGGATGTGCAGTAGGTGTGATAATATGAATCGTCCAATCGGGATTGTTATCCTTGATCGCAATGATCAACCCTGCCCGCACCAAGGAAGACTTTCCACTTCCCGAGGCGCCAATGATCACTGAAAGTGGTTTTGCATCTTTTAGTCGTCGAACCAGTTTTTCGGTCAACTTTTCCCGGCCAAAGAACAGGTCTGAGTCAGTCTCGTCAAAATATTCCAATCCCTTGAAAGGAGCCTTGCCAGGCATGGGCGCTTCGGTACCTGTGATTTTTGTCCTGATGGGTGGGAAATCTGCAGGCAGTCCATCTATAACCAATTGGTAAATGGCTGTTGGGTATTTCATATCCTTAAGTCTGTACTCCCCCAGGTCGCGAATTGTTATATCCTTTGGGAGTTCCTGAATAACAAGGTCACGTGTGGTTTGGGATAGAAGAACCTGTCCGCCATGACCGGCATCGCCAATACGGGCGGCACGATGGACATCCATGCCGACATACCCTGTCGATGCGATCAGCGGTTCGCCGGTGTGCAATCCCATTCGTACACGCACCTGTTCTCCATCGTTCCAGGAATGAGATGCAAGCGCGCGTTGGGTTTCAGCGGCGCATTGTACAGCATCCATGGCACGCGGGAAGGTGACGAAAAATGCGTCGCCCTGTGTATCCACTTCATGTCCGTTCCAGTTTTGAATTGCCTTTCTAATGATGTCGTGATGTTCGCTCAATACAGCCGCGTATTGGGCACCCATCCTTTCGAGTAGATGGGTGGAGCCTTCAATATCTGTGAAAAGAAAGGTGATCGTGCTGGATGGTTGTGCCGCGAGATGTGTTTTTCTGGCGGAACCTTTGACCAATCCCTCGTATAGGGCAAGCGTTTCTGCAGACGGTTCCACGCCAAGTTGTTCTTGAAGTTCTGCTAAACAGCGTTGATATAGGTATGCGGCTTTTGCCATGTCCCCCCGTGCGCCAGTGGCGAGCATAAGAGCCCGATAGGCAGGTTCGCGCGTTCCAACAAGTGAAAGCCAGCGTTCACCCCATTCCTGAACTGCGATCCAATGCTCGGCAGTGACAAGCTGTTTGATGAGTTGTTCCATCCTTGCGTCGAACATTGCCTGGATGCGTTCACGCTCAAGCATCACCCACTCATCATAGAAACCCGGCAGGAGTTCACCTTGATATAGCGATAGATTAGTAATGAGAGCTTGCAGGTCCGAATCAGATTTCTCGATTTGGGTAACATCCAACCAGAAATCCAAATGACGATTGAATTTTAGTGTCAGATCGTCGGTCAGAAGATAGTTTCCCTTTGCGGAAGCCTGAGCGGAAAGAGCCTTGCGGATGCGCCAAAGTTCCTGGCGCAGGTTTTTCCGAGCATTTTCTTCTGTGGTATTCGGCCATATAATACCCGCCAGTTTTTCGCGGCGGTGGGAAGTCCCAGCTGTCAGTGTGAGGTATGCAAATAGGGATTGACCAGTCCGTGATGAAATCGTGACGCGTTTCCCATCCAGTCGAACGTCAAACTGACCAAGGAGTCGTACTTGGAGCATGTTAACCTCCTTTGGTGGAAGCGATATCCTAGTGGACCCGGTTCATATTTACAATTTCAGTATAGCACCAAATGCGGGGTGGAATCTATCAGGTCGGCGTCTTTTTTACGTCTCCATGAAGTGCAGGGAACCAGAGATTAAAAAGAGATGGCAGTGTTTCATACTGTAATTGGATGAATGAAGGACGTGTTTTGTGTTCATGTGAAAGGAGCGTGACATGAGCAACCTGAATAACTGGCACGATGAGTGGATGAACGAGTTGAAGCAGCACGAGATCAGAAAAGAATTGGAGCAGATCCGTCTGATCAAGGAGGCTGGCGCTAATGGATCGGGTTGGATGGTTGGAGCAGGAAAAGCATTGGGCAACCTGTTGGCGGCATTGAAGCAGGACCGGCATGGTCATCGTCCTGCCAAACGACACGTGCACCAATCGCTGCACGGAAAAGGCGCGCGGTGAAATGGAAATAACCTTCTCCTCACAGGGTGATTGGGTTTGGGGCAAACACCTGGTCACCCACTCACATTAATGGAAGGAGTCTTATAGATTTTTATCCACTAACCCTACTGTCTTTCGCCAACCAGGTTTTGTCTGCTGAATACATGGCGAAGAACGCAGACAAGCTGGGGAAAAAGGTCTACTCCGTGCCGACTGAGATCGACAAAGAGATCACCCGCCTCAAACTCGAAGCAATGGGCGTGAAGTTCGATACGCTTACCCCTGAACAGGTGAAGTACCCAGGTTCGTGGGAAGGAGGAACGTGGTTCGATTTGTGACTTCTGATTGACGGTTTTGGATTGAGCCTCGCGGAGGAAAAGCCCGCGAGGCTCTTTGTTTATGGCTTGACCTTGATTGCTCTGGCGATGGCTTTGCCTCGATCACGAACTCTTTCGTTGCAGCAAGAATCCCACTAGGGCAATGGGGATGATCCATGCACCACTGCATGGAAGTATGGGATTACGTGCCTGGGGGACAGGAGTCGGCTCTTCTGCCCGCGGTTGCGTTGACGGGGTGGCAATTCCCAACAGGAACAGATCATCCAGCCAGATCGTGCCGCTCACACGCTCCGTCTCTGGCGTGGAGAGACCGATGGAGAAACCGGTTACTGCGATGGGGTCGAAAGGTGAACCGGGATTTTCCTCCCACTCGGCACGCAGGATGTTTTGCCATGGCATTTCGATCAGCGTCCAATCGCTTTCACTACCTGATGGCGTTTGCATGTGATAAGTGTATGTGGTGCGTCCACCCGGGTTGCCGCCATAGATGTCAACATCAAATGGAATACCGGCGCGGTCAGCGCGTAGATAGAATGAGATGCCCTGACCCGGTCTCCAATTTTGAGTGTTGTCGAAATAGAAACCACAGGTTGCCCAACTGTTAACGGCCACGTCAAATTCAAATTTTAAGGAAGATGCACCGCTATGCGCGTCGCCTGATTCTGGTGCGCAAGTGAGGCGTGTGTCAGTATTGTCCTGAAAAAAGCCCTCCCAGCCTGCTGTCCCCAGAGGAGCCGTACCTTCGAAATCATCAAGCAAACCGACAGTGCCATTCGGCACGACCAATGGAGGCCGGGTTGCTTCGCCTGCAGGCGGTTCATTCGTGACTTGCACAGGCTGCGCAACCGTTCCACTACTTTGTCAGCGATGATAGTATACGTTCAACAACGGAACGAATTCTTCGACCGCTTTACGGCTTCCCTTTACCGAGGGGTGATCGTCTTCTGATGGATAATAGAGTGTATTGCGTGATCCAAGGATATGTTCTACCTGTCCGTTGACAAATCGATGGTGCGAGTTGGGGTCGGTCAGCACATTGTAAAAATCAAAGACGGCTACATTGTTGAGAGAATAATTGTTTTCGCGCAGCCAATCATCGACCAGCCAGTTATTGAAGGCGCGCGCGTTGTCGGCGTATTCAGGATCGGATAATGGGGGCGCGGTGAGAAGAATAAAAAGTTTATCGGGACGCATGACAAAGTATCTGAGAATGGTGTTGTATACATATTTCGCGCCGCTTACTGTCAGCTCTTCATGTTGACCAGGTGGATCGTTTGGATTGCCTTCCAGCGCGGAGTTCGGGAAGCAGGATTTGAAAAGGATGATCTCATTCTCTCCGCCGGGGCCAGAGACGGTACGAGTGTAGGATGAGTTTTGCCCACTCTCGTTGAAGAGCGCGTCCATGTATCGAGATGCCGATTCGCTGGAAAACCATTCTGCCCAATTGGGGATGTCTGTGCGGTCGCCGATCGCATCCGGTCCCCAACCGTAATTGGTGTCACTGACTAAATAATTGTTCTGGCTTAGGGTGAGTCCAAGCCCCCCGTAATCATCGCGCAGGAGATTTTCCCCGGTAGAGTGGTGGATGAAGATGAGTTTGACCACATGGTCGGGCGGAGCAGACGAGTCGTCCTGCTGGGCAGGCATCGCGGCAAGAGAGAATAACAGGGTAATCCCCGTTAACAGCTTGAGTGCAAGGCTTCGATTTATTTTCATACGACCCTCCCAAGTCAATGAAAGAGGAACAGACTGATTTCAATTATAGGAAGTTTGCAGGAAAGTTCAAGAACCACCGTGTAGTCGATTTAAACCAACGGTTAGTTATGTCAAATGTAAGTTTGCGATGCCATACTTTTATATGATCATGAACCCATCAAGCGAGCGGAGCCAGCCCATGTTCGCGGCAGACCACCTGACTTTGTTCAAAAAACTTCTGCGCTGTTTCCAACCCCCCATATTTTTGATGCCACCTTCCCAGATCACGGAGTGCTTCTGCAATTCCAGCCCAGAATTTGAGTTTGGAATCGATTTGTAAATGCTCTTCAAAATATTTTCGAGACTGGTCAGGATCATCCAGGTCAAAGTAGAGATATCCAAGAAAGAGTGACAACCTGCCCATGAAAAAAAGGTCTCCCAATTCCTGAAACTTTTTATAGCTCTGCTCAAATAAAGAAAGAGACAGATCGTTATGCTTCAATTCACTTTCCAATATTCCCAAATGGAACGAACTCAGTGCCACTCCCCATAAATTATCCCATTTCTTGTAGAGTTCAAGCCCGTGTGTGAACATTTCTCTGGCAGTTTCAGATTTTCCCTGTTCATTAAAAAGGATGAGTAGCCCAAGCCAGTTCAGAGTCTCAGCCAGATATGCTTCACCTGCCTCACCCAATTGGGATGTAATTTCCCGACTCTTGTCCAGCAGGTCGCGTCCAATTGAAAATGTCTCTTGAAACAAAAGATAATATCGCCCAATGTGATTTAAGAGTTGGGCATGCTGGATGGGGTATTGACTCACATCAGGCAGAGTATGAATTCTATCAAGCCAGCTGAAAGCTTCCTGATAAGATCCGCGCACTTCCCAAGGCCAGCCGAGTGCACAAAGCAGGCGTATAGCCGACTCGGTTTTCTGGCTGGCAACTGCCCATTCCAATGCGGCGCGGTTGTTATTGTGCTCATTCTCAATGCGGTCGGTCCACTCTGCTTGATGTGGACCACGGATCTCTTTCTCAGCCAGTTCTGCATACTGAACAAAATAGTTTAGATGTGCATCCCGGATTTGCTTTTCCATCCCTGTGTGACGTAAATGATCCAACGCGAATTGCTGGATCGGTAACAGCATATCGAATCGTACTTCGCCTTGTGTGTCAGTTGTGCGTACCAGCAGACTTTTGTCCGAGAGCGATGTGATGATCTCTGATACAGCCCTTTCGAATCCCGCTTCAGAAAAGACCGCTTCTGCCGCTTCCAGTGTATATCCACCGGAGAAGATGGAGAGATAGGCAAATAGTTTTTGTTCCTCTGGCAGCAGAAAGTCATAGCTCCATTGGATGGCGTTCTTCAGAGTCTTTTGTCGTGCAGAGACTGCCCGCATTCCATCAGCGGATAACACGAATTGAGCATTCATACGGTCCAGTAAAGCCTGCGGCGACATCAATCGTATGCGGGAGGCGATTAATTCGATTGCAAGCGGCAGACCATCAAGTTGTGAACAAATGGATGCCACCACCTGAACATTTTCCGCGCTCAAAGAAAAATCGGGACGGACGGCTCGTGCGCGTTCAGCAAACAATGTCAGTGCGGGGAAAAGCCCCGTGGATTCAATGTCGATGCTTGAGATCTCCTTGGGAATATCCAATGCAGGGACGGGATAGAGTTGTTCTCCGGGGATGCGAAAAGATTCCCGGCTGGTGGCAAGGATCTTTATATTGGGACAAGTTGAAAGGAGTCCTGAGGCGAGCGTGGCAGTGCCATCCACCAGGTGTTCGCAATTGTCCAATATGAGCAGCAGCCGTTTGTCACCGATGCCAGCCTGGAGCATATTAAGAGTGGGGCGATTCTTTCTATCCGTATAGCCAAGCGTTTGGGCAATGGTGGACGCGATGAGAGATGCGTCATCGAGCGGAGCGAGAGCTACAAAGAAAACACCATCGGGAAAATCTGGCAGTGTTTCACGCGCGATCTCCATGCTCAGGCGCGTCTTGCCAATACCCGGGGGACCGACAAGCGTGACAAGGCGAATGTCTTCCTTCGACAGGAAATTTTGAAGTTCTGTCATTTCATTTCTGCGACTTATTAACGATGTGACGGGGAAAGGTACATGTGAGCGATTTGGCTTGCCTTCAGCCTGCCATGGATACCCTGCGCTTTCTTCCTCAGCAATAGATGCCAATTCACCGCGTGCAAAACGCAGGAATTTTTCTCTTTCATTTTTGGGGATCTCGAAAATCTCAGCCACACGCTTGACGATTTGTTCAGATGGACGGCGTTCCTCCGCCTCCAACTTGCGGACGGTTGCCGCCGAACACCCGACGCGTTCAGCCAACCCTTCACGGGTCAGATCGAAAGATTTTCGTTTGAGCCTGAGCCAATATCCAAAGGATTGTTGTGAAAACATACATTATCAAAGTATTGAGACAGTTTGTTTTTGACTGATTGTCACACTTTTTGTAACCATTTTTGTGACCAAAAGACTCACTCGTTTTGCTACATTTGGAGTGTTCGGAAACCAAATTGGTTTCTGAAAATATTATAACTGTTCAGATAAAAGGAGAGAAAATGAAAACCAAATTGCTGGTGATCGGTTTAGTATTGTTATCTTTGATCTTGAGCGCATGCGCCTCGGAATCGCCCACGTCTGCTGTGGAACCGACTGCGGTGCCAAAACCGTCGGGAGGAAGTTTCCCGACCGGTACATTTATCAAATCCGGTGAAACGAACTACGGGTTAAAGGTCAAAGCTGATGGGACTTTCCTGGTATTTCAGGGAGATATGGTTTATGTCACTGGTACCTATAAAGCGGATAACGGGGTGTTTACTGAAACATCCAACACTGGTGGTTGTGACACGAATGTAAGTTTTAACTATAAATTTGACGGAACAAACCTGACCTTTAGTTATGTTGGTGACCCCAGTGCTGATACCCATTGTGACGGCCGCCATGCAGATTTCAATAACGTGACATATACCCGGGTGGATGAATCTGCAACCACTTCCACGAATGCGATGCCGGAAATCTTCATTGACGCGGCGGATTATTCCTACACCGCGCCTGAAACAATCACTGCCGGGTGGGTACGCGTCACTTTGACAAACTCAGGAACCGAACCGCATCATGTCCAGTTCCTGCGCTTGAACGATGGCGTGACCACCCAGCAATTCGAGGAAGCCTTGAATCAGGGTGAAGGTCCCGCACTGGCAATGACGAAGCAGGTGGGAGGTGTGGGAGCGATTCATCCCGGCGGATCGGCACAAGCCGCAATCAACCTGCCTGCAGGCGAGTATGTGATCCTATGCCTCATCCCTTCACCATCTGATCATGTTGCGCATCATGCCAAAGGCATGATCAAAAGCCTGACTGTTTCTGAAGGCGATAACACAGCAAGTGAACCGACGGCATCCCTGACGGTCAACTTAAAGGATTTCATGTTCGACCTTCCAGCCTCTTTGCCTGCTGGAAAGAAAGTGATCAAAGTGACCAACAAAGGTCCTGAACCCCATGAATTCAATATCCTGCGTTTGGAGGAAGGCAAAACAGCAGATGATGTTTTGAAGTTCCTGAAGGGTGAAGCGGGTGGACCACCGCCATTCGCTCCTGTTGGAGGCATGAATGGGTTGGATGTTGGTTTATCTGGTTATGCAGAACTTGACTTGGCTCCGGGACACTATGTGGCGATCTGTAATATCCCAAGTCCCAAAGGTAATGGCGCTCCACATTTTATGTTGGGAATGATCAAAGAGTTTACAGTGGAGTAGCGCCGCTGGCCGGTTAATATAGAATAGAAAATAACCATCATGTGTTTGATTGGCATATAACGATAAAAGCAGCCTTGTGGACGAGAGTCCACAAGGCTGCTTTTATCGTAGCCTGGTCTTGATCTTCCCTGCTATGATATCTGCTTTGATCTGCTCCAAATCTGCTCT
>CAYTDB010000154.1:0-11520 GCA_964436455.1 uncultured Anaerolinea sp. | reverse complement strand
CCCAACCCCTGTTGCACCGAACGGCGCTCTGGCGACCTACATTAACCCGGTGGTGCTGGCATACCGTCATACCCCAACCAAGATCACCTGGGTGAACAACCTGCCGAATACCTCCTTGACTGAGACACCCTGGGCCACCTGGACCGACCGAACCCTGCATTGGGCTGACCCGCTCAACGAAGGTCATCAGATGACCAACTACGTCGGTCCCGTTCCGGCCGTGGCGCACCTTCACGGCGGCGAGGTGCCGCCTCAGCTGGACGGTGGTCCGGATGCTTGGTTTACACCGGACGGCATCCACGGCCACGCCTACTGGGCAGGACCTGGTAATGGTGGAAACACTTCGGTTTATAACTACCCCAACACCCAGGAAGCCGCCCCGATCTGGTTCCACGACCATGCCCTAGGCATCACCCGCATCAACGTCTACGCTGGCATCGCCGGGGCTTACCTTCTGCTCGACGAGGCCAATTCCTGGCCGATCGACCCGACCCGCATCGTCCCGATTGTCATCCAGGACCGCATGTTCGACACCAACGGGCAGCTGTACTTCCCCGCCGGACCGCCATTCTCACCCAACCCGATGGACCACCCCTTCTGGGTGCCCGAGTTCGAGGGCGATGTGATCTGCGTCAACGGCAAGGTCTGGCCCTTCCTAACGGTGAGCAACAAGCGCTACGCCTTCTGGTTCCTGAACGGCTCCAACGCCCGAACCTATAATATGTTCCTGACCGACCCGGTCTCCAAGAACTTCGGCCCGTCGATCTGGGTGATTGGTACCGACGGCGGTCTGCTGGATACGCCGGTCAAGCTCGATCCGGCGCTGGCGGTCAACAACAGCCTGACGATGATGCCCGGTGAGCGCTACTTGGCGATCATCGACTTCGCTGGATATGAAGCAGGCGTGATCGGCCCCAACGGCGCGGCCTACTCTGGCAACTGGCTGCTCAAGAACAATGCCAAGACCCCCTTCCCGGCCGGCGTGGCGCCGACCGGCACCACCACCGGGCGCGTCATGCAGTTCGTGGTCAACCCAGCAAGCACGTTGCCCGATGAGGCATACAATCCTGCGTTGGGTGGCAATCTGCGTCAGCCCATGGTTCGCCTGGCGAACCCGGCCACTGGCACCCCCGGCGCGGGTGTGACGGTCAACAAGACCCGCCAGCTGACCCTCAACGAAGTAATGGGCATGGCTGGTCCGCTTGAGGCATTGGTCAACAACTCAAAATGGAATGGATTGTCTGTTCACAAAGACCTCGGAACGGTAAATGGTGTCACATTTGATATGCACGGTGTCAGGAGCGACTTCAAACCCGTTGCAAATGTCGCCAACCCAATGGATCCACACGATTATACCTACTACTCAGAGTTGCCCCAGGAGGGTGAGACTGAGTTGTGGGAGATCGTCAACCTGACCGCCGATGCCCATCCGATCCATACACACCTGGTTCAGTTCCAGCTCATGAACCGTCAGAACTTCAATGTCAACAAGTATTCCGGTGCGTACAATGCCCTCTTCCCAGCCAGCACAGTAATTGACCCGATGACCGGCCTGCCGTATCCGGGTGGTGTCTTCATCGGTGGTTATGGCCCGCCACTTCCTGTTGGCGGCAGCGATCCACGGTCTAATGGAAAGCTTGGGGGAAACCCGGACATTGGTGCTATGAAGGGAAAGAATCTTCTCTACCTGCAGGGTCCCGCAACACCTCCGCTGCCCCAGGAAGCCGGTTGGAAGGATACCGTCATCATGTATCCCGGACAGGTGACCCGCATCCTTGTGCGTTGGGCTCCAACGGACCTTCCAGCGAACACACTTGCGGCCAACGCGTACTTCCCGTTCGACCCGAACGGCGGGCATGGCTACGTCTGGCACTGCCACATCATCGACCACGAGGACAACGAAATGATGCGGCCGGATGAGGTCATGCCAAATGAAGGTGCAACACGCACATACGTGAAAGGCGTGGATTACTAAATCGTACCCCAACATACAAGAGACCGGCTGAAAAGCCGGTCTCTTCTCGTTTAAGACTTTACCTTTACAGGATCAGGTTTATATCTCTTCAAGGCGTTCCACCCTACCAGCATCCGTTCCTTCTCATCCCACAAGCGGAAGTAAAGCGACTTCAAACTCCCGCGGATCGTCAACGGCTTGATCTGGAACTCGGGATTCTCGTTATGGCATTGCTCCAGTTTGTAGTTGGGGATCTTCGGGCTCAGGTGATGAATGTGGTGGTAACCGATGTTACCCGTGAACCACTGCAACAACTTCGGCAGTTTATAGAACGAACTGCCCTGCATACCCGCGCGGAAGAAATCCCAGTCGGGGTGACGCTCCCAATACGTCGGTTCGAAGTTATGCTGCACATAGAACAGCCAGACACCTGACGAACACGCGATCAGCAAAATGGGCACCTCCACCAGCAGGAAAGCCGCCCAACCGATCTCGATCACCAGCCAGCCCACCACGGCAGCAATGGCAATGTTCGTCCAGATCACACTGCTCCTCTCGCGTTTGCCAGCATTACTCTCCCAAAAACGATGGGTCAGCGTAAAGACAATAAACGACCCGATCGTGAACAGGATCATGGGACTGCGCGCAATGCGGTAGCCTAATTTCTTATACCAGGGCGCTGCAAGATACTCCTCCACCGTCATCGTATACACATCGCCGACGCCACGCCGGTCCAGATCACCGGCGGTTGCGTGATGCATTGCGTGGCTGTGCTTCCACTGATAGAACGGCGTCAGCACCAGCACACCAAGCACCAGCCCAAGCCTGTCATTTGCCTTGATCGTCTTGAAGAACGAGCCATGACAACAATCGTGGAAGATGATGAAATTTCGCACCATGAAGCCCGCGGTCGGCACAGCCAGCAGTAACGTCAGCCAGTAACCGATCTCGAGACTTCGATACATCAGATACCATCCCACAATGAAAGGTATCACAGAGTTGGCGATCTGCCATACACTCCGCCACGTTTCAGGGAACGAGTATTTGGCTGTCAACGGCTGCCACTTGATTTTTTGAGTAGACATTTTTCCTCCGGGCGAATTTTATTTATTTTACTTTACTCATCAACTCAAATAAAGACAAATCTGCGAGGGATTTCAATACCAGATCCGCACCTTCGATCTTCAACATGGATGTGGCAGGATTCGGGACAGCCACAACGAAGACGCCTGCCCGTCTTGCTGCCAACACTCCATTTGGGGAATCCTCAAAGACCACCGCCTCACTCTTCTGGAGCTGTAACTGGTTCAGCGCCAATAGAAACAGGTCTGGGTTTGGCTTGGTCCTGCCAACACCCACATCGTCCTGGCAAATAACCTTGTCGAAATAATGGAAGATGCCAAGGCGTTGTGTGTGCGAATCCACCCACGAGTGGGGTGAACTGGATGCAATGGCAAGTTTCATACCAAGTTGTTTGGCATCATGGATGTAGTCCATGATGCCGGGCAAAATGGACGCACCCAAAATGGCGGCATGACTCTCCAGTTGAAAATGGGCGCGCATCGAAACAGAATCCAGCCGTCCCTGCGAAAGAAGCGAGAGATGCTCCGCCGCGTCGAAGTCCGCGATGCCGTATCCGCCAATGATCTTCCCCCACTCCTCGTGCGGGAATTCAAATCCATGTTCCTGATAGATGTTCTGCCAGGCAATGTATTCAGGCGTTTCCGTGTCCAGGATGAGACCGTCGAAATCGAAGATGAGGGCTTTGACCATGGAGCGATTATACTAAGCCATGTCATTGCGAGGGAGCGGTAGCGACCGAAGCAGCCTTCAAATCATCGCGGAGACTGCTTCGTAATGCCAGGGCACTACCCGCAATGAAAGAAATAAAGGAGCAACATGTCCGACTTGGATTATTCTGATTACATCGAACTCGATACGATCCTGAACAGCCAGCATCCACGCAGTTTTGAAGAGATGGAAGACGGCAATGATGAGATGCTGTTCATCATCATCCATCAGGCGTATGAGTTGTGGTTCAAGCAGATCATCTTCGAACTGGACCTGGTGCGCAACATCTTCGAGCAGGACCACATCAACGAAAACTCACCCGACATGAGCAACGTGGTCCACAAGTTGAAGCGGATCGTGAAAATCCTTGAATTGCTCAACCAACAGGTGAGCGTGCTTGAAACCATGACCGCGCCCGATTTTCTGGAGTTCCGAAATTATCTTTTACCTGCCTCAGGTTTTCAAAGCAAACAGTTCAGGTTGATCGAAGCCAAACTGGGATTGAAAATGGAGGAGCGCCACAAAAAGGAATATTACAAGCACACCCGCCGCGGCAGTTTATCCGAAGGCGATATGCAGCATGTGAACCAGACAGAGAGCGAAAGCACACTAAAGGGACTCATCATCAAATGGCTGGAACGGATGCCGTTCTTCGAAGAAACATATTGGGCGGAATACAAATCAACCAGCAGCGCGACAACCAATAAATTCTGGACTGATTACCGAAGCGTTTATCAGGGCGGATTATCGGAAAACGAAACCGGCAGGCTGGCGGAGTTCGACAAGGTTTTCTTCACCGAAGGGCGCGGTGACCTGACACCTAAAGCCATGCAATCCGCGTTGTTCATCATCCTTTACCGCGACCTGCCCATCTTCCACCTGCCGTTCGAGTTGTTGAATACACTCTCAGAGATCGACGAACTGCTTTCCAACTGGCGTTACCGTCACTTCTCGATGGTGCGCCGCATGATCGGCATCCGTGCAGGGACAGGCGGTACGAGCGGTGCGGGCTATCTGGAAGGCACATTGAACCAGCATTATGTCTTCCGCGAGATCACCGAACTGGCGACTTTTCTCATCGAACGTAGTAAACTTCCCCTGTTACCAAACGTGTTGAAAGAAAAGGTCGGCTTTAGGATATAAGGACCAGTAGACTTTCATTAGGTTTCCAGTAGAATACTCAACGAAACGGACATATCAATGCGTTACGCGATCATTTCCGATATTCACGGCAACATCCATTCCCTGGAACTGGTGCTGGCTGACATTCAAAAAGCCGCAGCGGATCAGATCATCTGTCTGGGGGACGTAGCCAGTTTAGGTCCCAAGCCAGTGGAGGTCATTGCGCGTCTCAGGGAGTTGAAGATCCCCACGATCATGGGAAACCATGATGATTATCTGCTTAACCTGGAACTGACAGAAAATCATCATCCATGGCTGCGCGCCATGGAAAAATGGGCAGCGGAAAAACTCTCCGAAGACGATCTGGACTTCCTGCAATCCTTCCCGCCCCACCTCACTTTCCCGCTTGACGAAAACACATCCATGCTTTGTTTCCACGGTTCGCTTCGTTCGAATGAGGAGTTTCTCTATCCCACCGTAACGCCTGAAACGCTCGATGAAATTTTCAGCGGACAGGACGCAAGGGTGCTTGTCGGCGGGCATACACATGTGCAGATGATCCGCCAGCATGGGCACATGACCCTGCTCAACCCCGGCAGTGTGGGCATGCCCTTCGAATTCCCCATACGCGGACCAGAACCGCACGCGCTCCTACGCAATGAATATGCAATCGTCGATATGACCGATGGCAAACTGACATTCGACCTGTATCAACTGCCAATAGATTTCGAACTCTTCACCGCCACAGCCGTAGCCAGCGGAATGCCCGAAGTGGACCTTTGGCTTTCCACGTGGGATAAGTAAAATTTATTAACCGCCTCTTCCTTAACTGAAGGCTGGTTCTGTTTCGAAAAGCATTTTTTCATCGACACTTCTTTTTGCTATACCGAATGGGACCATTGACGGATCTCTATCCCGTTTTTGAATCCAATCAAGAGTTAACCAAAAGTGACGTCAAGCCGTCATGCATCCAGTTTGGAAAATCTTCAATCAGGTACAATTCCAGGCATATCTCTTGTAAAAAGGTGAAATCATGAAAGTATTTGTCACAGGCGGGGCTGGGTATATTGGCAGCACCGTTGTCCATGAACTCATTCGGGCTGGCGATGAGGTGGTGGTCTTCGACAACCTCCAACAGGGACATCGCGCCGCGGTCCACCCCAAAGCGGAGTTCATCCTCGGCGACCTGAAAGACCGCGCAGTCATCGATGCCGCCCTCGCCAAGCACAAGCCCGATGGTATCATGCACTTCGCATCCAACACCCTCGTTGGAGAGTCCATGGAAAAGCCATTTCTGTATCTCTCCGATAACGTCCGCAACGCGCTCAACCTTATCGAAAGCGCAGTGGAACATGGCGTGCGCCGCTTCATTCTCTCTTCGACCGCCAACCTGTTTGATGATCCCGAGGAGATTCCCATCAAAGCCAGCGAACGCATCGTTCCCGGCAGCCCTTATGGCGAATCAAAATACATTATCGAACGCTTCCTGTATTGGATGGATAAAATCTACGATTTCCGCTATGCCGCCCTGCGCTACTTCAATGCCTGTGGCGCGGCGCATGAGGATCTGGGCGAGATGCACGACCCTGAAACCCATCTCATCCCGCTTGTCCTGCAGGTTGCGCTCGGACAACGCGAAAAGATCACCGTCTTTGGAGATGACTATCCAACTCCCGACGGGACCTGTGTCCGCGACTACATCCACGTGCTTGATCTGGCAAGCGCGCACATCCTTGCCCTGCGCGCCCTCGACCAGGGCAGCCGCACTTACAACCTCGGCAACGGACAGGGTTTCAGCGTGTCCGAAGTAATCGAGACCGCCCGCAAAGTGACTGGGCATCCCATCCCTGCGGTTGTCGGTGCGCGCCGGGCTGGCGACCCCGCCACTCTGATCGCCAGCAGTGACGCGATCATGCAGGAACTCGGCTGGGAACCACGCTACCCGAACCTGCAACAGATCATCGAAATGGCATGGGCATGGCATGTAAAACATCCCAATGGGTACGAAGAATAAAGATAGCAAAACGGGACTGTGGATGAACACCGTCCCGTTTTTGATTCCTTAAGACAAGATTCCACTTCTAATTTATCAAAGAGTAGAATAACGATATGAAGAAAATGGATACAAAAGTCCTTGTGTTGTGTGACGATTTCTGGCATCCAGCCCAAGTGCCAAAGGATGGTTTGAGTCCGCTAAAAGATCATGGTTTTACGTTTGATTGGATCAAGGATACCCGCGATTGGTCAGTGGAACTGATGGCGAAATATCCGTTGGTGATACTGACCAAATCCAATAATGTTTCTTCATCCGATCCAAGCGGCTGGATGACAGATAATGTACAGGGTGCATTTGCCGAATATGTCCGAGAAGGGAAGGGATTGCTTGCCATCCATTCGGGAACAGCAGGATATCAGGATGCGCTTGTGTTGCGGAATTTACTGGGCGGCGTGTTCTCGCATCACCCGGAGCAGTGCGAGATTCGCATGGAACCACAGGCTGGTCATCCGCTGACAAAGGGAGTCGATGCGTTTACGGTAAAAGATGAGCATTACTTCATGTCCATGCAGGATCCGTATGCAGATGTCTTTCTAATGTCACATTCGGAGCATGGGAAGCAACCCGCTGGCTGGAAAAGGGAAGTTGGCAAAGGGCGCGTCGCAGTCCTGACGCCCGGTCATAATCTTGAGGTCTGGCTGAATCTAAACTTCCAGACGTTGTTGCTCAGTACCACGGACTGGTGCAGCAGGGCAATCTAAAGACCAAAGAGTTCCTATAGAATAATCTGTTTTTTACAACGCGAACAGCAAGAATGAATCTAGAAGGTGCATTGTCCATCCACATCCCCTGAAAGTATCACTTGAATAAACCATTTGTACTGTAAAATACGCTCATTCGTCAGATGGAGGTTCCAGATTGGGCGTAGAGGAAACAACACAAACCATACAGCAATTGGAGGAAAATCTCTCCAAGTCGGTTTCGACGCTGGAAAAGATCGAACTGATGAATGCCCTGGCTTGGAAGCTTCGCATCCGGAATCCTGAACGAGCACATTCCATATGTGAGGAAGTATTGCAACTCTCCAGGTCCACGGATGGAAGCGGTCAGGAATATGTACAAGGTATAGCCTCCAGCCTTGTGGTCCTGTCCTTTCTGGATGGCTGGCGAAGCGGGGAATTTGGATACCGCCCTGTCCCGTTCTTTGGAAGCGCTGTCATACATCAAAGACCAATCGGATTCGGAAATCCTGGTCGGTGCCTGGTATACATTGGGCTGGGCATATTATTATATGGGTGATTATCCGGCATCATTAGAATTCGGGCTGAAATCACTGGAAGGGGCACGCAAAAACGGGCTCACCGAATGGGAGATGTGGTGTCTTGACCTGGTGGCAAGCACGTATCAAGACCCAACACAGGCATTGCGGATGTACCAGGAGGCATATGATACCTTCGATAAGATGGACAGCATCGAAGGTCAATCACGCATCCTGAATAACTGGGCATATACGTTGTTTGAAACAAAAGAATATATCCCCGCGCTGAAACTGGCGCAAAAAAGCCTGCAACTGGCAAAGGACGGCGGACTAAAAGGGGATGAAATCAACGTTAACGCAACCGTCGCAGAAATACTCGCTGCCATGGGCGAGTATGAACAGGCACAATCGAAACTTCATCGTGCCACATCATTATTTGATGAGTACGGGCGCGATATCAGTTCGGTATACATTCTCACAGACCTGGGGCAGGTTTATCTGCAACAGAACGAACTCGAACGCGCCGAACAGCACAAAGCCATAAAATCGCTCAAAGAACTTCTCAGCCATGCAGATAAAGCTTTGTATACCGCCAAAAGGGCTGGCAGGGGACAAATCTATTTGTATTCAGAATAGGAGGAAGAGACTGCGGAGGCAGTTTCGAGCTCTGCATCTTTTTTCCTGTCCCGCCTCGCTTCAGACTTAACCGACAACTGGTTTAATCCCGAAAAACATTCTCCCCCGCAAACTTATCCATTAAAAAAGAGCTCCGGGTTTTTTGAAAACCCGGAGCTCTGGATATTTAGAACAACTTCAACACCGCTTCGCTTGCCCAGGCGAACAAGGGTTGCGGAACAAGGCTGACAATCACGGTCACCAAAGCAGTTGCACCGATGGTAAGTCCCAGCCAGGTGTCGCGTTCGATGGCGGGTTCACCGTCCTTCATGTACATGGTAACAACGACACGCAGGTAGTAGTATGCGGATATGAGCGATGTCAACACGCCGATGACGGCAAGCCACACGAAGGAAACGTTACCAGTAACCTCATAGGCTGAAATCACCGCCCTGAAGAGATAGAACTTACCCACCAAGCCAAGCGTTGGAGGGAAGCCAACGAGCGAGAGCATGAAGACGGTCATAGCAACGGCGAGGGCTGGATATTTCTTTCCAAGCCCTGCATAGTCTTCGATGGCAAGTCCTTTTTCCTCCTGCTTTTCGAGAGCAATGACCACACCCCATGCACCGAAGTTGGTAATCGCATACGAGACGAGATAGAACAGACCAGCCGCGATGGATACATCACGCACTTCGGGATTTCCATAAGGCACAAATGCCATGAGGATGTAGCCCGCATGGGCAATGCTGGAATATGCCAGCATGCGCTTGATGTCCGTTTGCGAGACGGCAACGAGGTTCCCGACGATCATGGTCAGCGCGGCGAGCGCCCAAAGCACATTGGTCATTTCCCCTTCGATAGCGGGGAAGGCGGTTGAGAACACACGGAACAAGGCAGCGAACCCAGCGATCTTGGCACCCGAGGACATGAAGGCGGTCACTGCAGTGGGAGCGCCCTGATACACATCAGGAGTCCACATGTGGAAGGGAACCGCCGCAACCTTGAAACCAAATCCGACAAGGAGGAGAGCGGCTCCGATGGTCAGGAGCAGGCTTGAGGTCCCGTTTGAGGCGTTTTGAACGATGGTGTAGATATGGGTGGAACCAGTCGCTCCAAAGACGAGGGCAGTCCCGTAGACGACAAATCCGGTCGCAAAGGCACCGAGCAGGAAGTATTTCATCCCCGCTTCTTCCGAACGAAGTTTGGGATAAGCAAATGCGGCGAGCACGTAGAGCGGGATGGAGAGCAGTTCGAGCGCGATGAAGACCATGATGAGGTCGGCAGCTTGCGCCATGAGCATCATGCCTGTGATGCTGAACAGCAGGAGGGTGTAGTATTCACCGCGTTCGATACCCATGCGTTTAACGTAACCATAGGCGAGGGCGATCCCAAGCAAACCGCTTACCAGGATCAAGGCATTGACGAAGGTCGAGAAACCATCGACAACGACCATATTGAAGAAGCCTGTGCGCTCAACACCGATCTGGGAGAGGGTGAAACCCAATGTGAGGGCAAGACCCAGGGCGGCGAGGGAGGCTGTGATGCCTTTGCGGTTCTTCGGGATGAAGAGGTCAAGGAGCAGGAGGATACATGCCCAGACGGTGAGCAGGATATAGGGTGTGAGTACTTGATAGTCGAAAGAAGTTAGCGTCATGAGCACTCCGTCACATTAAGGCAACGGCAGCATCTTCACCAGATTCTCAACGGCAGGAGCTATGAGGGCGAAGAAGGGTTTCGGATACAGACCGATCCAGAAGATGAAGATGAGGATAGGCACGATGGTGATAATCTCACGCAAGTTGAGATCGCGCAGAGCACGTCCGTGCTTCTTGACTTCCTCCACGATCTCGCCTTGCGGACCGAGGAACATTTTCTGGAACATGTAAAGGATATACACAGCCGCCATGATGACGCCAAGCGCAGAGACAATGGCGAATGCCGTGTTGTTGATGGACGTCGAACCAAACGCGCCCAGCAAAATGGTGAACTCACCCACGAAGCCATTCAAGCCAGGCAAGCCCATCGAGGAGAGCGAGACAATCAACATGATGGAACCGAAGATCGGGGTAACCTTCCATAAACCACCATAGACCTTGATCTCGCGCGTGTGAGTTTGTTCGTAGATCATGCCGACGAGAAGGAACAAAGCTCCCGTGCTCAAACCGTGATTGATCATCTGCAAAATACCGCCTGCAATACCTTCGGGGTTCATCGCAAAGAGACCAAGCATCACGAAACCAAGGTGGCTGACGGAGGAATACGCAACCAGTTTCTTCACATCCTTTTGGGCATAGGAAACCATCGCGCCATAGATGATACCAATAGTGGCGAGCAACGCAATGTACGGAGCGGCGCGCACCGCAGCCTCAGGGAAGAGCGGCAGGTTGAAGCGGACGAAACCATAGGTACCCATCTTCAGCAAGACACCTGCAAGGATGACGGAACCCGCGGTCGGCGCTTCCACGTGGGCATCGGGCAACCACGAATGCAGGGGCCACATCGGGACCTTGATGGCGAAGGCGGCGGTGAACGCAAGGAACAACCACCATTGAATATCGGATGGGATGTTATGCTGTGCGATCAGTTCTGGAACTGAGAACGTTCCACCGTAAATGCCTAGCCACAGGATGGCAAGCAGCATCAAAATGGAACCAGCCATTGTGTACAGGAAGAACTTCACTGCGGCATAGATGCGGCGCGGTCCGCCCCAGATGCCAATCAGGAAGTACATCGGCACAAGCGTGAATTCCCAGAAGATGTAGAACAGGAACAGGTCCTGCG
>CAYTDB010000153.1:0-11521 GCA_964436455.1 uncultured Anaerolinea sp. | reverse complement strand
AGTATAACCAGTCAGTTGACAGTTGAAGATCTTCACAAGAAGTAATGGTTACATACTGACAAATGCGCCAATAATTCTCATAATAAGGAACATTGATCATCACAATTCACAAGACAACGTATAATCACACAAACCATGGAATCAACATTCAATAAAACTCCCATCGCCCATGGACGAACAGCCGATGTCTATGACTGGGATGAAAGTCACGTTCTCAAACTATTTCACAACTGGTTCAGTCTCGAAGATATTGAATATGAACTCAGGATCGCGCGTGCCGTCCATGCCAGCGGGGTGAAGGCTCCCGCGGTCAAGGAATTGATCGAGGTGGATGGTCGCAACGGTTTGATCTACGAGCGTGCAAACGGCGAATCCATGCTGGTGATGTTCCAACACAAACCATGGAAGGCGTTTGAATACGCCCGCATCCTTGCAAAGTTACATGCCGATATGCACAATTGTGTTTTTAAAGCAGATGTTCCAGCGCAACATCCCAAACTCAAATATAAGCTCGATCACGCTCGAGCTCTTCCCGAATCACTGAAGACGTCACTTCTCAATGTTCTGGGCCCTTTACCCGAAGGCGACCGCGTCTGTCACGGGGATTTTCATCCAGCCAATGTATTGCTGTCAGAAAACGAAGCAACCGTCATCGACTGGATCGACGCGTCACGCGGAAATCCGCTGGCAGACGTGGCACGCACGAGCATCATCACGCTCGGAGCGATCGCAACGCCACAAATCCCTAATCCCATGCTAAAGGTTTTCATAAACATCTTCCATTCTGCATACCTGCGTGAGTATTTCCGATTGCGCCCTCAGGGCAAAGAGGAATATCATCGCTGGCTTCCGATTGTGGCTGGAGCGCGATTAAGTGAGAACATCCCAGAACTGGAAAAATGGCTGATCCAGCAGGCTGGCAAATAACATCGAAAGGACAATATGACCACACCACAAGAAATCCTCCATCAAATCTCCGCCAACCGCATATTGGATGTGGCAACGGGCGGCGGCAGTTTCATCCACTTTCTGCTCGAAGGCTTGCAGGATTACGCTGAGATCATCGGTGTGGACAACAACGAACGCGCCGAAGCGGTATTCGCTGAGTCGTTTAGAGAGAATCCCAAAGTCCATTTTCAGATGATGGATGCACAGCACCTGGACTTTGACGACTCATCCTTCGACCTCGTCTGCATCTCCAACTCGCTTCACCATCTGGACCCGATACCAGTCCTCAACGAAATGAAGCGCGTCCTCCGCCCAAACGGACTCCTACTCATCTCTGAAATGTATCGCGATGGACAGACCGAAACGCAAATGACACACGTCCACTTACACCACTGGTGGGCGGCAGTGGATACGGTCAATGGCATAGTACACAATGAGACCTACACTCGGCAAGAACTTCTCGATCTCGTTTCTGAACTTAATCTCAAAGACCTGAAAACCTTTGACCTCACCGACCTGCGTGAAGATCCAAAGAATCCAGATACGCTCAAAGAACTCGAACCCGTCTTCGAACGCTATCTCCAACGCGCGGAGGGACACCCCGAACTACAGGCTCGCGGTAAAGAGTTGAAGACAAGGGTCAAAGAGATCGGCTTCCATGGCGCGACAACTTTAGTGGTGTTGGGAAGAAAATCTTGAAAAGAAAAGGAGAACAATACATGCAAACCTATTTCACCGATTACTTCAATCTCCTGCAAGGCTGTCACAATGATATTCACAAAGCGCTGGATGGACTGCCACCTGAAGCATTGGATTGGTCTCCTGGAAAGGAGATGAACACGATTAGTGTTCTGGTCTTTCATCTCACAGGTGCAGAAAGATTCTGGATCGGCGATATAGCAGCACAGGAACCGTCCGACCGAAACCGAGACTCGGAATTCAAAGTCAAGGGTCTGGGAACAGATACCCTGAAAAAGCGACTGGATGAGGCATTGTTCTATACCAAAACCACCCTTGAGAAATTCTCCTTGCATGATCTCGAAACCCTGCGCCGCTTGCCGCAATTCGACCGCGAATTCACTATCGGTTGGGCATTGCTGCACGCGCTCGAACATGCCACAGAACATAAGGGACAAATTCAGTTGACACGTCAATTGTGGGAACAGAGAAAATCATAATTCCATAACCCGTGATGCGACATTGAACTCCGTTCTTCGTATTAGAATAAGACGGAGTTCACATGTCCCCATTGAAAAAAGTATTACCCATCCTGCTTATCGCAATATTCATCCCAACCGCCTGCTCAACCCAAAGCGGATCATCCACCGTGCCTGCCACTCCAACAGCGACACAAACCCCGCTTCCCACACCAACGCCACTCCCCACCCCATCCTCTCCCAGTGACTCGATCCTCTGGGACAACCTGCAAGTGAGCATGGATCAACTTGAGATCACAAATGAATACATCACAGACTTCGGCTCCACCCGAACGCCGCCTGATGGAAAGAAATTTTTATGGGTGCATGTTCGGCTCAAGAACACAAGTCAGATCGAAATGGATGTCCCTGCCTTTGAACATTACAGCATCTTGTATGCTGCAATCGAGATCAAGCCCATCTACGGTCACCGCAATGGATATGTGGAATACACCACATTGGGGAAGGTCATTTTCCCAAACCAGGAACTGGACGGCTGGCTGCGTTTTGACATTCCCTCCACAGCGGAATTGAAAGATATGCGCTTCGTCTTCCTACCCGAAAGCGCACAGGTGGGAGTCTCCTACTCTGCGCCGAGTTATCCGTATGCGGAGGATAAGCCAACGTATGTTTGGAGTTGTGAACCCTAATCCTGAAAACTTGATTTTATTCTGCGGGTAGATCATCAGAAATCGACTTTAAAAACGCGTTCTCCCGTTGGGGCTTCGGATCCTCCGGCAGGCTCAACAGTCACGCCAATTCCCAAATAATCGGTAAGTGTCTGGCTTGGAAGGATGGCTTTTGTTGTATATAGTTGATCACTTTCAGGGCGGAATAAACCGGCACTAACGCGCCCACCATCTTCCTCAACCAGCCAAATCTGGTATGTCTTTTCATCCCCTAGTTGAGGGAGATTTCGGGCGATCAACACTGCCGTGTTATTTTGTTTATCCAATAAAAGTGTGCCTGATACGGTGTCACCAGCCAGAGGTAGTATCTGAGCATTAGGAGATGACATTAGCGCCAGTGCAACTTGTGCATCCTCAACCTGATTCAAAAGGGCGGTCTGCTGATTCTGGATCGTTCGTATTTTCACCAAAGAAGTGATATTCAACGCAATCAAGAGGATGACGGCAAACCCCAGTGCAAAACGTCCAAAAGGCAGTGCGGTTGGCAAGCGAGATTTCTTTTTCGCGCTGGGCAAATGACTCTGCAATCCTTTACGAAGTGCTGCCGAGGGTTGTTTGGGTGGGATGGCTGTCAGGAGGGAGTCGCTCATTGCGCGGTATTCAGCCAGTTCGATCCTGCAGGAAACGCAGTTTCGTAGATGCTCCTCAAGCGCGGTAACATCATCCACATCCAATGCACCAAGTGCATAGGCGGGGATATTTTCCAGATAGGGAGCATGTTCATCTTGAGACATTTGCTTTTACTCCAAGTAGTTATACGTTACCAGCAACAGATTTGGATTTATTATCAGTACTTCACGAAAAAGCCTCGTAGTGGCAACTTTAGTCGCTTTTTGCTCGAACGGCTGAAGTCGTTACTACGTTTTCGTGATCTACTGATTATTTATTCCAGACAGCACGCAAGTTTTGCATGGCGGCGCGGAGGCGGGTTTTTACCGTGCCGAGAGGCCAGCCAAGCACCTCGGCAATTTCACTTTGACTCATGCCTTGATAGTAAGCCAGTTCAATGACCTTGCGCTGATCGGGATGCAGGGCTTGCACTGCAAAGTACATGCTGCGCCAGCGGGATTCCTCTGTTGTCGATTCAAGATCGGGAAGATTTTGCCAGATGGATTCCGGGTCATTCGAGTCTGACAGTACAGGTCGACGAGATTCAAGCCTGACACGATCAAGCGCGACGCGCCTTGCAATGGTCAGAAGCCACGGAAGAAAAGGTCCGCGCCCGGCAAGATACTGACGAGCACGGCTCCACAATTTGAGAAAAGTATCCTGGGTGGCTTCCTCTGCCAGCAAGGGACTTCCAAGAATGTGCAATGTCAGACCATGCACACGGCTGACATGACGATCATAAAGAGCAAGGAAGGCGCTATCGTCGCCTTCCGCTAATCTTCTCACCAATTCAACATCATCGATATACGCCACGGTTCCATTGTACCGAATTTATTCCCATCGGTCACGCAGGAAGTTCAAGGTAATGGATTTCCTCCAGAAACTGAAATCCAAAGCCGAACTACCGCACGTATTAAGGGGTGAAGACCAACACAAATTTCAAACGGAGGAACAAATGAAAAAGTTTATGTTTAGCACCCTGGCACTGATACTGGTTCTCAGCACTTTCCTTTTTGCTGGGTCAGTGTCCACAGCCAGTGCCGACGAGTCCAAAATGCTCGAGTTCAATACCATGATCGGCGTGCCAAGACCTTTTACCGGTGCGACAAATGCCATACGCGGCGTACCAGGCGGCGGTTTGCCCTGGGTTATCGATTTTGGAAAAGGGAAGCTTAGCCCCGAGGGTAACGTGGATGTATTGATCAAAGGTTTGGTATTCGATCCCAATGACCAGGCGGTGATTGATCGCGGCATTGGCGGGACGAACACCATTCCGAACTTCAAGGTAATCGTAAGCTGTGTGAGCAAGGATGCAAATGGGAATCCGGTTACGGTGAATGTATCAACCGCCCTGTTCCCAGCTGACACGGCAGGGAACGCGCATATCAAGGATACTGTCGTTCTTCCCTCCCCCTGTATTACCCCCATTCTTTTCGTAACCAGCCCCACCGGAGCCTGGTTCGCCTCAACAGGCTTCTAATAATCACATAATCGGTAACAGTGGAGCTGAAATAATTCGGCTCCACTGTAATTTAACCTTGCACAATTTTGATAAGGTGTTACACAGGGTCTCCTGGCTGTAACAATTTCAAATCGTAAAATGTCCTTGAATAAGGACATTTGTCAGTTGTATCCCCGAGATAGACACAATAAAATCGAATCATGCCGCATGAACGTGACCGTAAAAGCCTTTGGGCAGTGAATCTCGGGCTTTGGACTAATGTTGTCCTGTCTGCCATCAAAACAGTTTTTGGTGTATTGGGACACAGCCCTGCACTGCTTGCTGAGGGAATCAATTCCATTTCGGATGTGGCATATTATGTAGTTGCAAGCATCTTTGTAAGACTTGCCAACAAACCTGCTGATACCGAACACCCTTATGGACATCGTCAACTGGAAAGTATTGCATCGCTCGTAGTGGGCGCTTTCGTGGTAGCGACAGCAGTCAAGGTGTTTTGGGATTCAGTTGACAAAATTTGGGATCTGGTGGACGGGGAACTGACCTCTCAAGGCGCACATCCCTTTGCATTGTGGGTCGCCTTGGGGACAGTTGCCATCAAGACTTTTCTTTTCTACTATGTCCGTAGGCTTGGTAAAGAGACTCGCAATCCCATCGTTGAAGCACTGGCATATGACCATCGTAACGACATTTTTTCAGCATCGGCAGCCTCTGTGGGCATCTTCCTGGGTCAGCGCGGACTTCCCTGGGTGGACCCATTGGCAGGCGCACTTGTGGCATTGCTAATCCTCCGCACTGGCATTTACATCCTGCAAGAGTCATCCATGGAATTAATGAGCGCTGTACCAAGCCGGTCACTTGCCAAACAGATTATGACCCTTTTGAAAAGGATCCATGGAGCAAAGCAGTTGGAGGAATTGCAGGCACACCGCTTTGGTCCGCATATCGTTGTGAATTTAACAATTGGAATTGACGGGATGCTTACTGTGAAGCAGGGAGACAGCATCGCAACGGAGGTCGAAAGACTGATCTATGAAGAATTTCCCAGTGTCCTGCGCGTGCATGTTCATTACCACCCTGCTGACAAACAACACGAGAACATGACCATTGACCAAATTCTTTCTGAAGGCAGGCAACACCTTTCTCCCTACCAACCCGAGTAGTAAGTGTCGACATGCTGCATATCAGCAATTGTTTCTAATTTGATAGTTGAACCATATCCCTTCCCTCTTAAAGTGCGTATCGCGCCCCTCCCGTCCTTGTCCCTTCGGGGACCTCCGGCGGACTCCTCCCCAAGTCCGACAAAATAAGTCCTGTTGAAAACCAATATTTATTGTCGGACTTGGGGAGGGGTAGGGTGGGGCTAAACTCTTTCTCTTTTGAATTGAGTTTCGTAAAGTTGAGCGTATAACCCATTCACTGCAATCAGTTCCTGATGTGTTCCTTTCTCAACAATCTGCCCCCTATCCATTACCAGAATCAAATCAGCGGCTAGTATCGTACTCAAGCGATGTGCGATGACGATGCTTGTGCGTCCTGACATCACGCGTTTCAATGCATCTTGAATCAACGCTTCGGATTCGCTATCGAGCGAACTTGTCGCTTCATCGAGTACAAGAATACGCGGGTTTTTGAGAATCACACGCGCCAGCGCGATGCGTTGCTTTTCACCACCGCTGAGTCGGTATCCGCGCTCGCCGACGATCGTGTCGTAGCCGTCTGGCAGGTCCATGATGAAGTTATGGATATTGGCGGCCTTGGTGGCGGCTTCGATCTCGGCTTGCGTGGCCTCGGTCTTCGCATACGTCAGGTTCGTGCGGATGGTATCGTGGAAGAGATATGTCTCCTGCGTCACCATGCCGATCGCGGACGAAAGCGAATCGAGCGTCACATCGCGCAGGTCATGTCCGTCAATGCGGATGACTCCCTCGCTGGGATCGTACAAGCGCGGGATGAGATACGTCACCGTGGTTTTGCCAGCGCCTGAGGGACCAACCAACGCGACCAGACTTCCAGGACGCGCGATAAAGGAGACTCCGCTCAAAGCGACCTCTCTGGCTTGAGATGTAGAATCAATTTCGGGTGAGTCAGAGCCGCTTCTTTCATCCTGACGATTGACCTTGGACGATTGACCATTCTTCCCCGTAGCCTTGGTCTTTTGTCCATCGTCCATGGTTGGCTTTGCCAACGATAAGACCGCGCCTACGTCTTCCTGCCTCCCATAGCGTTTGACTTCCTTCAACAGGAGAGATGTGTCCACTTTGTAGTTGAAAGTGACGTTATCAAATTCGAGTTCGCCTCTAACCTCGTGCAGGGCAGGTGCGTTTTCTTTTTCGATAATATCCTTCGGCAGGTCAATGACTTCGAACACGCGCTCGAACGAAACCATGCTGGTGGAAAAATCAACCGGCGCGCTGGCGAGTCCCTGCAACGAGCCGTACAGTTGACCAAGATACGAACCGAACGCAACGATGGTGCCGACGGTGAAGACCTCGGTAATGACGTAATAGCCACCGAGACCATAGACCAGCGCCGTGCCCACCGCACTGACCAGACCAAAGATAACGAAGAACGTGGAGCCTGTCACCGCACGTTTGATGCCGATATCGCGGACGTTGGCGGCGCGTTCACGGAAACGGGTTTCCTCTTCTTTGGCGCGCCCGAACAACTTGACCAGCAGCGCACCGCCAATATTGAGAGTCTCGTTCATGTGCGCGTTCATCTGGGCGTTCATTTCCATGGCTTGACGGGCAATATCGCGCAGGACGGTTCCAAGTCGTTGTGCAGCGATCATAAAGAGCGGAAGGATGACGATGCTGATCAGCGTAAGCCGCCATTCAAGGGTGAGCATGACCGCAAGCAACGCAACCGTTTCGATAAGATTGGTCACGATGTTGACGATGGTATTGCTGATAGCATTCTGCGCACCGACCACGTCATTGTTGAGGCGCGACATCAACTCACCGACCTTGGTATTGGTAAAGAACCGCAGGGACATACGTTGCAGCCGCGCAAAGAGCGACGAACGCAGATCGTAGATAACGCCCTCCCCCACTGTGGAGTTAAGCCGGCGTTGAATGACGTTAACGATGCCACTGACAGCGGGAATGGCAAGCAATGCCAAACCCAGCCAAATGAGTCGAGTCGTGTCCTTGGCGGGAATCACCACATCGATCATATTGCGGAACATAAGAGGTGTAAGCAGGGATAAGCCTGTCGTCAACAATATCGTCACAAGCATCCCGGCGATGTGCCACCAATAGGGCTTCGCATAATTCAGAACACGCAGTAAAAGTTCCCTGGTTACCTTCGGCTTTTCATCCCCCTGCCGCATGGACATCCACCAACCAAATCCGTGCATAGTTTTTAGTCTCCTGGTTTGATAGTTCAGTAGTTGAGCAGTTGTAAAATGGTAAAAACGCAAACTGGTAGACAGGTACACAGGCTCCTGACTACCTGACCATGCAACTATAAAACTATCCAACCAATCGCGCAACTGGATGAAGGGGGGAGGTTAAGGAAAGTCTGATGTGATGAACCATCATTATGGATGTTGGATAGCTGGTGGAATATCAATATTTTCCAAAAGGATAGACACATCAAACCCTTTGCTTCTCAAGTGGTTCAAAAGCTCATCCCTAATTTGCTCAGGAGAAAAAACCATATCATCATCACATCTGGAAGTATGACCGTTGACAATTCCCGATGTCCAATTATTTTTTATTAAATCGTACCTATACCAATTCTGACAATTGACAATTCCCACATATCCAAATTGATAAAAAGGTGGCGTCAATTTTTCTGCATCTAAAATAAAAAATCCATTGCTTTCCCTTACATGTGCGGCACCAGCACTAAATATTAAACGACCACTATCAAGATTTTGATTCAAAAGTGAGGTGCCCTCCATCCAATTCGGTATCGGAAGACCCAAGTAATCCAATAGTGTTGGCGCAATATCAATATTTTGAGCATTCGCTTTCACTCTGCCAGCAAATTCCTCGTTCGGAAAATAAACAACAAGGGGAATCCTTTGGTTCGTAAAGTACTTCATGTTGTGATCTGTGTAAATTACAATAACAGTATTGCTCAATTTGCCAGTCTTGTTTAATTGGTCTATAACATCTCCAATATAAGCATCATAATCCAGGATGCCATCATCATAGAAATCAGTCATCCAGGCTTCATCTTGTTGTTTCCCCAATGAAAACACCTGTTGACGCGGGTGAAAAAAAGGGCCATGCGTTCCCATCAAATGCAAATGTACAAACAAAGGCTGGTTTGTATACTCAATAAGATCTAGCAAATACTTAATTTTTTTTCTGTCATCCTCTAATGCATTCAAAGAATCCACAACAGTGCTGAACACATTTTTCATTTGCCTCATGTAGAAAATATGAAACAGTCTGTCGGTAATCCTATCAATCAACTTCGATGAGAAATAGGCTACATCATAACCCAATGGCTCAAAAACACGCATAATAATTGTTTTTTGAACTATTTTGCCGTTTACTTCATCGAAACCATCAAGCAAATTCATGTTATAAGCATCCACATAATGAGTCACGCCTAACTCAACTGTATAGTAACCTTGCTGGCGTAGAATTCCTGGCAAGTGCTCAAATGAATCGACATCTCTCAGAATGTCAGGGGGATATAAAACCCGTGTTTTAGTTGCATTTTTTCCAGTTAATATTGTAACCACTGAACCGGCAGAATTACCCGTATTCGGAAAAGCATTTTCCATGACAAGGGATCTCTCGGCAAGAGCTTTGATGGTTGGTGTAGTCTCCCTGACATATTCGTAAATGGAAGTACTGGCTGCATTAATACCATCCCCACCCAAAAGCAGAATGTTTGGTAGAGTCTCTAATTCTGAAATTTGCGCCGATTTACCAATGGTTCTAACAGTCATGGAATCCAGAATGACCAGGATAATTGAGAAAGACAAGAGGGTATATGAAATCCAATTATAGATCGCGTCAAACGTTTGTGTAACATTATTTACCAGCCAGCGACATGTCAACAAAAATACTGAAAGAAAAAGAGCCGCATATACGCCACGCCATATGCCAGCTGTGGTAACGATCCCAACATTAAAAAGTGTATAGGTGAAATTATCAATGAGTAGTAATGCCAACGCCGAAAGTACACCAGCCGGAAGTATTACTACCAAGTACTGAGAAACTGCATGGTTTATCACTCGTGAAAACACCCACCTGAGAATAAACACCAAAATCAAAATTATGACCCCGAATAACACAAATATCAAACCTGTTTTCAATAAAATGCTTATTTTTCCTACTGCGTTCATTGAATTAAAAAAGGATGGCTTCGTTATGAAGAATACCCATTCCAGAAAAACGTAAAGGTAGATTGACAAGACTGTTATAGAAATATGCTGCAAGATAAGTTTCTTAAAGTTAGGGAGATAAGGAGAGCTTATTTTCGAAGGTTGCATAATTTTCATATCCTCGATTCAAGGGTGGAATCAAGATAAAACCATGGTGAGGATGATCGTCACGAGCATCCCCGCGATATGCCACCAATAAGGCTTCGCATCATTCAGAACACGCAGAAAAAGTTCCCTGGTTACCTTGGGCTTTTCATCTCCCTGCCGCATGGACATCCACCAACCGAATCCGTGCATAGTTTTTCAGTCTCCTGGTCTGTTAGTCTTCTAGTCGGCTGGTCGGTGATAGGTATAGGTTTTGACCGCAGACAAGTGGACTATAAGGCAAGAAGACTGATTCCGCAACTGGATGAAGGGGGGGGGTTAATGAAGGTCTCAATCCGAAACCGTCGCCGATAGTAACGACAGGCTTCATTGGCATCGTCGAGGTTGGTGATGAGAAAGATGGGCTCCTTGTACTCAGCACCCCACCAGCCAATGGCGTTGAGCGTGACTGTCGCAGTCTGCGTGAAACCGACTTGCGACAAAGAAAAGAGGTGCCCGGGTTGTAACGGATAGCCTCGAAGCGGCTGGCTTTCAGCGCTGGTCTGGACGTAAATTTGGGGCGAAGTGCGTAAAACATACTTCCAAGTCGTGTTTTTCTCCAACCAGAGCAACATTTCGTTCGCATCGTACTCCGCCTCACCCAACAAGATGACCTCACTGCCTTCTGGCAAGAGCGGTTGAACTTTTTCCAATACCTGAATGTGTCGTTGGGCGCTGGCGTGTCCTTTCTTGCCCTTGTACACCAGCCAGGCAATCGGCAACGCCCGTTTCTGATACAGGACACCCACCATCAGTACCATGCAGCCGCGTCCTGCTTGACTGTCATCCATGACCAACACCAGAGGCAAATGGCTCAAGACTTCCAGAATTTGACGGGCAAAGGGTATGTACACGACTTCCACATCCAACTCGTCCTTGACCCAGCGCCGCATGCGCATTTCCACGCTTCTCTCTTGCGTCGTGATTGGAATTTCCGAACTCATCTCAGACAACTGCCCCTTGCGGCTCAACACAATCCCTGCAATCATCATTGCCAATGTCACGACTTGCCCTTGGTGATCCAGCTTAATCATGGTCTTCAACGTTTTCTTCACTTTTGTGTATACTCGGTAGCGATCAGTCATAGGGGACACCTCAGTTGGTTTGATTAACATGAGTCTAC
>CAYTDB010000152.1:5270-11764 GCA_964436455.1 uncultured Anaerolinea sp. | reverse complement strand
TGCAGTTACATTGTTCATATTAACAAGCAGTAGTCATGAAGTTGTCTGACAAATAAAGTGCTGGACAAGGAATCAATCTCCCCGCCTTGAGTAGAATGTTTGTTTTAGTTGAAAACGACGAAAATTCATGTAAGATATGAAATGTCGTTGCCATTCTTCAAATGACGTGCAAATGTCGTGTGTACGACATGGTAATTCCGGAGACGATTCCTATAATGGGGGAAGAAATTCGAAAGGAGACAATAATGAACCAACCCGACCTCGGACTAAAAGTCACTGAGCTGCGCCTGCAGAAGAACATGACCCAGGAACAGTTGGCGGAGAGGTGCGAAGTTAGCACACGCACCATCCAGCGCATCGAAGGCGGCGAAGTGGACCCGCGCTCCTACACGCTCCACTGCCTGAGTGAAGCCCTTGGCTTCGATTTTGGAGCAGACCAAACTTCACGCGAGAATGTCTGGCTGGCAGTCCTGCACTTGAGCAGCATGTTCTGCATCCTGATCATCCCGCTGTTGATCTGGTCATGGAAAAAGTCACAGAGCTACAAGATCGACAAACAGGGACGCGAAGTGCTCAACTTCCAGATTACGATGACATTGATGCTGTTTGCCGCGGTGTTCCTGCTGCTGGCTTTCCCGGTTGTGCTGGCTTTGATGGGCGATGCAGGGATGTTTGCCACGGAGAACAACCCGTTCTTCATCGGCGCATTGATTTGTGCCCCTGCACCGCTGATCCTGATCGGCATCTTTTGTACCTATCAGGGTGTGGTCAATGCCATGCGGGCTCTGTCTGACAAGCCCATTCACTATCCATTGACAATTCCGTTCGTGAAGTAAGCGAAAAGGAATCGAATCAAAGAAAGGAAAAACCCATGAAAAAGACTCATTTTGCCCTTGTGCTTGCCTGTATGGCGCTCGCCCCGTTGCTGTACGTGCTCGATCTGGCAAAGATAACGACCAATGTCGGTCTAGTGGAAGTCAATATCCATCCTGTAGCCGGTTTGGTGTTGATGGCGCTGGTGGTGCTTTGGCAGGCGATCAAACAGCGAAATACGGTTCGCTGAGATAACGCAAGAGCCTCCATGCGGAGGCTCTTCTTTATTTCTCCAACCGATGTCTTTTGAAGTATCGTACTGTCATTATCCCCCCGCCGATCATGAATATTCCCCAGCCACTCCAGCAGATCATGGATGCAACCCAAGAATGCAAATCGTAACTGGCTGTCATTGCAGGGGTGGGGTCTTGATAGGGTATCCCTGCAAACAACACATCATAGATGAAACCTGCGAAGAGGATTACCAACCCTAATAGGAGCAAGACGAGTGGCATGTATCGGTTTATCACTAGACCTCATCCCATTGACTGAGCATCGGATACAGATTGGGGAATAATGCGACTGCCAGTTCTGCAGCCTGTCCTGTGCATACGATGCCTTCCTGCCGAATGACCTCCTGCGGATCGTCAGACCCGATCAACAATCGACCTATACCTGCCCCGCCCTGGAGAGAGTTTTCCCCAGCCCGAGCCTCCGCCACGTGGACCAGTCCCTTCTTGAACTCGAGAGTCGCTTTTTGTTCACCGGCATCCAAAAGCAGTTGACCTGTCCACTCCGCAAATTGTGATTGTTGCAGGCGCGCCTCCAACAGCGAATGGCTCTTCTCAAGCGTGCTGTGCAAGTTGATGATGTGCACGCGCCAACCGGAGGTGGCAAAGTATCTATTCTCCACAACGCAGTTCCCCAAACGAAGCCTTTGAAGCAAAGGATGCTGAGGCGGGATGGTGAACAGGGTCAGCGATTTGTATTCACCTTGGACGAAGAGATCACGTAAGACAGCCAATGCCTGTTGATGGTCGCCAGCGGACTCAAGACATTGCAAGGTCCCTTTGTCATCCTCCGGTTGTGTTGCGCGGACATAACCCATGAGTTTGCCATCGTTGTCAAACCAGCCATAGGCGGACAAGTCGTCGCTGGATCGATGCCGATAGGTGGGGCGCACAGCCGTCCCTGAGATGGATGCGTGTGTCTGGTTGTAGAGGGAACCCATCGCCTCGATGTGGGATGAATCCAGTTTTTGGTAGGGATATTTGAGCGGTAGGTCGGGAATCTCCTCCGGTTTCAAACGATAGGTGATGTAGTTCCAGGCGCGGGCATATCCGAACTTGACGTAGTGCCGCCCGCGCAGGATGCTTAAGTCATAGCCCTGCTCAAACATGGACTCGAAGGAAGCCTGTGCCGCCTGTTCCATCAATCCGCGTTTGCGATAAGGCTCCTCTGTGACCACCGCACCGATGCCAGCCACTTTCAGGTGAACCGACTCGAGCCGCATGGGATAGCCCCACACACCCCAGTGATGGACGAGACGATCTCCGTCCCAAATCAGGCGCGTGACATCCCAATCGTAATGACAGTTGTTGATGTAGGTGTCGGCGATCTCGTCAACGTATTGCCCGCCTGCAAAGGCATCGGAAGTGATCCTTGCGATCGCCATCAAATGCCGTTCGGGGTCGGCGGGGGTGATCGTGTATGGTGACGCGTTGTTTTTCATGGAGTCCATCCTGGTCGATGCTTTCATTATATAACTTCCGGGATGGGTTTGACTCTTTTTGAAACGAAGTGACAGTCACTTTTGTTATATTTTTAAACTTCTGGCAAAGAGCAAGATCAGGCGAGATTAAAACGATCTAGATTCATCACCTTGTTCCATGCTGCTACAAAGTCATTGACGAATTTCTCCTGCAGAAGAAGAATGCGTAGAAGAGAATGCAATAATCGCAATAGAGCATAACTTGCTACGGAGAAAATTGTCTATACCTTCTGTAAGCGTCAAAAAAGCAAAATCAAGAGCATTTTCAGCCTTTTTGATAGGGCGAGACGGCATTTTGAAAACCGAATAGCAAGTTATGCGGTACTGCCAATAATCAATTGCCAGTCCCATAAAGATTCCCATGGGAATCAAACACCGGAAGGTAATTTCCATGGGTTCTTTCCCTGTCCACAGAGCAGAACAATTAAGAAGCAGATATGACAAATAACGAATAGGTTTCGGCAATTCAGTGCATCGAATATCGGTGATGTCTTGCATGGATTCCATCACGATAACTCATCCAGCAGAACTTTGGCGTCCTGCAGGTCAGGCGTATCAAACCCCTCTGTGAACCAACCATAGATCTCAGTCAACAGATGCCGCGCTTGTTCTTGCTTATCCTGCGCCTGCAAGAGGCGGCTCAAACTTATCGTGGCCCGCAACTCTAGAGATTTAGCGCTCTGCCGGCGGGCAACTTGGATGGCTTGCTCATATTCGGACTCGGCAGCGGACTCATTCCCGTGCGTCACTAACAAGTCTCCCTTGATGCGATGGATCTCTGCCTCGTAGTAGTGTTCGTCAGTCTTTTCGATCAGATCTAGTGCCTCCGCGAGTCGGGCCAGCCCTTCTTCCACCTGTCCCGTCTTTGCGTGTCCCTCGGCAAGCCAACTAAGGAAATGTGGGCGATGGAACTCAGTGCCCGTAGCCTGCAAGCACGCCATGCCCTGACGAATCTGTTCCATTCCTTCCTCAATCGCTCCCTCTTGGATTCGCGCCCAGCCTTGAAAGCAAAGCCCCATTGATTCAAAGAAGACGAACCCTCTCGGGGTTGCGATTCGCATCGCAGCCTCTACCCTTTCTTTCGTTGCTGTGACCTCGCGCCGCTTCGTGTGTGTCCAATTGGCCATGGCGAAGGCCAGCGCCAGACTGAAAGGATGATCCAACTCTTGAGCCAGGGCAATTGCCTTGCGGTTCAGTTCTACAGCCCGATCGGGATAGCCGAGGAACCACATCGTCCGAGACAGATAGCCCATGTGCAGAACTCCGAGGTCTTGCCCATAGACGAATGCCAACGAGCGGTGTGTCTCGGGGGCGTAGGAAGCGATCAATTTCTCCTGGCATGTCCTGGCCGATGTAAAGTCACCGATATAGAAAGAGGATGTGCCGAAAGCTCCCAAAGGGAAGGCAATTTGCAGAGGGTCCTGTCCACCTTGGGCAACAGCAAGGATCTCCTTGGCGAGTTCGAGGGCCGTCTCATGCTCCGCCCTGATAAGGTAGAACTGGTACAGTAGATTTAGCAGCGAGGGCAACTGTGGCAGCTGGTTCATCTGCCTCGATAACTCCCGTGCGCGCCGGCAGGCCCGGCCCACCTCCGGGGCACCCCAGCCCTTGGTGGCGATATACGGAGCGCTCAGGGCAAGTTGCAGAACAAACTCTTGATGAACCCGCTGAGGGGAATCTGGCAATATCTGGAGCAGTTCCAGCCCCCTGTTATAGTGCGCTATTGCTTCCTGGTTGGCAGACATTCGCACAGCTTTCTGCCCGGCTTGAAGCAAGTAGGAAATGGCTTTCTGCGGATCTTCCGCACGCTCCCAGTGGTAGGCCAGCAGATCAACCTGCTCCTCGAGACGAGTAGAGAATAACTGTTCCAGTGTTTCCGCCACTCGCCGATGGAAAACTTGCCTCTGCTGCTTGAGCAAGCTGTGGTACGCTGCCTCCCGCGTCAGCTCGTGCTTAAAGATGTACTCTAATTCTGGAATCCGCTCTCGCTCACGAATCATCTCCTTCTGTTGCAGTATCACAAGGTGCTTGTCCACCTCATACTCGGCTTGGGCTATAGCCGCCAAGATGCGGTAGAGAAAGATGCGGCCAATAACAGCGGCCAATTGTAGGATTCGCTTACTCTCCTCCTGCAGTCGGTCGATGCGGGACATGAGCACACCCTGCAGGGTGTCGGGAATGACGATCGCTGTCACATTTCCGGTTGCATGCCAGTGGCCGGCCGTTGTGACCGAAGTTCCTGGCGCATCGTCGCGTACAATGGCGCCGCTGTTGATGAGGGAGCGAATGATCTCCTCTACATAGAAAGGATTCCCTTCGGCATGGCTGAGGATGCGAGTACACAGTTCTGGATGCAAATCTTGCACATGCAGTAAATTGCTCATCAACAACATGCTCTCAGCGGAAGAGAGTGTTGAAAGTTCCAGATCGGTGTGCCGATAACGCGGGGCGATGCTCTCCTTGATGCGCCAACAAGCGTGTTCTCGCTCCGGACGAAAGACGCAGATAAACAGTAGTGAAACGCGGTTCGTGAGAGGTAGCAGGTATTCCAGCAACTCGATGGATGTGGGGTCTGCCCAGTGCAGGTCCTCACAGACCACGACCAAAGGCTGCTGTTGGGCCGTGCATTCGAGTAGAATCTCTACGGCGCGGAAGGTGCCAGCCTTGAGCGATCGTCCATCCAGGTTGCGTACGATAACTTCAGCCTCAGCTTCCAACGATAGTCCCATGAGCCGACCCAGATAGGGATAAACGGTGTCCAATTGATCTGGGCATAGAGTCAGGACCTGTTGTCGTAGTGCGCCTTGAACAGTGGGCAGAGTATCTTCCAATGTCACGTTTAACAGTCCGCGCAGCACATCCAGCCAGAGCAGATAGGCGATGGAACCGCCATAGGATAGGCAGCGACCTTCCACCCATCGTAGGGATGTAGTTGCCGCACTTTTACGCGCTTCGACAACCAGACGAGACTTGCCTATGCCTGCTTCGCCCACCAGAGTGACAACACCACCGCTGGTTTGTAGTTGGAGGGCTGCTTGAAGGGACTGAGATTCTGCTAGACGTCCCACCAAGGGGGAGGTTAACCCAGCCAAACCCCGCACCGGTTCGGAGATAGCCCGAGCCCCCTGCAAGCGGTAGACCGGCACTGGCTCGGCCTTGCCCTTGACCCGCACTGGCGCCAGGGGTTCGAACTTGAACAGCGGCGCGGTCAGCCGGTACGTGTCCAGTCCCACCAGTATCTCGCCGCGCTCTGACAGATCTTCCAGCCGCGAAGCCAGGTTGACCGTATCGCCCATTACCCCATACTGCTGCTGCCCTTCTGAGCCGATCCCACCAGCAATCACCAGCCCGGTGTTGATCCCTATATGTATCCCCATATCGAGATTATGGTCGGCATTGAACTTCTTCATTCCCTCCATCATATCCAGGGCTGTCCGCAAGGCTCGTTCAGGATCGTTTTCGTGCGCTACTGGTGCGCCAAAGATTGTCATGATCTCATCGCCGATGAATTTCTCCACTGTCCCCTCATATTTTTCGATGATCGGCACGAGATGGTCAAAGCAATTGTTCACTAGGTCGCGCACGGCTTCGGGATCCATAGTCTCAGCCAGTGCAGTAAAGCCCGAGATATCAGCGAACATGACTGTGACGAGCTTACGCTCTCCGGAAATCGAAAGGGGAGATTGGGATAGGCGCTGCGTTTCGGCGCGTTCCAGTTCAACCAGTTTCTGGCGCAGTCCAGCTAGTGCTGCTTCTACAGTCTCATCGCCCAAGACGGTACGTTGGGCTTCAAGTTCTGTGATAGCTTTTTTAAGCTTCTCACGTTCAACCATGTCCTCCTCCTGTACCTAATTAGTTTTGGATTCTGCGTGTTCCGATCTAGCGAACCCCAGTTGTCCGCTTTGTGGGG
>CAYTDB010000152.1:0-5170 GCA_964436455.1 uncultured Anaerolinea sp. | reverse complement strand
AAGGGGCAAGTGACAGGCGTCTAAACCAGACACATAATAAAAGAGCGGTGCTCCAGATTGTTTTGGAACACCGCTCTCGTTTGTGTTATGGGCTTCTTGCAAAATCAGGCTATATCAAAGCGATCCAGGTTCATTACCTTGTCCCACGCAGCAACAAAGTCATTGACGAATTTCTCCTGCGAGTCTGCCGTTGCGTAGACTTCAGCCAGGGCACGCAGTTCGGAGTTCGAGCCGAAGACCAGGTCGACGCGGGTGGCGGTCCACTTTGGTTTGCCGGTTTTGCGGTCACTGCCTTCGAACAGGTCTTTGTCTTCCGAGGTTGCCTTCCACTCGGTGCTCATATCGAGCAGGTTCACGAAGAAATCATTGGTCAATGCCTCCGGGCGGTCGGTGAAGACACCGTGTTTTGCCCCACCGAAGTTGGTATTCAGGACGCGCATGCCGCCGATGAGAACTGTCATCTCGGGTGGGGTCAGCGTGAGCAATTGTGCCTTATCCACCAATAGCTCTTCAGCAGAGACGGAGTATTTCGCCTTTTGGTAATTGCGGAACCCATCAGCGACCGGCTCGAGCACAGCAAAGGAATTAACGTCGGTTTGCTTCTGTGAGGCATCCATGCGCCCCGGTGTGAAAGGAACCGTCACTTTGAAACCGGCATTCTTCGCAGCTTGTTCAATACCTGCGCAACCAGCCAGAACAATCAGGTCAGCCAGTGACACTTTCTTATCACCAGTCTGTTCACTGTTGAACCCTTTTCGGATGCGCTCCAGAGTCTTGAGCACCTTTGCCAATTGGGTTGGCTGATTGACTTCCCAGTCCTTCTGCGGCTCGAGACGGATGCGCGCTCCGTTCGCACCGCCGCGCATGTCGGAGCCGCGGAAGGTGGAGGCAGATGCCCAGGCTGTTGAAACAAGTTCCGATACAGAAAGACCCGAAGCCAGAATATCCTTCTTGAGGGAGGCAAGATCCTGTTTGTTGATCAGTTTGTGATCGACCGCAGGAATCGGGTCCTGCCAGATCAAATCCTCCTTCGGGACTTCGGGACCGAGATAGCGGAACTTGGGTCCCATATCGCGGTGGGTCAGCTTGAACCAGGCACGGGCGAAGGCATCCTCGAACTCTTTCGGGTTCTCAAGGAAGCGTCGCGCGATCTTCTCGTAGATTGGGTCGAAGCGGAGGGAGAGGTCTGCCGTGGTCATCATCGGGCGGTGCTTTTTTGACGGGTCGAACGCGTCGACCACCATATCCTCTTCGTCCACATCTTTGGCGAGCCACTGATTTGCGCCAGCCGGACTCTTGACCAGTTCCCACTCATATTTGAACAGCACTTTCAAATAACCCATATCCCACTTGATCGGATTTGGCTTCCATGCACCTTCAATGCCGCTACCGATGGAATCGCCAGCCTTGCCGCTGCGGAAATTGCTCTTCCAACCGAGTCCCTGCTCTTCGATGTCTGCCGCTTCCGGTTCACGACCAACGAGGGCTGGATCGCCAGCGCCGTGGGCTTTACCAAAGGTGTGACCGCCAGCGACGAGCGCAACGGTTTCTTCGTCATTCATCGCCATACGTGCAAAGGTCTCGCGGACATCACGACCCGATGCGACCGGATCAGGATTGCCGTTTGGTCCTTCCGGGTTGACGTAGATCAAGCCCATCTGCACAGCGGCAAGCGGGTTTTCAAGTTCCCGGTCACCGGAGTAACGCTTGTCACCAAGCCACTCACTCTCGGTTCCCCAGTAAACATCTTTCTCCGGCTCCCAGATATCCGCCCGCCCGCCGGCGAAACCGAAGGTCTTGAAGCCCATCGATTCCAACGCGACGTTGCCAGCCAGGATCATCAGGTCAGCCCACGAGATCTTCTGTCCATACTTCTTCTTGATCGGCCAAAGCAATCGGCGCGCTTTATCAAGGTTGATGTTGTCGGGCCAACTGTTGAGAGGCGCAAAACGCTGGTTGCCGGTCCCGCCACCGCCGCGACCGTCACCGGTGCGGTAGGTTCCGGCGCTGTGCCATGCCATGCGGATGAAAAGCCCGCCGTAGTGACCGTAATCCGCGGGCCACCAGTCCTGCGAATCGGTCATAAGCGCATGGAGGTCTTTCTTAACGGCAGCGAGATCGAGTTTTTTGAACTCTTTGGCGTAGTTGAAATCCTCTCCCATCGGATCGGACTTGGACGAATGCTGGCGCAGGATATCCAGCCGCAACTGGTTGGGCCACCAATCACGGTTCGATGTTCCGCCGCCTGCTGTGTGATGATGTACCGGACATTTGTTGTCAGACATAGTGTTCTCTCCCTTCGAGCCACCGCTTTTTTGTCAGCGAGCTCTGTTTAAATATGTTGGTTTTAATTGACAAATTACATACCGAAATCATACTTTAGTAACTATATTATCATGACTTCCTTAACACAAACTTATTGCCGCGCGATGTACGGGTTATCGGGCTGGCATGTCTCTGCTATATGGGGGGTAAAGAAAATCCCGCCGAGAGGCGGGGTGAATGTGGAGGAGGAAATACTATTCGGCTTCAAGGATGTTCTTGAGCATTGCCAGATTTTCCTTGATCTGTTTCTTCATTTTTTTCTCGAGAATATTCTCGTTCAGATCCACCAGGTTGATGGCATTTGCCTGCAATGTTACGTCAACATGGGTGTACCCCTTGTCTAGTTTGAATGTGTAGGAGGTAAAGGACTGTAGCGGTCCGGACAGGGACTTGAAACCATATTTTTTATTCGGCTCATATTCGATCACTTCGTAAGTGCTCTGGGTGCGATGACCCAGCAAGTGACCGATACTTCGAAATGCAGTTCCAATTTTTGCAGCTCCTCCGGAGACCTTTGCCGATGCAAGTGTTCCGTATTGCCATTGAAAATCGTTTTCAGGGGTACATATGAAATCAAAAACCTGTTTTATTGGACGATAGATATGTGTACTCGAATGAATATTAATCAATCAGTTGTTCCTTTATTTGTTCGGTCTGTTGTTGTCCCCTGTATTTTAGATGCATCTCAATATGAACTACTGGGATAGATCCTTTTTCTTCTTTTGAAATTCTGTTTCCGAGATTAAACCCTCATCACGCATTTTCTGAAACTTTCCGAGTTTTGCATCGTCACTGCCTTGTGATGCGGCGCGACGCTCGTTGTAGCGGGAAGTATCGTCGATCATGTTGTTGTGCAAGTGTGCGATTTTCTGCCCGGTCAGGAAGAGCGGCACAAGTACGATCAATAACAGTGTTCCTGTGCAGAGACCCTGCGGCAGTGAGTAGCCGCGGATGTTCTGGATGGCATTGCTGAGAACGATCAGCGCCATTATCAATATACCTCCTCCGATGAACGTCTTTATAAACCGGTTGCGGTCGTTCTCCACATACAAATAACCTGATCCTGGTACGAACATGTTCAACACCCCCGTGATGATCGGATTCTTTTTTTCCTTTGACATGATGGCTTCCTTCCCTTGGGTGGAAATTGATAAAGTTCTTTCGTTTTTCTAAAGATCACTTGCCTGTTTTGTTTATTGCCTCTTCAAGGTGTTGACGGAAACTTTGTCCGTCAACACCTGAATCCAGCCCAATGAAATTGATGCCGGTCTTGTTCTTGTTGGTATAGCGCCTGGTAATGTTGAGTCCATCATCCGGCGTGACAGCTGTGCAGGCGAGAGTTGTGCGGGTAATCGTGTTCACGCCAATTCCTTTCGGTGGTACATTTTCGCTGATGATATTTGCCCCTGAGTGGCATGGATACCCCGCTTGTTTTGGTGTTTATTCTGTCTTCCAAATCTGTGTTAAAAGATAAGCCGCCGACCCATAACGGGGTCAACGGCTGGGATTCCGCAAATCCGGTTATTCATTCTCGACAGTGCCATTCAGTGTACCACATAAACAGGGCAATGTTCCGCTGTGATATAATCACTTTATCTTATAAAAGGTCGAGCGTGTTTATGCCACCGTCAACCCGAGTAGGGTTGACGGTTTTTTTCTTAATCACCGACCACACCAAAAAGGAGTTCGGAATGGAAGCGAAGTTGTACGTTGGGAATTTGTCCTACAATACCACTGAGGACAATCTGCGTGAATTGTTCATGCAGGCAGGCGGCGTGGTTTCGGTTGCGTTGATTAAGGAGCCTGGCACGAACCGTTCAAAGGGATTCGCCTTCGTGGAGATGAACTCACAGGCGGATGCGCAGAAGGCGATCTCCATGTTCAATGGATATTCATTGGATGAACGCCAGTTGAACGTGAACGTTGCGCGTCCGCGTGAGGAACGCGGGGGCGGTGGTTTTCGTCCGGGTGGACAGCGCGGCGGACAGCGCAGGGATAATCGCGGTGGCGGGAACAGGCGTTATTAATAAGATTCCATGATGTTTAATATTGGTGACCAGGTCATTCATCCACAGCACGGGGTGGGGGAAGTGGTCAAGTTGGAGGATCGAGCTTTTGGGTCTGGTGTGACGCGCCGCTATTATGAGGTCTCCATCCCAAATACTGGGAGTACCTTGTGGGTACCGCTGGAGCCGCCGGGCTATGGTCTGCGGAAGCTGGCGAAGCGGAGCGAGATAGAACTTTGCCGAGAGGTCCTGGCATCCCGCCCTGAGCCTTTTACGGACGATCCGCGCACACGGCAAGCTAGCCTGATTAAACGTCTCAAGCAGGGGACAATACGCGAGCAGTGTGAAGTGGTGCGCGACCTATATGCATTTGGCGAGCACAAGTCGATGTATGGCTCGATGGGGGGGTTCTTTCGGCAGACGCAGAATGTGTTGTGTGAAGAATGGGCGCTCGTGGAGGGGGTGACGCTCGAGGAAGCAGCGCAGGAAGTGAACGCCCTGCTCAATGAAAGCAGAAAGCTGGCGGACAAGTTAAAAGAATAGTGGATGGATCGAAAGGAGTTGATGATGGATGTCAACTCCTTTTTATTCGTGTCGAGGGTTCAATACCCCGTCGCTCTGCGCCGTAGGAATAATTTTGTAAGCGTTCTATGTCCTTTAGTGGACGAGACCCCGTCCGCTTGCGGCGGGGTTCTTCATGTGCGCCCAGCATGGGCGTTGACTAAAGGGTGCAAGACCCGGATGGACGCCTTCGGCGGATTGCAGCAACCACTAGCCAAGAGCAAGGGCGTCACCGTGAGGTGAGGTCTGGACGCTTCGCAGAGCTGGCGGCAAATCTG
>CAYTDB010000151.1:0-11863 GCA_964436455.1 uncultured Anaerolinea sp. | reverse complement strand
CAGCTTAGAAGGCTGGTGCTCTGTCCATTGAGCTACAGGGGCCGTATTCAATTGTATTACGTCCTTGCAAAGCAGGCAAATCCATCCCCGGTCATCATCACACTTTAACTAAACACTGACAGGTCTAATCCCCTTGTACACTCTTCCGGCAGTCAATGTCCGCAGAATGGTCATGGCGGGACGGTTTAGGCGACTGCCCAATTCGTCAGATGACATGGGGATGTTCCCATTGGTAAGGAACAGGCGGAAAACCGCCTCCACTAGGGCGGTTTGCTCCGTCAGGAAATCAGGCTGCTTGACGCAGTGTGTCATCAAGGCGTTCTGTATACCTTCCACAGGCTTGACCTCGGCAGTATGCGGATCAACCCAGTCAATCATCTGACCTTCCTCCACGTTCGCAAATGCTTCCCTGTGCTCCGCGCACAATAAGGAGCGCAGATAAACATGCCAATCGCGTTCGTTCTTTTGCCACCAGTCAAAATCAATGCAAAAGGGTGTTGTCACCGTTGGTTTAATAAGGCTGGGTCGTTTGCCTTCGGGCATCTTTTATACTCTCCTACTCATTGATTCTGAAATGCAGATCGCCTACGTGGGCAATCTCTGGCCTGGTTGCCAGCAAGGCAAGCAATGGAGCGGGTGGCACGCGCCGGACGATATTAATTGCTGAATATAATTCCTGAGCGTGAACATGTCCTTGCGGAGTCAATTTGGAGACTTCCCGGATCATATTCACGATCAATTGGTCAAACGGGCGACGTGCCTCCTGCTTCCAGATCTGATCAACAGCTTCGAAGGAAGGGATGGCAATTGCCATGCGATCATTAAACTCGGCGGACACGTTCTGCTTGAGCATGGCGAACACCACACCTCCATCAGCGCCGACGATTACCGTACGCAGCCAGTCTTTGGTGGAGCGGTGTGTCTTTGCTTCAATAATGACCTCCCCGAGCTTCTTACCCTTGCGAATGGAAACAAGACTGCCAGGCATGAGGTCGTTCGCCTTGTACCAATCCTGCAAACCATATACGTATTTATACTCCCGTACAACCCAGCCAGGCATCTTCTGACCCGTCTTGCCATCAATAAGTGTAAAACGGACACGTGGCGACTCGTACGCAGTCGGGAATAACGATTGGACCCGGGTCGATAGCGGCAGAGTCCCTTCACGCAAATGGGGATAGATAAGGGAGACCGTTACCTCTTGCGGCTTTTCATTTTCATCCGGTTCAAGATCGCTCAATTCGTCATCAAGCTGTTTTTCCAAAGCAACCATATCTTCATCAAGAGCAGAACTGTCGAACTCGATCGGTATATATTGCAAGTGTAAAGGTGCATCACGCACCGCTTCCGGCTCGAGGCGGTATAAGCACCATAAGACTTCACCCGCAGGACCTACTTCATCAAAACGACCATCCTCCTGCAGGGCAAGATTGAGTGAGAATTCTGCCAGCTTGGGATTCACCCCTTCTGGGAGCGCCACATCTTTCAATAGTGAAGATGTAAGAAGCGGTTCGCCTCCAGACATATCCAAAACTGCTTCGGCCAAATTGAGGTGTCCGACATTGACGTCAATCAGCAGGGCGCGCGGGAACCAGCGACCAGCAATACGAACAATGTTCTCATCTGTTTGTAATGTGGCTTCGAGTTTCCTGTCGAGAGCATGTCCATTGGCCCGCAGGATGGCGTCAGGGTCAAAATCATCTCCTTCAACAGAATCAGGTTCTTCGTTAAGAATATGATTCGCCAGTCTCGATGCAAAAAAACGCTCGGTTCCATCCTCCATCTCAATGGTAAGTACGTCAAATTCGCCGAGATCGGGATTATTCCCACTACGGACACCCTTTACTTTCCCGTGTTTCCAATCCAAAGCCGGGAAGACAATCCCTTCACCTGTCTGATAAATATCTTTCGGGGCATATACCTTGCCGCCAGCCTGCCGGCGCAGTTGAATCGCGAAGCGTTCAGCCCGGTTGCGTTCATTAATCAGAACCACTACCAACTCGCGTGTGGTCAAGGGGGTTTCGATTTCAAATAAATGATTGTGCAGGTATTCAATATCCTGCGGTGTGATTTGAAGGTTTGTCCAATAGTCTAATGAAATAAGCGGTTCCACAGTCATTACAATGCCTTGATGTGATTTTTCATAGTCTCCAGTGAATGAAGCGGAATTATTATACCTTACTTGCGGATGAAGTCTAACCGTACGATGTATAATCGCGTTCATGAGTGTATCAATTGCACAGGGTCTACGAATGAACTCAACCTCCTGTATTGCATTTGTCGGCGCGGGAGGTAAAACCACTGCGCTGTTCAATCTGGCCAGGGATATCAAGTCTGATGTGGTCGTCACCGCAACAACACATTTGGGGGTTTGGCAATCAAAATATGCAGACAAGCATATTGCCACAAACGCAAAAGCACTGGATGAAATCGTGGATAGCTTTAGAGGGATACTGCTCGTCACGGGAAAGGCGGATGGCGACCGTTTAAACCCTGTTGACAATGAGATGCTACGCTGGCTTTACGGTTATTGTCAAAAAAAAACCATTCCACTCTTGCTCGAAGCGGACGGCTCACGCCAGAAACCTTTAAAAGCCTGGGGTGCACATGAACCGCCCATTCCTGAATTTGTGGATACGGTCGTTCAGGTGGTTGGGCTTACCGCTTTGGGTAAACCCTTGAGCGATGAATTTGTTCACCGCCCTGAAGTTTTTTCCAAACTAAGCAGTTTGAAACTGGGAGAAGAGATCGGAACAGACGCAATCGTTCGGATATTGACCCACAGGGAAGGCGGTTTGAAAAACATCCCTGAAGGTGCAAGAAGAGTAGCCATGCTAAACCAGGCAGACACAGCAGAGCTAAAGTCCACGGCGCATAAGCTGACATCTGGTTTGTTGCCGGCATATCACTCAGTCGTTGTCGCCAGCCTTGTCAACGAAAGAATTTATGCAGTGCATGAACCCATTGCAGGGATCATCCTGGCTGCAGGAGAGTCAACCCGTTTTGGGAAACCCAAGCAATTGCTGGACTGGAAGGGACAGCCATTCATTCGAGCCGTTGCACAGACGTCAATTCGGGCTGGGTTGTCGCCGGTCATTGTTGTGACGGGGGCATACGCGGAACAGGTTGAAGCGACTATCAGCGATCTGGGGGTAATAATCGTGCGAAACAGCGATTGGAAGAGTGGACAGGGAAGCTCGATAAGAGAGGCGATTCATTCCCTTGCCCCTACCCCTCTCCCAATAGGAGCGGAGGCTGGAGGAGCCATTTTCCTGCTTTCTGACCAGCCGCAGGTTAGCATATCGATCATCCAAGCTCTCAAGGAGAAACACGCGAATGGCTTGTATCCGATCGTTGCGCCACTGGTGATGGACAAGCGCGGGAACCCGGTGCTGTTTGATCGCGTGACTTTTCCCGATTTGAGGACCATCGAAGGTGATACCGGAGGACGGGCAATCTTCCATAAGTACCGCGTCGAGTACCTGCCCTGGCATGATGACAGCCTACTGGTGGATGTGGATACGCCGGAGCATTACCAAACACTGATTTCGAACGGTGATCTATGATCTCAGCCATTATCCTTGCGGCGGGCGAATCAAAAAGAATGGGACAACCAAAAATGTTACTGCCTTGGGGAACCGAAACAGTGTTGACGCATGTCATTTCGATATTTCGAAAAGCGGGAGTGAGCGATATTTTAATCGTCACAGGCGGGGCAACTCGTCAAGTGGAAGAACTTGTATCAGGTCTGAACATCAGAATTGTCTTTAACCGGGATTATGCAAAGACGGAAATGCTTGTTTCGATACAATGTGGAATACGTGCATTGACGCGTCAGACACAGGCAGTGCTGATCAGCTTGGGCGACCAGCCTCAAGTCCAGGAAAGAAGCGTGCGAAAGGTGTGCGATACATTCAACGCGAAAAGGTCAAATCTAGTCGTGCCAAGTTTCCAAATGAGAAGAGGGCATCCCTGGCTGGTGGCTCGTCCACTTTGGGAGGAATTGTTATTGATGAAATCCCCGCAATCCACAAGAGATTTCTTGAATGTACATCAAGAAGAGATTCAGTACGTCGACCTGGATGATCCAAACATCCTTGCCGACCTTGACACACCGGAAGACTACGCCAAATGGCAGACAAAAGATTTGTGATAAACTGGCTCCTTGATCTCTACATTTGGATGAACACTCATGCTATACAACCTGACAAGAATTTTGGTTAAATTTGGAACAGAATTCCTTTGCCGGATTGACGCGCCGGATATTCACAGGCTGCCGCAAAAGGGGCCCTTGATCGTGATCGCGAATCATACAGGACAATTGGAAGTTGCTGTCTATTTCGGGCAATTTGCTACACGCCCGATCACAGGATGGGCAAAAATGGAATCATGGGATAACGCATTCCTAAGCTGGCTTTTTACAATCTGGGGGCTCATCCCCGTCAGGCGCGGCGAGGCGGATATGTCCGCTTTGCGCAAAGCGTTACAGGCTCTTGATCACGGATATATCTTTGGCATCGCCCCGGAAGGTACCCGGAACAAGACCGGCAGGTTGAAGCGTGCACATCCAGGCGCGGTCATGCTGGCAGTCCATTCAGGAGCGACAATAATGCCTGTTGTCCATTGGGGAGGAGAAAACTTCCTTCGGAACCTTGCCAGGCTGAGGCGAACTGATTTCCACATCCGGGTAGGCGAACCGTTCAAACTGGATTTGGATGGTGTGAAAATGACCCGGGAAGTCCGCCAGCAGATCGCAGATGAAATGATGCTTCATATCGCAAAACTCATGCCCCAAGAGTACCACGGTGCATACGAAAAGGTTACACCTCCTGAAAAATCCTTTACAAAAGTAGTACAATGATTCAAAGAACACTATGCATATATGATATGTGAATTCTGATAGACAAGATCAAGTATGGGCCTTAGGCATTGTAACAAGGAGAGTGCAATATGAAAACCACAAAAGTCATTTTCAGCCTTTTCATAGGGATTGTCATGTTGACCGCCCAGGTCGGTTCTGTTTTGGCTGCACCTGTGCGTCAAGAGGGCGTCCAAGTCGGCGAAGTGGTAAGCCTCACATGCGGAACAGATGGCACCACTGTCATCTTGGTTTACTTTGATGAAACCCTTGAAATTCAAGAAGTAGAGATTTCACTGGCGACTGCCGTAACACTTGGTCTCATTGAGGATGAGAATATTGTATGCAATAACGGCGAGACCATTGACAGCATCATAAACATCATAGACCCCGCTGAAGTGGTTCCCGTTGAGGAAGAAAACAGGCATCCGGTTGGAACTGTCCTTGCATCCTTCTTTGATTTTGTCAATTATGATGACATCATGGAAGCCCATGAGAACGGCACGGGGTTTGGCGTCATTGCTCAAGCCTTGTGGATGACAAGCAAGTTGGATAGTGACCCAAATACTTTTATCACTATCTTGCAAGCAAAGAAGGATGGCAATTACAACGCACTATCAGCTTTTTTTGACGAGGATGATGTCACACCCACAAACTGGGGACAGTTCAAAAAAGCGCTTCTAGATAAGAAGAACAACCTGGGCGCTGTCATGTCTGACAAAGACAACAAGGAAGATAAAACAAACAAGGATAAGAGCAACAACGGTAAGGGACAGGATAAAGACAAGAATAAAAACTGATCCCTGGTCATCACAAAAAAGCAGACGGTCCGCGATGGGCTGTCTGTTTTTTTTTATTTCAACTCAAAGAAATACGCATTAGTCTCGCGCTTTTTGAACCCCATCCTCACATATAGCTGGTTTGCTTCAAACCGACCGGGGTTTGATGTGAGCGACACTCCGTTCGCCCCCGCCTCGCGCGCGATTTCAATGGCGGACAATAATAACGCCTTCGCGATCCCCTTGTTGCGGTGGTCCGTATCCACAACCAGGTCTTCGACAATGGAACGACCGCCCGTTGGCACACGGTATAGTGATATGGTTAGCATACCAACAACCAGGCTGTTTTTATCCATCAGGCGTGCCAGCAGAAGAATGGATGTTCCCGAATTTACAAGACGGGTTAGATCTTCGCGGGTGGGTATCGGCTTGTGAGCCCCCAAAAAAGGCACGAGTTTCCGAACCGAGTCGGAGACCTCCTGCGTCAAATCGGTCACCTTTTCGATATACATATCAGGCAGGTTTCGGCGCGCCTAATTTCGGGAAGAAACTCATGGCGGCATAATAAACAACATACACAAAGGAAACCGGCGCAACCCATTCAGGCACATCGGGATATTGCAAGAGTCCCCACACACCCAGCGCGCCATAAAGATAGGTAAGGGCATATGTTAACAGCCGCAGGCGATTGTTACGAGTAGGATACAGGAATTTGATCGGCACAAATACAAGGATGTTGCAGATCACCAATGCCGCAAAATTGATCCATGGATTCAATCCCAACAACATCATATAGAAAACAAGAAAATTCCACACAGATGGGAACCCCTTGAAGAAATATGACTGCGAGCTATCGGTCTTTGCTTCCACCTGTGAGAATTGAAAAGCCGATGTCAACAGGATCGAAAGCGCCGCCACCATTTCAAGGCCCTGCGGCATCAGATCGGGAATTCTCACCAGTAACAATGAAGCTACAACCACATAGTTCAAATAATCAATAATGTTATCCATCAACCCGCCATCGATCCACGCGGCGTATTTCTTCACATCAAGCCAGCGCGCCAGAATGCCGTCAAAGCCATCCACGAACATCGCAATAATGACATAGACAATGGCAAGTTTAATGTTCCCATTCCAGATCGCAAGCAGCGTGAGAAAACCCCAAACCGCTCCTGTGGCAGTAAATAGATGAACCCCGTTTGCGAGCAATTTCCGCACCCAAAGTGGAAGTTTTTCCATTTCAATTCACCTCAACAAAAAGTTGGCGCAATTATACAGAGAAAAAGCACACCTTTCGATATGCTTAGCAAATTGGAAACTCGAAACTTACCCCCAAATTTGTCGGCAAATGTTCGTTGCGAATGAACCTGGGCGGCATGGGTATCTCTCTCGTCAAATTTACGTCGTAAGTAGTGGGCAACGTTTTCGAAAATAGTACTTTGTTTTGCTGTTTTGATATTTTTAAGGGTTAAGACAGAAAAACCGGAGGTGCAGCACTCACAAACTATTCAAATGAACCACCCGTCAACAAAACATGTTAAACAAGGAGATGATCATGAAAGGATCAATAAAAAAGCTGACATCGCTTTTTGTTGTTGGCTTATTAATCGTGCTCGTTGGCGTTACACCGGCATTTGGTCAGGCTGATAACAACATCAGGGTTTGGGTGGAATATCAAAGTGGATCCCAAAGAGGCGTTGAATCCGAAATTCGTAGCCTGGGAGCACAGTTCCACTACAATTTTGACCGCTTGAACTCTTTTGTCATATCACTGCCACCACAGGCAGTGGAGCATCTGGCGAAAAATCCCCATGTCGTTTCAATTGAAACGGATCCGGAACGCTCTCTAGTCGGCGATCAAACTCCGGGGGGGTTGAATTTTGCCGGCATCTTTGCCAAACCAGTGCAAAGCACCCAGGTTGTACCTTACGGCATTGACATGGTTCAAGCCCGCGATATCTGGGATGCGAATGGTGATGGTAAGATTGACCGCAAAGCACCCACCGGGAAGGGCAGGGTTGTCTGCATTATTGATACCGGCTTTTACGCTGAGCATGAAGATTTCGCAGGCATTGATTTGATCGGCGGTTACTCTCAGGTGGACGACAACTGGGCAGAGGATGGTTATGGGCATGGCACACATGTGGCTGGCACCATAAACGCGGTCAATAACCGATTGGGTGTAGTCGGTGTTTCTCCGGGGGATGTGTCCCTCTTTATCGTCAAGATATTCGATAATGCTGGTGAGTGGGTCACAAAAGCACATGCTTCTGATCTGGTAGACGGAATCTATCGCTGCGCCGATGCCGGTGCAAATGTGATCAGTATGAGTCTGAGCGGGACAACATCCAGTGGAAAAGAGCGTATGGCTTTTGATGAACTCTATGCCCAGGGCATTCTGCATGTTGCCGCTGCCAGCAATGACGGCATTGCCGAATATCACTATCCTGCTTCCTACGATTCGGTCATTTCAGTGGCTGCGATTGACTCAGAAATGATCGTGGCAGATTTCTCGCAGTTCAACGATCAGGTTGAGTTGGCTGCACCGGGGGTGGGAGTGTTAAGCACCATTCCTTATAAGGATATTAGTACTGTCACGGTTGGTAATGAGGTCTTCTCCGGTTACCACGTGGAATATGCCGGGCGTGGATCCGCAACCGGAACTTTGGTTGATGGCGGTCTCTGCACAACAACCGGGGATTGGGCAGGCAAGGTGGTTTTGTGCTATCGCGGCGAGATCAGCTTTTACGATAAAGTGATGAACGTCCAAAATTCGGGCGGCGTGGCAGCTGTCATCTACAACAATCTGGATGAAGATCTGTTCGCCACCCTTGGGGATGGCAATTCATCGGAAATCGTGGCGATCAGCCTGAGTCAATCGCAAGGGCTGGAATTGCTGGCTTCGGTGAATGAGAGCGCCACTGTCTACAGCGAATACATCTGGCCCACTAGCGGCTATGAAGCCTGGAACGGCACCTCGATGTCCACTCCCCATGTTGCAGGCGTGGCAGCCTTGATCTGGAGCGCCAACCCCAATTGGACCAATTCGGAACTTCGCGAAGCACTGGACAATACGGCTCTCGATTTGGGCGATCCCGGGCGCGATGTCCATTATGGGTTTGGATTGGTACAGGCATATGATGCCCTGCAATACCTGAAAGAAAATCCCTAATTTTATATCCATTTCCCAATAACAACAGAACCCCACTTCTTTTGCGAAGCGGGGTTCTCTCTTTCTTTATGGAATCGAATTTCTCTATGGGTTGACCACCAATCCAAATGCTACAGTTTCGCCGTCAAATTTGTCTTCGGATGTGGATGCGCCGATCGGTGATTTTTCAAAATAAAGCGACACCGCCAACGTTTCAGCCGCGATATACTCCTTATGCGCCTCAATCGCGGACCTCAAGCCTGCGGAGGCTTCGACAAACAACTCTATGCGATCAGCTACATCCAACCCAGCACTCTTGCGAAGGTCCTGTACGCGGCGGACGAATTCTCGCGCCAGACCTTCCTGCACTAGTGCAGGGGTCAAGTCTGTGACAAGCGCCGCAACATACGCGCCCTCTTCTGCCACAGCAAAACCTTCCTTTGCCTGCGCCTTGACTTCCACTTCATCGCCAAGAATGTCGTGATCAACGCCGTCGAGAGTAACCTTCACAGACTGACCCGACATCAACGCATGCGCCACTGCCTCTGCATTCATGGCTAAAATTGCCTTCTGCAACGCGGGGAATTTATTGCCGTACTTCTGTCCTAGTTGCTTGGGCAAAGGCTTGACCGTGTGTGACACCGCTTCCGTCGAAACATCCAGCAGGCGGACTTTCTTGACATTCAATTCGTCGGTGAACAGGTCAGCGTAGGTTTCAACCGCCTTGCGTTCATTGGCATTTCCAAGCGAGAAAGCCACCTCTGCCAGCGGCTGGCGGACTTTGCGGTTCGCCTTCTGGCGGGCGGAATGTCCGAGAGAAACGAGTTTCATCACCAAAGTCATGTCACGGTTGAGCGACTCATCGATCATCTCTGGCAGAACCTTGGGCCATTCAGCCAGATGCACCGACTCAGGAGCAGTATCATCCACAGTGCGGACGAGGTTTTGGTACAACTCGTCGGCGAGGAAAGGCATGGAGGGGGCAAGCAGCTTCGAGATTGTGACAAGAGCCGTGTACAGGGTCGAGTACGCGGCTTGTTTGTCGGAGTCCGATTCAGATTTCCAGAAACGGCGGCGCGAACGTCGCAGGTACCACGTGGACATCTTCTCCACAAAGGATTCGATCGGGCGCGTCGCGTTCAGTACATCATAATTTTCGTATGCCTCCGTCACGTCGCGGACGAGTACATTGAGTTCGGATAACAGCCAGCGGTCGAGATCGCTCGTTGCTATCGGAGCAGTGGTCAGGGTGGGTTTATCGAGATTCGCGTATGTCACGAAGAACGAATAGACGTTCCACAGGGTGAGCGTGAAATTGCGTATGACCTCGCCCACCAGATCGGAAGAAAAGCGGCGTTCCTGCCCTGGCGGAGTTGCCGTGTAGAGATACCAGCGGAAGGCATCGGCGCCGTGGACGCTCAGCACGTCCCAGGGCGCGATGATATTGCCGCGGCTCTTCGACATTTTAAAACCGTCACCATCAAGGATGAGACCCAGACAGATGACGTTCTTGAACGACACTTTACCGAACAGCAGCGTGCTGATGGCGTGGAGGGAATAGAACCAGCCGCGCGTCTGGTCAACAGCTTCGCAGATGTAATCAGCCGGGAACTGCTCTTCGAACTTTTCCTTGTTCTCGAACGGATAGTGCCACTGCGCCACAGGCATGGAACCTGAGTCGAACCACACGTCGATGAGATCAGGGACACGCGTCATTTGTCCATCACATTTGGAACAACCCCAATGAACGCCATCCACATACGGACGATGCAAATCAAGTTGACTCAAGTCCTTGCCTGCTTTTTCAGAAAGCTCGGCAACCGAACCAACACCTTCACGATGTTTGCACTTTTCACATTCCCAGATGGGAAGCGGCGTACCCCAGTAACGCTCGCGGCTCAACGACCAATCGATATTGTTCTCCAGCCAGTTGCCGAAGCGTCCCGTGCGGATGTGATCAGGCACCCAGTTGATAGTGTTGTTCAACCCGACCAGGTTATCGCGGAATTTGCTTGTGCGGATATACCATGACTCGCGTGCGTAATACAACAGGGGCGTGTCGCAGCGCCAGCAGAATGGATAGGTATGTGTATATGCTTCGGATTTATAAAGCAATCCGCGTACTCGCAGGTCTTCGATAATCTGCGGATCGGCTTCCTTAACGAACACACCGCGCCACGGCGTGACTTCGGACATGAACGTACCGTCGGGCAGGACGGTCATCAATACAGGCAGGTCATATTTCTTGCCTGTTTCCATATCCTCCTGACCGAACGCGGGAGCGGTGTGAACAAGACCCGTACCGTCTTCGGTTGTGACGTAATCACCCATCACGACCATGTAGGCGGGTTGGTCCACAGGCATGAAGGTATACAATGGGTTGTATTTCAATCCGTTCAGTTTCTTGCCCTTGTATGCATCAAGGATTTTCACTTCCTCGTCACCAAACACTTTTTGGACGAGCGCTTTGGCAAGGATCAATTTTTCTTTTCTCCCTTCATTCTCGCGCTCAACGGTCACATACTCCATATCAGGGTGTGCAACCACAGCAACGTTGCCAGGCAGAGTCCAGGGAGTCGTCGTCCATACCATCAGCGAAGTGTCAGGTTTATCCGCCAGCGGCATGCGGACAAAGACCGAGGGGTCGGTCACTTCATCGTAACCGAGGGCAACTTCATGGTCCGAAAGAGGTGTGCCGCAGCGCGGGCAGTAAGGCACAACCTTATAGCCTTTGTAGAGCAGATCCTTATCCCAGAAATTCTTCAAGATCCACCAAACCGACTCGATGTAATCGTTGGTATAGGTCACATATGCATCTTCCATATCCACCCAGAAGGCAATGCGCTCGGTCAGTCTTTCCCAATCTTGAATGTAGGTAAAAACGGACTTTTTGCACAGCTCGTTGAATTTATCAATGCCGTAATCTTCGATCTGTTGCTTATTTGTAAAACCAAGCTGCTTTTCAACACCGATCTCAACTGGCAGTCCGTGTGTATCCCAGCCGCCGCGGCGCGAGACATGATAACCCCGCATGATCTTATAACGCGGGAACATATCCTTGAACGCGCGCGCCAA
>CAYTDB010000150.1:0-11872 GCA_964436455.1 uncultured Anaerolinea sp. | reverse complement strand
AGCATCTGCATGTGGATCGTCCGCTGTATAACGATCACAACGCGATGAAGAAACTTGTGAAGAGCGGGGAGATATTGGAAGAGGTCGAGAAGGTAGTAGGGGAGTTGGGATAAATGCTTCCGCGCTGAGCGGAGCGTAGCGCAGATGCTAACTTAAGCTTGCTTGAACATTTGCACTTTGACTACGGGACAGAAAAGCACTGTCCCTCCGCTCAGAGCGGTGAACTTTGGAGACAACATGATCCTCAACGAAGTTAATTTCTTTTCTGAAGTGTTGACCATGCGCAGCACAATGTATGTCCTTTTGCCACAACACTCGCTTACAGCGAAGAAGAACAAACGAAAATACCGCACCCTCTATCTTTTGCACGGTCACTCCGACGACCACACTGCATGGCTGCGTTGGTCGTCCATCGAGAAGCATGTTGAAGGCTTGAACCTTGCTGTGGTGATGCCTGCCGTGAACCTGAGTTTCTACACGGACATGGTGCATGGCAAGGATTATTTGCAGTTCGTCAGCGATGATGTCCCTGCCGTGGTGCGGGATATGTTTCCGCTATCTGATAAACGCGAAGACAACTTTGTGACGGGCTTGTCCATGGGCGGATATGGTGCGTTCAAGCTTGCATTGACCCACCCTGAACGTTACGCCGCAGCCGCGTCCCTTTCTGGCGCGTTGGATGTCCGCGAGACGGTCAGGGCAAATGGTCGTACTGAAGATAAGGTTTGGTTGGATGGTATGCGCAACGTCTTTGGTGATTTGAGCAAAGTGCCGAACAGCAAACATGATCTGTTCACTTTGGCGAAGACGGTTGCCAAGTCTCCCATCAAGCCGCGGTTATATCAATGTTGCGGAACCGAAGATTTTCTCTACGCCGACAATGTCCGCTTTCGAGACGCGGTCCGCAAACTTCCGCTTGACCTGACCTACGAAGAAGGTCCCGGTGAACACACCTGGTCATACTGGGACAAGATGATCCAAAACGTGCTGAAGTGGATGTTCCCGAAAGGAAAGAATCTCGATGGGTTGGTGGGAATCTAGGAAGCGAAACCGCAATCCGAAAGCCCAAAGGCGACCCAATGGAAAACGGGTCGCCTCTTGATTCCTATTCAGGCAGACTATCGCACTAGCTTATTTCCGTGAACTTTATTCGTCGTTGAAAGAGGTGGATTTTTGACTTTTACAGTAACGCATTCTGCATTAGGCTGGCAACTGACCTTGTTTGCCAACACACTGTTGTATTCATTGTTACCCTGAAATAGAATGCCTGATTCACCAACAAGATAGATCTTGTTGTCGGTCACTCGGTTCGCTAATGATTCCAATCCAATGGTTATGCCATGCAAACCGTTCACGATCATGTTATGTCGTACAGTATTCCCTATGGAATGATCAAGGTAAATGCCGAATCCCTGCGTTGAACCGACTAGGGCGTTGTTAGTGATGATCGCCTCTGTAGTCTCGAACAGGTTGATAACAGTCCCGTTGCCTACGGCATGATTGCCTGTGATGATCCAACCGTCCGCGCCCTGAGCTGAGATTGCAAAGCTATTTGCAATGAAAACATTGTTCTTGATCGTGACATTCCTGTGCGTGCCATATCCGGCGATGACCCCATTTTCACCGACGAACCGAATCCCTTCAATGACGATGTTGTCTGTCACGAAATCGTCAAAGAAAATACCGTCACCGCAGTTGGTTATTTCGGCTCCATTCCTACTTCGAAGCGTTATATTGGAATAGTAGATGTTGATGGAACGGTCATCGCCAGTGTAGGTGAAATCCCCTTTGCTTGAGTCCAGCGTAACAACACCGGGACGTGAGCCGTTGTTTGTCGCAGTTTCAATGGCACTCTCGATGTCCGACGCGCTGGTCACCTGATCGGCGTTCAGCGTGACCTCTGTGTTTGTTCCGCCCATGGGGGCATTCCCAAGCGTGAACAACATCGCAATTGAGATGAGTAAGGCGATCTTTTTCATGGTTCCCTCCAGGGAACTTCTTTTGCTGCCGGCTTCCAGCCGACAGACTGGAAAAAAAATGTTGCACGACAGCAGGCTGGAACCTGCTTTTGTCTGCGACGATTACATCATGGTATTCCATAGACTTATTATGACGAGATTTTGTTTCCGTTTCAAGTGGATATGTGGTAATCTGACCAATTGGATGTAAAAGATAATCGTTGATTGCGATTTCAGGTGTATGATGCATATGAATATATTGGGTGGGAGAATTGGTGAAGGCAATATTTCAGTTAGGAGTTGGCTGATGACCAATGTGATCCCAAAAAAACTCAAAGGCGCAAACATGGATATTGACCTGGCAAGTCCGCAGGGAAGTATTACTTGGGAGCAGGATGGCTGTCCGTGGAATAAAGCCGAAGGGACGAACCAGCACAGATGCGCGGTAAAGAACGTTTCGATATGTCCGTCTTTTTTGTGGGGTGGAATATCTGGATACGTTGTTGTGTTCGTATCCGAATGAGAATCCGCTGCGGGATAGAAGTTAGGCTGACCATCCATTAATTGTCAGACAGCTTGGGGGTGAAACCGATTTATGACAAAAGGTACTTGAATTTGAATTCCATTTGTGCTACAAAAGTTTAGACAAATACATTGCCGCAACAGTTTTTGGCGGTATTCATTGTCTCTCATCGATAGGGTGGAAATACCAGCATCGCTTTCGCCAATAAATAAAGGCGGCCCTTTAATTTCATATTGCATGCGAATGGGTTGAGTCCGTGGCTGTTGGATGGAAGCGCCCGTGCTTGTGGATGTACATGTGAGAGTGGCGCGCTCTCTTTCTAATGACTCTAATACCTGAGGGGTAAGTTGGCGGTTTTTGGCAGTGTTTTTACTTGTTTTGGCAGTTGTTATGTGAAATGATGATATGGAAACAAGATGAGATCTCCACTTGGGTTACATATATAACGGGTTTTCTCTTGTTTGAAACCAGCGGATTAAAGCTGGCTCCGGTCAAAGGAGGCTCCATGCAGAAAGAAAACACACTCCGCCTTTTCTAACATCGCAGGCGGCTCGATGGGAGGGCCATCCTATGCCGTTCCCTTTTCTTGAAATTTGGCCATGGGAGGGTCAAAATGAACACGAAACAATTGAGCAGAATATTTGCCCGGGCCATGTACTGCATGGTCATCGTGGTGATGGTGTTTTCGGCAACTGGGAGTGTATATGCTCAGGAGCCTGCCCTTACAGTAGGCTTGGTACTCAACGCGAATGCCACGCAGGATAACGACTTCAATTGGATGGCCCAACAGGGTCTTCTACAGGCGGAGACTGAATTGGGTATCTCATCCTCAGAATATCAACCGAGCGATCAAGGTGGGTATGACGAAGCACTGCAGCAATGCGCCGATGAAAACGATTTATGTATCGCTGTTGGCTTTGACTTTGTAGTCAGCTTGGCGAATGTTGCTAGGGATAATCCTGACACAAATTGGGCTGCCGTTGACTTGTCCTATCCCGATTGCTGGGAAGGTGCTGAGGAAGGCGTTGACTGCGGTTCGTTCGATGAACTAGACAATGTCCGCGGCTTGAGATTCAACGAAAAACAGGCTGGCTATCTGGCTGGCGTCCTGGCGGGCGGGATGACCACAAGCAATGTAGTCGGCGTAGTGGGCGGTATGGAAATTCCACCAGTGGTGGCATTTGTGGAAGGCTACCGTAACGGCGCTGATTGTACCAATCCTGCTGTAAATGTGTTGACCGCTTACACGGGCACTTTTGTTGACCCGGAGCTTGGTGCAACTACCGCTCAGGATATGATCGAACAGGGTGCAGACATCATTTTTGGAGCCGCTGGGTTAACCGGAAATGGAGCCATCCAACACAGCGCGGAGTACGGCCAGTGGGTAATCGGGGTGGACACTGATCAGTATTTCACTGTTTTTGGAAACGGCACAGTCACCGGCTTTGACAAGATACTATCCAGCGCCATGAAACGCGTTGACAGCGCGGTTTACCAAACAATTGCGGATTTCGTCAACGGGGAATTTACCTCCGGGACAGTTGTTTATGACTTAGCCACGGACGGGGTGGGACTGGCTCCCTTTCATGAGACTGATGGCAGTATTCCTCAAGATGTCAAAGACAACCTTGAAGAGGTGAGGCAGGGCATTGTTAATGGGACAATCAACACTGATTACTCTTGTGCACCTCCAAGGGTCTATGCTAACTTGCCCGAGGACGGTATTCGCTTTGAATACTCAGCCCCAGGCGCGTCGGTAAGCTTCTCAATCTATGATTCGCCGGATGGGAATCTATTATGGGAAGACAGCAGAACGGCGGATGATTCCGGGTTTGTGTATCTCAGCATTTGGGATCATCGAGTGGATCTCAAACCGGGCATTTATATCGTGGCTTCAGATGGCAGATTTACAAATCAGCTTCTAATAGAACCTGTCTCGCTCGATGTTTTTGATCCAGAGGAAAATATCCTGCAAGGTACAGCTTTACCGGAACGCAGTGTCTGGGTTGTCGCCAACAATGAAAACGTCTTCTGTGGCGCGAATGTTGATTCCGATTCGGATGGAAACTGGACTGTTGACTTCGGTGATTACCTATGCGAGGTCACCGATGATATGTGGGCTTATGCCCAGGTGATGGATGCGGAATCTGACACCTCCGAGGCTGTCCTTGACTTCATCGAAGGCTACCATGACTACGATGCGGGCGATGTCCCAAGCTGGGCATGCAATGTGGGTGGCTGGGCTGTGGATACGGATGACCGCGAGCGCAACCTCACCATTCGGATTCTTGCAGACGGCAATGAAGTTGCTTCAACGGTTACTGGGAATCCGAGGGAGGATCTACTTGGAGCTTGCGGCGCTGATGGATCCTGTGGATACGAGGTCAATCTTTGGGGATCAATCACTCACTACGAAGAACACCTGATCACAGCCCAAGCGTACGATGATGAAACCGGGCAATGGCTTGATCTCTACAATTCTCCCAAAGAACTCATCTGCCGCACCTACGATATCTACGCCTACGATCCGCTGACCGGCGAGACAAGGCAAATCTCGAATATCAGGGACGCTGACGAGTACGATCCAAGCTGGTCCCCGGATGGCAAAAAGATCGCCCATGACGTGGTAATTGGAGATACCCATGGCATCTACGTTACCAACGTCCAGACCGGCGTAAGTATGCCGCTGAAGGGAGCGCAAAACGGCGGAAACGATGCCGCCTGGTCACCCAACGGTTCGCAGATCGTCTTTGACCGCCGCTGGTTTGATGATCCCAGCCTGTACCGGGTTCCCTCTGTTGGAGGTATCCCGAAACTGGTGAGGCACGACGCGGTCAATGCTGCCTGGTCTCCGAATGGGAAGTTCCTCGTCTTCCATCAGCCGAGCGACGGGTCCATTCGCACGGTCTTCTTCGCTGCGCCCAGGGGTAGTGCCAGGTTCATTGGTTATGGTGAGGAACCGGCCTGGTCACCAGACGGGAAGTGGATTGCATATACGAGCGATGGTCACATCTGGAAGGTGAGCGTCGATCTGTTGGGTGCAGCGCTGGGTGGACCGATCCTGGTGACCAGTGGTCCGTTTGGGGATGGTGGCCCCACCTGGTCTCGTGACAGCACGACGATCATCTACAATACCGGGATAAGTAGGGACTATGACTTGTGGAGTGTGCCGGCCGCGGGTGGAACGCCAACCTGGCTGACCGGTGTGCCCGAATTTGGAGAATACGGTCCAGCTCAGGCCAAGAACAGTTCCAACATCGCTTACGCCAGCTTCTCCCCCAACGGTCAAGCCCCGCGTACCTGGGTTTCGGCATTCACATACGATGCCGGTACATGGGACGAAGGGTCACACACCTATCAATTCTGGATTGAGGGGACCCCTGCTGGCGAAGAACGTTCCCTCAATGTTTCCATTGACAATCCACTCTACCCCGGCTTGGTCTTAATACGCCCGGGAACAATACGTGCTGAAACCCCTGATGGCTGCGCTAACATTGAGGTAATTCACCCAGACCAACATACAAGGTTCCATGTCGGTTGGACGTTTGATGGCATCTATGCCGACGCAGTGGCATATTATGAAAATTTGAACGCCCAGATCCGTTGGGATTCTTGGGAGCCGGTGGATATGTTGATGCATGAGATTTTCCCCTTCACCGGACAGGTGGACTGGTTTAGCTACACTTGCACATTTACGACACCGTGAGAAATATCAACAGAAGTTTATTTGTTTTCGGTGGGGAGGAGCAATCCTCCCCACTTTCGAAACCACCTAATCATCAATTTCATCACTCTCCAATGAGGTGACATCATGAAGCATCGCATTGCATTGATCCTGCTAATCGTCCTGGTGACAGGCTGTAGTGCCGAACCAGCCCTAGTCCCTACAGCCTCTCCTGCCCCAACGTTGGCAGCTTCTCCCGTTCCTCCGACGGCTACGTTCACACCCTCTCCTGTTCCGCCAACGGAAACGCTAATTCCATCTCCAACTCCATTACCGGGAAAGCTTGTTTTGCCAGTAGACACTCTCGGGAAATCGATCCCCTGGCTGCCAATGCCAGGAGCGACGGTCCATTATATTGGTTTCAATACACAACAGCCTCCGTTCAACAGCGCCCTTGTCAGGGGGGCATTTGCATATGCGGTTGATCGACAAATCATTTTCGAGATGGCTCAAAAATATAAAGCGATTGATCCCAGCCCTGCTACAACGCTTACACCGCCAGAAACTTTGGGACGCGACTTGTATGGTGAGGTTGGTGCTGGATTTGACCCTCAAAAGGCTAAAGAATTGTTGACGGAAGCAGGTTATTCGGACCCATCTGCATTTCCTGCCGTAACGATCATCGTTAATTCCTATGGCGATATTGCGCCCGGAGCGCGTTTCAATATGGCAACTGCGATGGCTGAAATGTGGAAAACCCATCTGGGTGTTACTGTAAAAGTTGAAGCCATGCGCCCCCCGGGTTTTGGTGATCGATTACGCTCCAATCCCCCGGAGATGTATTGGCTCGGTTGGGCTGCAGATTACAACGATCCAGATAATTTCCTGCGAGGCATTTTCCGTTCCAGTTCCGAATACAACTTTGGGAAGTACACAAACTTTAAATTTGATCAATTGGTGGACCGTGCAAAAAATATTATGAACCCTGCAGAACGCCAGGAGTTATACATTCTCGCTGAACGGCTGTTATGTGAAACAGACGCGGCAGTGATTCCGCTCTACCATACCCGATAGGTGAAATGTCACGATTTGATTATTCCATATTCCGGGGAGGATTAATCTTCCTTTACCGCTGAAACCACATAATCATCATGTTTATTTCTCTAAAATGAGGTGACATCATGATACACCGCATTCCATTAATCTTGCTGATTGTCTTGGTGACGGGTTGTACTACCGAACCAGTCATAGTCCCTACGGCTTCTCCTGCGCCAACGATGACATCGTCTCCCATTCCTCCAACGGCTACGATGACGCCCTCTCCGATACCGCCGACGGAGACATTGACGCACTTCGTACCCAAAGCAACCATCAAAATTGCTAGTCAAAGTCCATTGTCAGTTCAGTTTGCAGATTATGGCATGGATGTCATGCGCGGGGCTGAGCTGGCTGTCGGGCAATTATCTGGTCCATTAATGGAAATGGGATACAAAATAGAGCTTGTGTCCTACGACGACCAGAACGATTTTGGGGTTGCGGTGACGATTGCAAAACAAATAGTAGCCGACCCGGAGACATTATGTGTTGTGGGTCCATTCACCTCACGCGTTTTGAATCAAGTAAAAGAGATTTATCATCAAGCGGGATTGGCTTTCATTTCTCCATCTGCAACTGCCGCGTTTGCAACTGAAAGCGGCTATCCAGAAGTAAATCGTTTGTTAGGGCGTAACGACGGTGAAGGAGTCGCAGGCGCGCAGTTCGCAAAGGAACAGGGCTTTGCAAGTGTGTTCATCGTCAGTCAGCACACAGATCCAGCCAAATTCATTTCGAAATATTTCAAGAACGAATCAAATCGCCTCGGCATGACTGTTGTGGGTGATATGCCAACTGACGAAATGAAAGACTTTGACCGGATCATAGAGCGTGTTTTATCGAGTCATGCCGATCTGGTGTATTTCAGCACTCTCAACCCGGAACAGGCTGGCAACTTCTTCCGGGAATTACGCGCAGCAGGGTACATTGGAACTTTCATGGGACCGAGCAGTCTTGATGCTTCATCCTTGGCAGAATTTGCGGGACCGTTGTTAATGGATGGCGGTGGCATGTACTACACCACACCGGTGATGTCTGCCAACTATTATCCTGGTGCGGCAAAATTTCGCGATGATTTTTTGACAATGTACGGAGGTAAGCCGCAATTGTTTACCGCGCAATCCTACGATGCAGCTGGTATGTGTATGAAAGCCATTGAAGTAGCCTCCAAAGCCAGGGACGGTGAAGTTCCTACAAGAGTGGATGTTGCTAATGCCGTCCGTGCTCTTCAAGGTTATCAGGGTATTACAGGAGTTTATAACTTTGATGTGAGTGGCGATCCAAATCCCGCAAAATACTTTGTCTTGCAGGTTGTATCTGTCGACCCAAATGACTGGAGTCAAAATATTCTGGTCTCTTCGTTTGAAGTGACTCCGCCTCAATGAACCGCGTACATTTTTAAAGGGGAGGAGCAATCCTTTCCACATTTTGAAGCCAAAAATCTTCACATTCATAATTATCCAATGAGGTGACACCGTGAAGCATCGCATTACATTGATCCTGCTAATTCTCCTGGTAACAGGCTGTACTGCTGAACCAGCAATGGTTCCTACTGCTTCACCTGCGCCAACGATGACAGTGTCCCCCATTCCTCCAACGGCTACGATTATCCCATCACCGATACCGCCGACCGAGACACCATTACCTCCCACAATTACATATACACCTACTCCAACACCACAACCGCTGTTACTTCGACGTAAATGCGGGCGTGATTACATTGTCAACCCGGACATGCCTCTCCAAATATTCTATGGCGGCTGGGGTGTGATTGGAAAAGACCTAGCTGATCAATGGTCCACGTCTCTGGTTATAGATCTCACCATTGACGGGGAAATTGTCGAAGGTACACTGCAACCACCCACTCACCTTCTGCCCTATAACTGTATCACCAGTGCTGAAGACGTATATTGGCTCTATTACATGGTCACGATTCCAGGTTTACCTCCCGGTGACCATTATGTCTCTGTGAAATTCAACACCTTGAGAGTTCTGACTGATGGGACTGGTCTCAATTACGGACCAGGACAGATATTGGAGAACACCTTCAAAATTATTACTCGATAACTATAGGAGTGCTGCTATGAAAGACTTTCTATACTCACTTTGGTCTTTGCTTTTCTTTCGCTTGTGTTCTTCCTGCTTTTGGTCTTTTTGCGGATTTCATTCGCCTCCTACCCCTTAATGAGCTGGCAGGATGCCCTGGATGTTCTGACACCGCTTGTGCTAATTCCGCTCTATTGGTTGATGTATCGAAGCGTCACCAATCGGCAGAATAGTCTGACATCTGAAATTGTCTTTATGGTTATGTCCGCTTTCTGGGTGATGGGACAAGGGATGCACCTTTCAGCCAACTCCATCAATAATTTGAGCGGATATCTGGCTCGGGATGGGGTAATTGACGTAAAACCAACCGACCTCTACACCCTGACTTATTTCTACGATGAATACCTGAGCCATTACCTGTGGCACATTGGAGTTATAGGATTGGCTGCCCTGTTGATCTACGAAAGTTGGCACCAACCCACTGAGGAAAAGACCAATTGGAAATGGGTTGTTCCAGCGGGGGTTCTTTATGGGTTTACATGCTTCTGTTTTTTCGTCGAAGGGAACACACTTATTCTCGGTTTGCCTTTTGTGACGATCGTAAACCTTCTCGTTCTCATTTGGGGACGCGGGAAACTTGCCAAGCAGCCCATCCTGGCATTTTTCTTTGTGGCATTCCTGTTTACATTCTTGCTTTTTGCCGGTTGGGGTCTCTACTGGGGTGGTTTCCCTCCAATTATGGAGGCTCTTAACTTGTGACCGGAATGTGTCATAACTGATATCAGGGCATGAAGCACAAATTCTCCCCCATTCACAATATAACCATGCAGTGATTGCATAAAAGTGGTTATCCAATGAAAACTTAAAGATGCACCCTGAATATGGTTTTTATCTTCGTCTTGCTCCTCAGCGCTTGCGCCTCTGCAGTGGTAGCCCCTGAAGAAACCCAAACCCCGGAGCCGACTGCCACCATTACACCAACTTCAACGCCGCGCCCTGAGAAATATATCAGTGAAGGAAAGTCGCTTTTGGCTTCCCATTACCTGAATACCAACCCACCTTCCATGGCGATTGATAAGGCTTATAAAACCTGGTGGAGTTCCGGGGTTTTTGCACCACAATGGATCGAGATCGATCTGGGCGAACTCTACACGATCTCCAAAATCAGCCTTAGCGTAAGCCAAAGTCCGGCAGAGAGTACAGTTCACCGTATCCTGGGGCAGGGTGCGGATGGCAAGTACAAGGTTTTGCCTGTTTTCGACCAGTACACGTATGATGGACAGCTTTTGTCATTTTCACCGAATCTCCCGTGGCAGGATATTTCCAAAATCAAGGTGGAAACGGTCAGCAGCCCATCGTGGGTGGGATGGCGGGAAATCATGATTTTCTCTAAGGAGCCGTCCAAGGCGCTTCCTCCTACCCCAGTCCTGCCAACGCCACCGCAGCTTGTTGCCGCGCCCCCGCCGACTGCCCTGCTGTACCCAAACTGGGAAACGTTCTCAGATGGCAACATGATTTCGGATATTGCTTTTGACCATCAAGGCAATCTGTGGGCTCAGGAGGCGCCGTATTGTGGCATATGGATGGTTCGTATACACGGTATACCAAGGAACATGGGTTGGGGAGCAATCAATTAACTTCGGTGGTGGTCGCGCCTGATGGTACGGTGTGGTTCGGCACCGTCGATGGGGCAGTGCATTTTGATGGGAAAAATTGGATTCGATACACTACTGAAGATGGACTGGTGGACAACTTCATCTCTACGATCTGTATCTCTCGCGATGGGGCGGTCTGGTTTGGTACCTCGCACGGTATATCACGATATAAAATAGATACATGGTCAGCTGTTCCATTCCCTACAGCTGCCACCAGTTCATATGTTGGTTCCAATGGCAATCTCTGGTTTGGGGGAAAAGGTTATGTGATTCAATATGATGGTTGGGATTGGAAGGCTCTCACAGAAAAAGATGGTGTGCCTGCTGGAACTGTATGGGCAATCAATGAAGTATCTGATGGCTCCACTTGGTTCGGCACTTCAAGTGATGTTGCCCTTTTTGATGGAACGAACTGGACAACCTATTCCGTGGCAGATGGTATTGCTTCGGAAGGTGTGTATTCCATCGCAATTACACCCGATGAAAAAATCTGGTTTGGCACATTCAAAGGCGGGGCGACGGTTTATGATGGTACTTCAATGACAACTTTTGCGCCTCCTGCAGGTTTATTAGCCAGTATTGTGAAAAAGGTCATTGTAGGACCCGATGGAGCGATCTGGTTTGGTACATGGGACGGAGGTGTTTTCCGCTACGATTATGAGCATTGGACACGTTATCTCACCACAGGTGGTCTGGCAGACTACCATGTATACACAATGTCTGAAACTCCAGATGGAGCAGTATGGTTTGGTACCAATTCTGGTATTACCCGGCTCGATAAGGATGGATCCACTACTTATTATGCAGAGATCGAAGGTATTCCCTTGGGTCCTGTGAGTGAGATTTACCTGGCGCCTGATGGCGCATTGTGGGTGGCTGCCAAGGGCGGCGCTTTTCGCCTGGTGAAAGATAAATGGACGGCATACACGAGCCG
>CAYTDB010000149.1:0-11886 GCA_964436455.1 uncultured Anaerolinea sp. | reverse complement strand
TAACAGCCGTGGCAGTTTCCTGCCCAGTCCCGCACGCACTCAACAATATTGCTAGAACCAAAAGAATGAACAATCTGTAACGCACAAAACTCTCCAAGGTAAAGAATGGACAAATTATACCCAGAGCGGTCACAAATTGCATATTTTATATAAAAAAGAAAAGGGCTGCCTGTCTTTCTGGGCAGCCCTGATTTATCACATCAACTTATTCCTCCAGGTATGAGTTGACGAACTCCAAAACATTCGCTCGGTCCATACGGAAGACACCGCCCGTTCCCGCACAGGAGACATTCATGCCATAGGATGTTACACCAGCAACTACCAGACTGGAACCAAGGAAATTGGGACCACCCGAATCGCCATAGCATGTGCCGCCAGAGGCATGGTTGTTCGAGAGCAGCATTGAGAAATCGCCTGTCATGCCCGGTGCATTGAGTTGAAGTAGGAATGGATATGCCACCATGCGCACCCGGTCAGACTGGGTCTTCCAGTCAGCACCATCCGGGAAGCTCGCCTGGAGTCCATAACCGACCGCGGTGAAATAAGTCTGATCTCCTTTTTTGGGCATCAACTTATCAAGTTCATTTTCTACAGGCAACTTACCAAAAGTGGTAATACCCTCAACTGGTTTGGAAAGTATGACAACGCCAACATCATTTTGGTAAAAGGGACCAGTTGGATAGTCCGGATGAGCAGCCCATTCACTAGCCTCAACGCAATTCCTATCGCCATCGTTGCAGTATGGGTAATTATTTTCACCGTTATCCACATCCGATTCTGTAAAGATCCTGATTCCAGTATATTCAGGATCAGGATAGTTGGACGCACAATGTCCAGCAGTCAACACCACCGTTGGTGACAGCAGAGTTCCGCTGCATCTATAGGTTGGCTCATTTTCAACATCCATGACCAGAAGAACCACTATTGGGTGGTTGTCGCCATCCAATTCTCCGTCAGTGATCGCCCCGGCAACGCCGGCAACACTGAATATCAAAGCAAGCGTGAGAATCCACGCGAGGACAACCTTATTCATTTTCTACTCCTTTTTATCCAGGTTCTCAGAAAAGACAATATTCACAAAATGTTTCAGCAATACCTCCTTCTTGAAATAAAACTGCCGAAGTACAACTTTCGGCAGTCTGGCGGTCCCGCAGAGCAGGATCCATGACTTTGCGTCCTCGTCTATCGACGGGTTTGCCCTTATCGAAAGCAAAACACGCCCGACAATTCTGTCTGGCATATTTTATGACGCATGAATGGATGCCCGGATACGGGAAGAGGACAAATAACAAAAAAGACCGCGCCAACGCACGGTCTTCCATTTGACGAAACTTCGCTTCTTACTTTACCTTGATCTGGATCTTCTTCGGCTTGGCTGATTCTGCCTTGGGCAGGGTCAGCGTTAAAACACCGTCTGCGATTTTTGCCTCAACGTGGTTCGCGTCGATGGCGGCTGGCATGCGCAGGGTCCGTGTGAAGGAACCGTGAGGCAGTTCTTGCATCAGGTACTGGTTCTCATCGTTCCTGTACTCGCCCTCGATGCGGACGACATCGTCCAACACCTGGATGTTCAGTTCATCGGCGTTGAGTCCCGGTACCAGCGCGGAGAGGATGTAGGCTTCGTCCTCTTCTCGGATATTGACACCGAGCGTGTGCTGGTTGTCATTCACCCATCGGCGAATAACGCGGCGCTGCGGTCTCTGATACGGATAAGTTTGCATATAGAAGGTCATGGTTTATCTCCTTGATTGATTATTGAATTGGGCATATGTTAACCGCGCAAAATAAACAAAGCGAAGGAGGAAGATAGAAATTTTATAAGAAATTTGGGCATGGCAAATAGGTATTAATATCGATGCCTTGCATACCCTCCCAAATGAAAACCATCAGGTGACTGGATGGAATGCTCATACTTCAACAAACCTCGAACGATAAATCAACAAAAGCTTTTCGAGTATGATTGCCAATATCACACACTTCTACACAAGGTGCTCTTTCATGAAACCCGTCGCCTGTCTTTTTCTCCTTCTGTCATTCCTGCTTGCAGGCTGTTCATCAAATGCAGCCAGCACTGAAACAGTCACTCCTGACCCCGCATCATGGTATTTGGTTTGGTCCGACGAGTTCGACCAACCTGACGGCACCGCCCCCGACCCTGCAAAATGGAATCATCAACAAGGCGGCTCGGGTTGGGGTAACGGCGAACTGCAGTATTACACCGACTCCATTGAGAACTCACACATTGAAAACGGGATGCTGGTCATCAAAGCCATCAACGAATACGAAATGGGACGCGACTACACCTCCGCACGGTTGACCACACAATTCAAAGGGGATTGGACGTATGGGCGTTATGAGATCCGCGCCAAACTCCCGAACACGCAGGGCATCTGGCCCGCGTTTTGGTTGTTTCCATCCAGGGCAGCTTATGGTTCAGGTCCCGCGGGAGGCGAGATCGATATCATGGAGTTGATCGGCAGTGAACCCTATCGCTCCTATGCGACGCTTCACTACGGCAATCCGCCTGAGCGTTCATCAGGTTACTATGATCTGCCTGCTGGTCAAACATATGCAGATGATTTCCATATCTTTGCCGTGGAATGGGAGCCGGATGAGATCCGCTGGTATTTGGATGGCAATCTCTTCCACTCGGCAAATGAATGGTTCACAACCGGGAAAAAGGGTGCCCAGTTCCCTGCTCCGTATGACCAGGATTTCTATCTCATTATCAATATTGCCGTCGGTGGAACCTGGCCCGGCAGTCCCGATGAGACCAGCGTCTTCCCGCAAATGATGTATGTGGATTATGTGCGGGTGTACCAGCACCCGAAATGAATTAGAACAACGAAAAACTCCCGCTCAAAGGTTGGCGGGAGTTTTTGATTACAAATGACACATGAAACAGCTGGGGAGATGATATATCATTCTTATTGGAACGAGTAAACTACCACCGCCAAAGGCGGTGGCTTTTGGCGAACGCTCCAATTATCTTGAACTCAAGATAAAGGGTTTTCAATCCATCGTAGCCAACTCTGTCCATCACTCTTGTTGGTAATAGGTTCATTATTATCTTTATGAATTACTACCACGGTAGAACCTTTTCCATGGACCACCGCCATAGGCAGTGGTTTTTGAAGCGAATAAACAAGGAGCAACCATGTCCCTTTATTCAAAATGGGCAAGAAAGAAACAGTCTGGGTTAGTAAGAGTATTGGCGCTCCTAGCCGCCGGCGTACTCTTCTTGTACCTGCTTCCACTCGCCATCAGCAGAGGTGGCGCATCCCTTGACCGAAAGCTTGCTCTGCCTTCCCTCAATTTCGGCACGATCAATCACATCCTCGGCGGCTTCTTGATGATCCTGGGATTCTTCTTCGCCCTCTGGTCGATCTATGATCAATTTTCGCGGGCAAGCGGCACGCCTTTGCCAATGTTACCCACACAGAAATTACTGATAGACGGTCCGTTCCGCTATTGTCGCAATCCGATGACACTCGGTACCATTACAGCGTACTTGGGCATTGCGGTCTATGCTGGCACCATTGCCGGCATCGGTATCGTCTTGTGTTTTGGTATGTTGCTGGTACTCTATCTCAAATTACTCGAGGAGAAGGAATTAACCGAGCGGTTCGGAGAGGCCTATCTGGCATACAAACGGGAATTTCCCTTCATCATTCCAAGGCTTCCGAAGCAGAAGTGACCGGAATTGTGTCAGATCAGCAATCACATATCTGTTCCATTAACAAGGAAATCAGAAAGCTAATGAAATACGGTATCGCTCTCCCTTACACCACCCCGCGTAGGGTCGCGAAATTTGCCAAGCTGGCGGAAGAGACCGGTTGGGACGGTGTTTTTCTAGGTGACGCCATCTGGTGTGAAGACCCCATGATCGGTCTCGCAGCAGCGGCAATGACCACCAGCAAGATTCGACTTGGCACTATGATCACACCGGTGCCTCTTCGAAAACCATGGAAGCTGGCAAGCGAGTCCATTGCGTTGGACCAACTGTCCAACGGGCGATTAACATTGGGCTTGGGAGCAGGTGCCGCGTGGATGGGTTGGCACGCCTTCCCCGATGAAGTGACCGATGTCAAATCCCGCGCGGAGATGCTGGATGAAACCATCGATATTTTGACATTGTTTGATCAGCGCAAACAGTTCGATTATGACGGAAAACATTACCACCTGAAACTCACCCAATTGGATGAAATGTATTATCCGCCCAAGCCAATACAGAAGCCGCGTATACCGTTATGGTGCGTGGGACTCTGGCCCAGCAAAAAATCCATGCAACGCACTTTAAAATGTGACGGCGTGATCGTCGAAAAGAGAAGCAGGGATAATAAGCCCGAGGATGTAACCTCCGCCGACATCCGCGAGATCAAATCATTTGTGGATGCCAATCGTTCCACGTCAATGCCATTCGACATTGTGCTGAACGGCAGTACGACCGATCTTGATCAGACCCAACTTCAAGATAAATTCCAGCAGTTGAGTGAAGCAGGCGTGACATGGTGGATCGAAGGGTTATGGGAAGCAACGGAAGAAAAAGCGACTGAACGTATACAACAAGGACCACCGTTATTGGAGAGGTGATCTTCACAACTCATTTCCCCACCGGGACTGGCTTTCGCCAGTCCCTTTGTTTTGGAGTATGATTGCGCAATTCATCCCTGTGCCATCTCAAAAGGCTTATATGTCACGTAACCGCATTATCCTCGTTACTATTGGAATCATGCTCAGTCTCTTCCTGGCTTCGATGGAATCGACTGTCGTTGCCACCGCCATGCCAACCATCGTTGGGCAGCTGGGCGGACTCGAACATTATGCGTGGGTCTTCTCGGCATATATGCTGGCATCCACAACCACCGTTCCGCTTTATGGAAAGCTCTCTGATCTTTACGGACGCCGCAAGTTGTACGTGTTTGCGATGGCGCTTTTCCTGACCGGTTCCATCCTGTGCGGACAGGCAAATAGCATGACACAGCTGATCTTCGCCCGCACCTTGCAGGGACTCGGTGCAGGCGGAGTCATGCCAATGGCATTCATCCTCATCGGCGAGATGTTCACCCTCGAACAGCGCGCCAGGATGCAAGGTTTCTTTTCAGGCGTGTGGGGAGTTTCATCCATTATTGGTCCGTTATTGGGCGGTTTTATCGTGGATAAGCTGACATGGCATTGGGTGTTCTACATCAACATAGTTCCGGGATTGCTTGGGGCGGCGTTGGTCGCTCTCGCATGGCAGGATCAGGTTCACAGTCACGCGAGACCCGCTGTAGATTATGCAGGCGCGGCATTGTTATCCGCGAGCGTTGTCGCTCTTTTAATGGGCCTATTCAACGTTGGCACATCCACGAGCTGGATATTGATCGTTTCAGCAATTGTGTTGTTCATCCTGCTGCTTTGGGTTGAGAGTCGCGCGGCGGATCCCATCCTGCCGATCCCATTGTTCCGCGAGCGGTTGTTTGCCACATCCATTGCGCATGGCGTGCTTTCGGGTTGGGCAATGTTCGGCAGCGTTTCGTTCATACCACTGTTCGTGCAGGCGGTGCTTGGCACCAGCGCGACAGAGGCGGGTATCACCATCACCCCGATGCTATTGGGCTGGGTGGCGGCAAGCATCATCGGTACGCGATTATTATTGACGATCGGTTATCGCAAGTTGGCAATCTCTGGCACCACGTTACTCGTCCTTGGAGCATTTCTCATGTCCCGTGTGGATGTGAACACCAGCCGCGCCTGGCTCATGGTCTTCGTTTCATTGATGGGTATCGGCATGGGACTTTCCATCCCTTCGTTTTTGATCGCGGTGCAAACAACCGTCGAAAGGCGACAGCTCGGTGTGGCAACGTCAACGATCCAATTCAGCCGTTCGATTGGCGGGACTCTGGGTGTGAGCGTGATGGGAGCCGCACTAAGCGCACGACTTGCATCGAACCTCACCGCTTCAGGGCTGGACCCGGAACTCGTTTCGCGCTTACTCGACCCTTTGCCCGGCGCCGAAACCGTCATCAACGAAGGCGCACGGGTTGCGGTGGCAGATGCGATCAGCCTGGTCTTTATTATTGCCTTCATTGCTGCTGGTTTTGCACTGGCATCCACGTTCTTCACCCCTCACACAGAATTGAGAGAAAGAACCGCGGGCGAACCCATCTCCATACCGGACTGATAAATCTACAAAACCTTCACCATCTCATACCAACCATAGCTTCCTGACATAAAAATTTTGTCAGGAAGTTTTCATTTCCATTTCTTGAATCGGAATTCTGAAAGTGCTACACTATTCCAAGTTTCATAAATCTTGTCTGGGAAATGTAGCCTGGGAGGACTGAATTCACATGCAAACTGCAAAAAATTTTGAGTTCAAATTTCGATATATCCAAAACAAACAGGCAGTGGGGTTGACCGCTGGGAAAGCCAACGCCTCGGATCGGACACTCAACCTCAACGGGGAGGAAATCTCTTACGGGAACATCCTCGACACCTCCAACCGTGATAACAGGCTGGTGCTCCTGCTTGCGCCATCCACGCCGCTTGGACCAAAAGCGCAAAAGCGGTTGCAGGAGAACCGTTATCTGGTCATTGATGTTTCCAAGGTTCCGGCACTCGATCTCAGGAAACACATTGACCTGTTCTCCTCTTCGATCCATGCCCAAAACCGCAGGCAACGACTTGCCGCTGAAGGAAAGGAAAACCTATTCCGCGCGATGACCTGTCCGCACTGTAAAGCCACGGTTGACCTGACCGATTTTGAAAATTCGTCCTATACCTTCTGTCGTTTCTGCGGATCAATATTCAACACCAGTCAACAGGTCGTCTCCAATGGGGATACTTATCAGGTATGCGACGAATGCAATATGTATGACCGTGTGCGCGGATACAGTGTTCAACTTCTACTTCCTGCTTGTTGTCTACGGCTGGTCGCTGAAGAGAAGTTACGTCTGTGACACCTGCGCAACCAAACTGGCACAACGGACACTGCTCACCAACCTGATTTTCCTGCTCGGGGTTCCGTCAGCCATCTATATGTGGATCAAGGCTCAGTCCGGGCGCGAACCGCAATTCCAGGAATTGGCAAAAGCCAACAGACTGGCACGCAAGGGAAAATATCAGGAAGCTGATGAGATCTATGGCCGGCTCTTTTCACAGTTTCCAGATCATCCCGGACTTCTTATGAACATGGGGCTGGGACATATGCACGGCAAGGATGGGAACGGCGGCATGGGCTTTCTGAGTAGGTCCCTGCGCGCATGCACAAATTACCTGCCATCCCTGCAACTGATACGAAACATACAACCGGCAGCACAAGCGAAAAGTGCAAAACAAACATAGACTGGAGAAGAGGCTGATGAACAATCAGTCTCTTTGTTATTTTGGGGTATCATTGAAACATCGAAATTCTTCATCAAGGTTGATCAAAATGGCTCTCGTAGGGATCACACAAAAACAGGGGCGGGTTCCCGTTACAGTTTTCCATTTGCAGGAACGCGTCCATTTGGGTAACTTCTCTGAACTGGAAGCGACCGCGCAAAAGGCTTACGATGACGGGGCGCGCAACCTGGTTATCGATCTGAGCCTTACCGACTCCATGACGAGCATCGGCTTACGTGCGCTTGTGGTTGTGCACAAGATACTGGCAAAAAGCGACAATGGGAACCACCTCAAGGTCACCGGGGCAACAACTGTCATGCGCGAAATCATGCAAATGACCGGCATCTCACAGTTCATAGAAATCCATGACACGGTGGATGAGGCTGTGGCTTCATTCTAGAAAATCTTTATGAACCAAAGAACGAACCCGTTACACTTGTTCACAAACACATTAGTCACTTTGAACTCTGTTTTGAAAGGGGGGGGAGAAAAACCGGGCCGGTTTATGATGCAAGGATTAATGGAAAATTTCCGTAAACAAGTAACCTTTATCCAAATTATCTGTCTTGTAATAGACGCCCAAAAATATTAAAATCATATCAAACCATGCTCCCCGCTAACCGGGGGAAACAACCTTAGCAACATTTTTTAAACCATTTCCCATGGTAGAACTAATTGCTGTTCAAAACGAAATTAATGTCGGGATCAATCATTACATGACGGAAACAGATGAATCCTGAAAATGACATGCCCCGGTCTTCGGGAAAAAAGTTAGATACATCTCCCTTTACTTTGCAGCGGGATGCTGATCTGAAGAAAATTCAGGGCAAGTATTCTCCTGTCTTTATCTTGTTGATCACGATCATTGGCATCGCGGTGGCGGAAATCATAGCCATGATCGTCGTCTTTTTTCAAAGACATTTACCCTATTATCAACAGGTGATCATCGACGCCACTGTCATGACGGTGATCATTTTCCCCATTCTATATTTCCTATCTTTTAGACCCATCCTTAGACATATCCAACAACGATATCAGGTCGAGCAGGTTCTGAAATCCCGTTTGAGGATCATTGAACATTCCAATACACACACTCTGGATGAGATATTGCAATTTACCCTCGACGAACTCGAGGTCCTAACGGACAGCAAAGTGGGATATTTCCATTTTGTCGATTCTGATCAAACGACAATAAAACTCCAGACCTGGTCAACTAATACACTTCAAAACATGTGCGAAGTGAATGGTATTGAGAGGCATTACCCTGCGGATCAAGCCGGGATCTGGGCGGATTGCATCCGCCAGCGTAAGGTAGTATTTCATAATGATTACGCCTCCCTGCCAGACCGTAAGGGACTACCCGAAGGTCATGCACCGATTCTCCGCGAGATGGCAGTTCCGATCTTCCGGGACCGAAAAATTGTTGCTGTTTTGGGAGTGGGGAACAAGCCCCATGATTACACAATAAAGGACATCGAACTTGTTTCCACACTCGCAGATTTTACCTGGGATATTATCAATCACAAACAGACCGCAGACGCACAACGCAAGAGCGAGGAAAAATTCCGCACTCTCGCAGACTGGACATACGACTGGGAACTGTGGCTGAACCCGAATGGAAAAATTGTATACAACTCTCCTTCGAGTGAACGGATTACAGGGCATAAAGCTGAAGAATTTTCAATAGACCCAGACCTGCTCATCAAAATTGTTCATCAGGATGATCGACCCTTTTATGAAAAACATCATCAGCTGGTTCATGATGAAACAGCCGGGGTTGAAAAAGTGGAATATCGTATTGTTGCACGTAATGGAGAGGAACATTGGATCGAACACATATGCCGCCCGGTGTTCGGAACAGATAACCGTTATCTGGGACGACGCGTGAGCAACCGTGATATTACGCAACGCAAACAAACCGAAGCTGAGCTCGAGGAACACAACCAAAATGAAAAAACACTCACTCAAACGGTCCACACCATGCAACTGGATATTGCCCGCGATCTGCATGATACGATCGGTCAGAATATAGGCTTCTTGCGCATGAAGCTTGAACATCTTTCTGAGAACAAATCAATAAAAAAAGCTGATATTCAGTCCGAATTGCAAATGATGACTAAAGCTGCAAACGAGTCCTATGATTTGATACGCGGTACGTTGGCAGTTCTTCAAACGAGCGATTCATCCGACCTGTTTCGGGTTTTCTCTCGTTACGCAGAACAAATCGAGGAGAGGTCTGCAATCAAAGTCTCCTTTTCACATGATGGTTCCCCACGGTCACTTTCACCGAAAAGGATGCGCCAGTTATTTTATATTTTCCGGGAAGCCTTAACAAACATCGAAAAGCACGCACAGGCGAGTCAGGTTTCGATTTCAATTGACTGGGATGAAGACTGCCTGGGGTTGATAGTTTCTGATAACGGAAAAGGATTTGACCCGTTTAGCATGCAATATGGAAGCCACTACGGGTTAAAGTTTATGAGAGAGAGGGCAGAATTGTTGAATGGTTCGTTAAACTTACATTCGGCCATTGACGCAGGCACAAAAATCAAGATACGAGTGCCGTATGAATAACATAAAAGGCACACCCATCCGAATTGTTGTTGTGGATGATCATATCCTTTTCCGTGAAGGGTTGGTATCGATCATCCGCTCGGAACCTGATGTTCAGGTTGTCGGTCAGGCGGGAACCGTGAGGGAAGCCGTTGAGCTGGTCGTTTCGCAAAATCCTGATATTGTCTTGATGGATTTTGGACTGCCGGATGGAACCGGGGTCGATGCTACACGGGAGATCATGAAGAAGAATCCGGCGAGCAAGATCGTCTTCCTGACAATGTCGGAGGAGGACGAAAACCTTTTTGCTGCCATACGATGCGGTGCCAAGGGATATCTTTTGAAGAATATGCATCCAACGAAACTGGTATCCACTATTAAGTCTGTTTACGAAGGAGAGAGTGCATTATCACGCTCCATGACCATGCGTGTCATGGAAGAACTTGCACGTTCAAAGGCACCAGAACACAAAGGTGATCCTACTCTCACCCAACGCGAGTTGGAAGTCCTGCGGGAAATTGCCTCCGGTTACAGCAACTCAGAGATTGCAGATCACCTGGTTGTTGCCGAGAACACTGTAAAGTATCATGTTCATTCGATTCTGGGGAAACTGGGGCTTTCTGACCGCCGTGAAGCGGCTGAATATGCTAAAAAAAACGGTCTCGTAAAATAGGGATTAAGAGGGATTAATTCGGGGATTAATTCCCTGGCAAAAAGACCATCCTTGGGATGGTCTTTTTTTAATTCCTGCTGATGGAGGGGGAAGGATGTTCCCTGAACGGAGTTTTCAATATGATGGGGAGTAATAAGGCGCACTATCAACGATGCTCATGAAAGCAGCCAATCACACCTTCAACAGTACGGACTTTATGGACACAAAAGTAATCACCCTGTGGGGTGATGATAATTTGTTTTTAAAAGCAGTTGAGATATTGCTGAATGGGAAGGTGAACTGGAAGGTGGTTCGGTTTTCCAATGATCTGGAAGACAACATCTTGATAAGGGATTTGAAAATGGCACATCCCGATGTGTTGGTTCTACATGAAGGCACTTTTACAGAAAAGGCGCACCTGTTGGCAAAAATCGTAAAAATTTTCCCCAAGCTGAAGGTAGTCATCATTAACCTTGAAAAAAATTTGTTGGAAGTCTACAACAAGCAGACGATATGTATCAAGGAAGCATCCGATTTATTATCCGTTATTGAAATTGATCTAGATGCACAAGAAGGCAACCCTCAAACTAGAGATAATCTCAATGGCAAGTCCGTGCAAGGGGGATGGAACAATTCATCCCCTAATTGGTAGATAAGAGAAATGCCATGTTATCAAGAAGAGATTTTTCAAAACTCAGCGCCATAGTAAATGTAACCTCAACATGACAAATGTAACATGACAAATATCACTTGGAATGTCTCCATGGACAGGTAAGATGAAAACATCACAAAAATCTGTATACCAGAGTTTGGTTTTCACCGAAAGGAGAAACTGACACACGACATGCCAATACCCCTCAAATACAGGAAAATTTCAAAACACAATCGAGGAGACAACAATAATCAATAGTAACAAGGAGAATGCTATGATTTCAAGAAGAAACTTTCTAAAACTTTCTGGCGCCAGTGTTGCGGCAATATATGCAGCCACGCGGCAACGCTTCCTGCAGCGCGCCTACGGCGCCTTTGCCGGCCCACAGACCGCGCTCCCGGGCAGTGCCATTCCGCAGTTCGTGGACCCGCTGCCGTTGCTGGGAGGAGACATAGTCCTGGCCACCGGGACCAATCTGACCATCCGCATGGAAGAGTTCAAGGCCAACGTGATGCCGACCGGCTTCGTGCCGGTGCCCACGCCAGCCAACCCTGCCCCTGCACCGTATGCTGGCACCTGGGTGTGGGGCTACCAGACGGACGGGCTCCCAACCCCTGTTGCACCGAACGGCGCTCTGGCGACCTACATTAACCCGGTGGTG
>CAYTDB010000148.1:0-11905 GCA_964436455.1 uncultured Anaerolinea sp. | reverse complement strand
TGCATCAGGGATACATCGAGCCGCAGAACGGAACGGCACAATACAACCACGATGGGCAAGTGACGGTTTGGTGCAGCACGCAAGGTTCGTTCGGTGTGCGCGAACAAGTGTCTGAAATTCTGGAGATTCCCGTTTCAGACATCCGCGTGATACCGATGGAGATCGGCGGTGGCTTTGGCGGCAAGAATGGCGTGTATCTCGAACCACTCGCTGTGCTGCTTTCCAAGAAAAGCGGATATCGCCCTGTCAAACTGACGATGAACCGCGCCGATGTGCTGGCGGCAACTGGACCTACTTCGGGTTCATACATCAAGGTCAAGATGGGGGCGGATGCGAATGGCAAGATCACTGCTGCCGAAGCAACACTCTTATATGAGGCGGGGGCGTATCCTGGTTCGCCGGTTGGCGGGGCGATGGTTGTGATGCTTGCTCCGTACAAGATCGAAAACGGGCGCGTCGATGGCTATGATGTAGTGGTCAACAAGCCGCGTACGGCTGCGTATCGCGCTCCAGGCGGGACCAATGCCGCCTTCGCTGCGGAAACCGTGGTTGATGAACTCGCTGAAAAAGTCGGCATGGATCCGATTGAGTTCCGTTTGCTTAACGGTGTCAAAGATGGGGATCGCAGAATCGACGGCGCTGCATTTAAGAGCATCGGCTATTTGGAAACGCTGCAAGCCGCCAAAGAGTCGGATCATTACAAATCACCGCTTCCTGCTGGACCGAATAGAGGGCGCGGGTTTTCTTCAGGCTTTTGGTTCAACCACGGCGGGAAATCATCTGCCACTGCAACCGTGAACAACGATGGCACAGTCAATCTACTGGAAGGTTCCGTGGATATCGGCGGCTCACGCACTTCACTGGCTATGCAAATCGCAGAGACTCTCGGGATTGCGGCGGAGGATATCCGCCCGGCCATAGCAGACACAAGTGAGGTTGGTTACACCGAAGGGACGTATGGCAGCCGTACAACATTTGCCACAGGCTGGGCGGTCATTGAAACAGGGAAAGCCTTGATCGAGAAAATGAAAGAACGCGCCGCCATCGTGTGGGAGGTGGAAAAAGATGCAGTGCAGTTTGAGAACGGCATCTTTTCATCAGGTGAACACAAGCTGACTTTCAAAGAACTTTCCGCAAAACTCGATGAAACAGGCGGCTCTGTGATTGCGAGTGCGGCTGTCCAGGCAAGGGGCGCCATCCCCGGCTTTGCCGCTCACATTGTGGATGTGGAAGTGGACCCCGATACCGGCAAAGTGCAGATCCTGCGATTCACGGCGGTACAGGATGTTGGCAAAGCGATCTACCCCGCATATGTTGAGAGTCAAATTCAAGGCGGCGTTGCGCAGGGTGTTGGCTGGGCGTTGAATGAGGAATATCTCTACGATGAACAGGGACGCTTGCTCAACTCAAGCTGGCTGGATTATCGTATGCCGGTCGCATTGGATCTGCCGATGATCGATACTATCCTTGTGGAAGTTCCCAACCCCAACCACCCATTTGGTGTGAAAGGCGTTGGCGAAGTGTGCATTGTCCCGCCGCCGGGAGCAATCGCGAATGCAATTCACAGCGCGATTGGTGTGAGGATGGCAGAGTTGCCGATGTCACCGGCGAAGGTGGTTGAGGCTTTGAAGAAGTGAAAAAAAGCCACACAGTCACAGGGAAGTCAGCGAAAACCTTTTATTGGTCATTGTGAACTTGGTGTATCTGCGGCAAGATGTAAATGCCAACAATCTTCATCCCCGCCTCCTCCGCGACTTGAGGGAAGGAAAAGCTATGGCAGCTGCATCCCCTTCCAGCCTGCGTGAGACGATGTGGAAGCAGCGCGTTCCACTGCAAATGTCGAAAGAAGGCTGCGCAAATGGAAATCAACAACTATGATTACATTGCAGATCTCTATGATATTTATGTACCTGTAACCTTCGATATCGACTTCTTCGTACAAGAAGCCAAAAAGGCGTCTGGTGAAGTATTGGAATTGATGTCTGGCACGGGAAGAGTATCCATTCCACTGATTGAAGCAGGGGTAAGACTTACCTGTATGGACATCTCTGCAGAATCAAATGCAATCCTTGTGAACAAGCTTCGTCAAATGGGATTGAATGCAGACGTTTATCAAATGAATGTTTGTGATCTCAAACTCGAAAAGAAATTTGAGATGATAATCATCCCATTTCATTCATTTGCCCACATTATTTCACCAGATGACCAGCGCAGGGCGATCGCACGAATTCAAGAGCATCTGCCCCCTGGCGGCACGTTCATCTGCACTTTGGGGAATCCAAATGTTCGACGGAAAGCGGTGGACAGTCAATTACGTTTATATAGAACATATCCGTTACCCGACCATGGATCTTTACTTCTTTGGGGAGTCGAAAATTTTAACGACGATGACGATCAGATCGTGGAAGCGCTGCAGTTCTACGAAGAATATGGCGCAAAAGGTGTTCTTATATCCAAACGTTTATTGGAACTCCATTTCCGCCTCACGCAAAAAGACGAATTTGAAGAACTCGTCAGAACTGCAGGATTCAAAATCAAAGCGTTTTACGGTGATTACGCCTATTCGGATTTTAACGATAACAGTCCTTTCATGATTTGGATTTTGGAGAACACAAGATAATGAGACGAGCGTGATCCACATGCCGTCCATCTTCATACCTACTTCCTTGACAGGAGCAAGAGCTATTAGGATTGTCACCCTGAGCACCCGCGAAGCATCTCTGCGATAATCCCAGAGACTCTTCGCCTATCGGCTCAGGGGGCCCAGTCGACAACCATGCCCACCATATTCATCCCTGCCCCCATTCGCAACCTCACGAAAGGAAAAACCTCGGTCGTTGTAGCAGCTTCCAGCGTGCGTGAGGCGATCGAGTCCTTGGAGGCGGAATATCCTGGGGTCAAGGACAGGCTGTGTGAGGGAGAAAAGATCCGCCCGAACATATCCGTGATGGTGGATGGGCAGGTATCGCATTTGAAGATGCGGGAGAAGTTGAGGGAGGAGAGCGAGGTTCATTTTGTGATCGCCATCAGCGGGGGATAAACTCGGAGGTCTTTTGTCAGAAATAGAAAGTGACATTTATCTAGGGGGCTTCTCACTAACCATTAATCTCTACATGTGAAAATATGCATCAACGAAAAAATAACCCTAGCAGTATCTGTTGTCGGAGGTTCTTCATGAAAATCAACAAATTCGTCATCGGAGGCGTTCTCATTTTGGGCGCAGTGGTTTTTCTCATTTGGTCATCCACCGCGGCAACTTCGGAATATTTTCTGACCATTGACGAACTGAACGCAAAAGGCTCGGATATTGTGGGTCGCAACCTGCGCGTTTCCGGTGCTGTGATCGGCGATACGATCAATTATGACGCGCAGTCTTTGACCCTAACCTTCGAGGTGGCGCATGTCCCCGGCGACCAGGCAGTCCTTGAAGATGAGGGCGGTCTGGCGGAGGCGTTGCACCAGGCAACGATTGACCCGTCCCGTTCGCGCATAAAGGTGGTCTATGTAGGTCCCATGCCGGACCTGTTGAGGAATGAGGCGCAGGCCATCGTGACCGGCAAACTTGGTGACGATGGCGTTTTCCACGCTGATGAGCTCCTGCTCAAATGTCCCACCAAATACGAAGAGGCTGTGCCGGAACAATCGGCAAGCAAATAATTCTCAAAAAACCCTAAAGGTCTGTTGGACCTTTAGGGTTTTAATCGTAAGGAGATTCCATGATCGCAGATTTCGGGTATGGTGTTTTAGTTGTATCCTTTTTAGTGGCTCTTTATAGTGTATTCGCGGCTGTCTACGGCGAATTGAAAAAGAAACCTGCCATGGTGGAAAGTGCGCGCCGTGCCATGCTACTTACCTGGCCCCTGCTAACACTCACCGCAGGTATTCTTATTTACCTTCTGGTCAATGACCATTATGAGGTGCAATTCGTTTACGAAGTGACCAGCCGCTCGATGCCCATGTACCTCAAAGTGACCGCCTGGTGGGGCGGACAAGCCGGTTCGCTTCTCTTCTGGTCGTGGCTGATGGCGGCGTTCACATCCCTGGTCACGTTCAAACAATGGGATCGAGACCGCGAGTTCCTGCCCTGGGTCATCGTGGTGGGCGGCGTGACTCTCGCCTTCTTCCTGGGGATGAACGTCTTCTTCGAGAACCCGTTTGCACAACTTTTTCAAACCTTTGATGGGAATATCCAGCCATATACCTTCCAGCCCGAAAACAGCATGATCTTCACCCCGGCAGATGGTCAGGGACTAAACCCACTTCTTCGCCACCCTGGAATGGTCATCCACCCCCCGATGCTTTATCTTGGCTTCGTTTCTTTCGTCATCCCGTATGCGTTTGCATTGGCCGCGTTGATCACGGGTCGCACCGACGACCGCTGGATCCGTCTCACGCGCCGCTGGACGTTGTGGGCGTGGCTGTTCCTTTCTGCCGGACTCGTGTTGGGCGGACGTTGGGCATATGATGTGCTTGGCTGGGGTGGCTACTGGGGCTGGGACCCGGTGGAAATCGCGGCGTTCATGCCGTGGCTGACCGGTACCGCCTTCCTGCACTCCGTGATGATCCAGGAAAAGCGCGGCTTGTTCAAGCACTGGAACATGTTGCTCATCATCCTGACCTATGACCTCGTCATCTTCGGTACGTTCCTGACCCGTTCCGGCGTGCTGTCCTCCGTACACTCGTTCGCGCAGAGCGCCATCGGTCCGTTGTTCTTCGCTTTCATCGGCATCACGCTCATCACATCCGTTGCACTGATCATCTACCGCTGGGATTTGCTGAAATCCGAGACGCAGATGACCTCCCTGCTTTCGCGTGAGGCGTTGTTCCTGCTTAACAATCTGTTGTTCATGAGCATCCTGGTAGTATGTTTCTGGGGTGTGATCTATCCGCTGATTTCTGAACTCACAACCGGGCAAAAGGTGACAGTTGGACCTCCGTTTTATGAGCGTGCCACTGGTCCATTATTCGCGGCATTGATGTTGCTCATGGGTGTTGCACCGCTTTCCGCCTGGGGACATTCCACCGTCAAAACCCTGGGACGCGCCATTTGGAAACCAGCAGTGGGTGCAGCCATCGTCACTGCCATTCTCGCGTTCACTTACACACAGAACATCATCGCGTTGGTTGGTTTCTTCCTTGTAGCACTGGTTCTGCTTGTAACGATCTATGAATATGGTCGCGGCGCTTTGGCACGCCAGAGGAGCCAGGGTGAAAATATCTTCACCGCCTTCTGGAATTTGACAGGACGCAACCGACGCCGCTATGGCGGATACATCATCCATATCAGCATGATGCTGATGGCGATCGGCATTCTCGGCATCGAGATCTTCCAGGTGGAGACACAGGGGACCATTGCCATTGGCGATTCGCTCGAACTCTCCGGCTACACTGTCAAGTATAAGGAAGTGGCCTCGTGGGATAATGATGCGCTTGGCGTAAACTACACGCGTGCCGTGGTTGAAGTCTACGATGCGAACGGCAACCTGCTCGGCAACCTGCACCCGCGCAAGGATTTCTACTTCGACAGTCAGCAACCCATGACCATCCCCGGTCAGTTGGCTTCGTTCAAAGATGAAGTGTATGTTCTGCTGGTGGATTGGGAACCGATCAATCAGGCAAGCACCACTTTCAAACTCTTCGTCAACCCGCTGGTCAACTGGCTGTGGTTGGGAAGCCTGCTCTTCATCGTTGGTGTCATCATTGCGGCATGGCCCGATAAAGACCCTGAACACGTGACCGTGCGCAGCAGCAGACGTGCACATCAGACCAGCGCGGCAGATTGAGCCAGTCAGATAAACAGGTAGATATGTCGAAAAGATTTTTACACATCATACAATTAACACTCTTTCTTCTCATCGTCTTCAGTTCGGTAACCACCGTCTTCGCACAAGACGGCGTGCCAACTGATGATGAGGTGAACAAGATCGCCAAGCAGTTGTACTGTCCTGTTTGCGAAAGCACGCCGCTGGATGTTTGTCCCACGGAAGCATGCCGTCAATGGCGCGAGTTGATCCGTTCGCAGTTGGCAGAGGGCAAAAGCGAAGATGAGATCAAGCAGTACTTTGTTGATCAGTATGGCGCGCGCGTGCTTGACGAACCGCCCAATCGCTGGGCTTCATACCTCGTGCCTGTAGTCGCCTTCATCCTGGGAGCGTTTCTGCTCTTCCGCGGGTTCAAGATGTGGCTCAAGCCGGTTGGAACAGAAGCAGGTGTCAGAGAGATCGAAGCGGAGTCCATCCCGCAGGATGATTACATCCGCAAGATGGAAGAAGAATTGAAGAAAAGGAAATAACGTAGATGACGGAATCAACGAACAACGCGCCTGAACGCAAAGGCGTTCCGCTCTGGGCACAGGTCATCATCTGGGTGTTTTTGACTGGTCTGCTCGTGGTGGTTGCCATGGGACTGAACCGTGCGCAGCAGGGAACCATCCAGCCCGGTCAGGTGGTGGACGACTTTACATTGCCTCTGTTCAGCGGTTATGAATATGAAGGAAAAAGTGAGGTCAACCTGGAGGATTTCCGCGGCAAGGTGGTGGTGATCAATTTCTGGGCATCGTGGTGCAAGCCATGTGAACAGGAAGCTGCTGACCTGCAGCGCGCCTGGGAATATTACGAGCCGACCAATCAGGTCATTTTCCTCGGTGTGGATTATGTGGACACAGAACCCGAAGCACGCGTGTACCTGAAAAAATTCAGTATCACCTTCCCCAATGGACCGGACCTCGCCACGCGAATCTCGCAGTATTTCCGCATCAAGGGTGTGCCTGAAACCTACTTCATCGATCGCGAAGGTGTGTTGCATTACGTGCAGGTGGGACCGTTCGCATCCATCCAGCAGATCCGAAACATCATAGACCCGATGCTTGCCGAATAGAGGGACACATGGAAATTGCCGCAATACTACTTACATTTGGGGTTGCCATTCTCGTTGGTTTGTATCTGTACGTTCCCTTCCTCGAACGGCAGGCACGCCGTGTGACAGCGGAGGATCACGAACTTTCCTCCCTGCTCGCAGAACGCGACCGGGTTGTCAACTCATTACAGGAACTGGATTTCGATTTCAACCTTGGGAAGATCCCCGAAGGAGAATATCCTGCACAACGCGCAACTCTTCTACAAAAGGGTGCGGATATTCTAAGACAGATCGATTCATTCTCACCCAAGGCTGTTTCAGCGCAGGATGCCGAATCTCGTCTGGAAAAAGCCATCGCCACGCGCCGTGCAGACGCCTCACCCCATCAATCAGAACTTACAGATGACGCGATCGAATCGATGATCGTGTCGCGCCGCAAATCACGCAATGGCAAATCAGCTGGATTCTGCCCGAAGTGCGGAAAGCCCGTACTGGCTTCGGATAAATTCTGCCCCTCATGCGGGAAGTCGCTTTCATAATTCGCATTATTGAACCACGGAGACACAAAGGCACTGAGAAATTCATTAAACACTCAGTGCCTCAGTGGTTAGGACCCGGTTCTCGCATAAAGATTACAAAACATCTACGGACAATATAAATGAAATTACGCATCGCAATTCTTATTCTTCTTACCACACTCCTCTCCGCCTGTAACCTGACCCTTGCCGAGGACGTGACACCACCTCCCGGTTACATTGCACCGACACCGATGCCCACGCTTGTGCTGGTCCCGTCGCAAATGCCAAACGTTGCCAACGGCGAAGCGATCTACTTCGAAAAATGTGCGGCTTGTCACGGCGCCACCGGCTTAGGAGATGGACCGCAGGGCATTCAATTGGGTGTCACGGTGCCCGCCTTCGCCCTGCCAGAGATCGCCCGTCCCGCTTCTCCTGCCGCCTGGTACACCACCGTCACGCGCGGCAAGATCGAGCGCTTCATGCCTCCGTTCGCCAGCCTCAACGACCAGGAGCGCTGGGACGCGGTCGCCTACATTATGACCTTGCATACTTCTGAAGAACAGATAGCAAAAGGCAAAGAGATCTTCGAAGCGAATTGTGCAGACTGCTCCCTTGATTACTACAAAGACCAGACCAGAATGTCCAGCCTGAGCACGGTGGCGTTGGCACGCATCGTGCGGCTTGGCAATGAAGAGATTCCCGCATTCGGGGAAAATCTTTCGGATGAAGATATGTGGGCGGTTGCTGAATATCTGCGCTCATTGACCTATGACACCACGCCTCCCCCCGCCCCGACATCTGCCCATGCCGCCAAGACTCCCGTCCCTACTGACGCAGACTCTCCGTCAGCGGAGGGGACGCCTGTTGGCACAGAGCAGGCTCAAAATACGGAAGAAGCGAAGCCGGGATTTGGCAGTGTCAATGGCTTCATTGATAACAAGACCGGTGCAGACCTTCCATCCGAATTATCTGTCACTTTACGTGGATACCAGCATGATTTTGCGAATCCAAATACAGGCACACAGGAAGTTCTAACCTTGGAAGGCAGGGTTGCACCCGACGGTTCGTTCGCGTTCGAGGAGGTTGAAATGCCCGAGAATCGAATCTTCCTTGTGGAAGTCACATTCAACGGGATCGAACTTACTTCAGAGTTTGCGATCGTGCAAGCCGGACAGACCTCCGTTGACCTGCCGCCGCTGGTTCTGTACAACGTGACCGATGACACTTCTGTGTTGACCGTTGACAGCCTCGATATTTTCTTCAGCACCGAGACCGAGAATGCCTACGATATCCTTGCATTATTTACCTTCCGCAATGCAAGCGAGTCGATTGTGACGGTCACGATGGGTACACAGCAGGAAATCCCCTTCCTGAGGTTCCCGCTCGGCGCACAAGGACAGGGCTACGAAGCCGTGCAGGATAGCGCCCGTATTATCGGCACCGCTGATGGGTTTGCGATGGCACCCAATGAGCAATCGTACGGCATTCTTGCGTTTTCATCTGTGGCGAGGGAAAAGGAAGTATCCGTTTCCCAACCGATCGATCTGGCAACGACGCATGTCCGTATCTTTGTTCCAGACGGCATGAAGGCCAAAGGCGACCAACTCACAGACGGAGGACCGGAGGACATTCAAGGTCTTACGTATCAATCCTATATCGCAAGCGGATTGAACGCAGGCGATACGCTTGACTTTACCGTATCGGGTTCACCCAAGAATGCAGCAAGCGGAACGGATGCATCATCCACAACAAACAGCACACTGTTGATCGGCGCGGCTGGGCTGGGACTTGCTCTCATCCTTGCCGGCGTATTTATGTACCTGCGCGAACGCAACCGCGTCGAGGATGAAGAAGATGAGGAGGATGAAGACGAAGAGGATGAGTTCGAGTATTCAGAAGATGTAATGGATGCCATCATCGCCCTCGATGATCTTTACCGTGCAAAGAAGATCTCCGATGAGACGTATCAAAAACGCCGCGCGGAGTTGAAGGATATTTTGAAGGAAATGATGTAATCCCACCCGTCCTGAGCGGAGTGGCACTCGCACCTGCATGCAAGTCCAGGTGAACGCAGTCGAAGGACGATTACCAAAATGCTGCTTGTTTTTATGAAACTGCCTTTCGACTACATTCATCTACAAGCACTCGTCGTTCCGCCCAGGGCAATCTAATCTTATGATCACCGTCAAAAAACTTGTCAAACGATTTGGTCTGAAAACCGTCCTGCGCGGGTTGGATTTTGAAGTCCAACCAGGAGAATTCGTTGCCTTGCTCGGTCCCAACGGCGCAGGCAAAACAACCTTTCTGCGCATCCTGGCTTCGTTGTCACGTCCGTCACTGGGCAATGTGCATGTGGCTGGCTATCAACTGCCGAATGAAGCCGCGGCGGTCCGTGCGAGGCTGGGCGTTGTATCCCATCTCCCCCTTCTCTATGGCGACCTGACCGCCGAAGAAAACCTGCGTTTTTATGGACGCATGTACAACATCTCGAATCTCGAGCCGCGCATCACGGAAGTCCTTGAAATGGTAGGGCTGGAAAATCGCAGACGCGACCTAGTCCGCACGTTTTCGCGCGGCATGCAACAGCGCCTTGCCATCGGGCGCGCGGTCCTGCATAACCCGGATGTGATGCTCTTCGACGAACCCTATACCGGACTGGATCAGGATGCCTCGTCCATGCTGGATGAGGTACTGAAAACCGTTGCGGCAAAAGGACGCACGGTTGTCATGACATCACACGACCTCGTCCGCGCCGAAGACCTCGCCACCCGATTCGACATCCTGTCACGGGGTGTCATTGCAGCAAGCACGAAACGGGAAAACCTTGGCAACAGTAATCTGCTTTCCTTCTATAAAGAGGCATTGGCGGGATAACATGACAGAACAAATCAACGCCCAACCGCCAAAGGGAAATTTCCTCCGGGCCGTTTCCGCGGTCGTCTGGAAGGATTTGCAAGCTGAATTTCGCTCACGTGAACTATTCTCGGCGATGCTGGTCTTTTCCCTGCTCATTATCCTGATCTTCAACTTCGCCCTTGAATTGGACGTGAAAACGCGTCAGTCCGTGACCTCGGGCGTGCTCTGGGCAACCTTCGCCTTTGCCGGCACTCTTGGTCTCAACCGCTCAATGGCAATCGAAAAGGATCGTGGCTGTATGGATGGTCTCCTGCTTGCGCCGGTCGACCGCTCCGCCATTTATTTCGGCAAGGTCATCAGCAACCTGGCGTTCATGCTGATCGTGGAGATCATCGTCCTGCCAGTGTACAGTATTCTGTACGGGATCAACCTCTTCCAGCCGGGGTTATTGCTGGTCATCCTGCTTGGTTCGATCGGGTATGTCGGTGTTGGCACATTGCTCTCCGCCATGTCGGTACAGACACGGACGCGTGACATCCTGCTCCCCATTCTGTTGTTCCCTGTCGTGATCCCTGTCATCCTGTCCGCGGTCAAAGCCAGTGGAGGCTATCTCGAGGGACTGCCTTTCGAGGAGATTCTTTCCCCCCTCAGTCTGCTCATCGCCTATGACATCATCTTCATCGCCGTGGCATTCATGGTCTTCGACGCTGTCGTTGAGGAATAATTTCGGATTGCGACAGCTCTGCTGTCGTTCCATACCAAATCTGATTAAGGAGTATTCATGCAATCCAGACCTTTAGCACTCACCATTCTTGATATAGTTTCCATTATCCTGCTTGGTGTGTCCACATATCTTGCCCTGGTCTTCGCCCCCACCGAACTGGTGATGGGAGATGTGCAGCGCGTCTTTTACTTCCACATCGGCACCGCGTGGACGGCATTGATGGGCTTCATCCTTTCGGCTGTGTTCAGCGTCACCTACCTCGTCACCAAGAACCTCAAATGGGACCGCTACCAGGTTGCCGCCATCGAGGTCAGCCTCGTGTTCTTCTTCATCACCATCGTGCTCGGATCGATCTGGGCACGCCCCGCCTGGAACACCTGGTGGACTTGGGACCCGCGTCTCACAACTGCCGCCGTCACTGAGTTGATCTACATCGCATACTTCATGCTCCGGCAGGGCATCGATGATCCCGACCGGCGCGCCCGTTTCGGCGCCGTATATGCGCTGATCGGCGGCTTGAGCGCCCCTATCACGTTCTTCGCCATCCGCCTGTTCCGCACCATCCACCCGGTGGTTGTCGGCGGCGCGAACGCCGAAGCGGAAGGCGGTTTTGCCATGACCGCAGATATGAAAGTGGCCTTCTTCTTCGCCCTCTTCGCCTTCACCATCCTCTTCATTGACCTGTACTGGAACCGCATCCGCCTCGGCGAATTGCAGGAAAAGGTCGAACAGCTCAAACTCAAAGTGACCATGTGATTGGAGCAGCCATGTTTTTACAAATCACCCCCGATACCTCAGGCTACATGATCGCCGGATTCGTCGTTGCGTTCGTCGTCATGGGGCTGTACGTTGCCAGCATATACATCCGCAGCCGCAACCTCAACCAGGATAAAGCCATGCTCGAAGAGATGGACACACCTGAAACGAAATAGGCAAAAACTGTAACCAAAAA
>CAYTDB010000147.1:0-12029 GCA_964436455.1 uncultured Anaerolinea sp. | reverse complement strand
TTCTTCAACTGCAGGATTGTCGCATACAATGTCCAGGAGTTCTCCTCTGGGTTGTTGTGATCAATATTGCGTAAAGATATTTCATGACCCCACCTCTTGCTATGACTTATATACAGTCCAGCACAGGAGAATCGGGGGGGCCCCCCGCAAGTGGGCAAGTTTTAGCGGCTCCTTTTGAAGGATAAAATCAATCGGGTCTGGCTAGAAGCCCAGGCGGGCAGCGTCCTCGTCGATCGGTTTTTCATTCTTCGTTTCCTTGGGTTTTACGGCATCCGGGCGTACAACAGTGGCAGGATCTTCGCCGCGTGCCTCCACCGCCTTTTTTTTCGCCTTCATTGCAACCTGAATCAGCTCTTCTCTTTTCGCTTCCTTCTGAAGCTCTTCCATATTCTCATGCGACCTCTCAGCCGTAAGCAGTTCATCCAACAGCATGCCGGCGCTCGGCGGGATCATCTTCTTGATGGCCCCCAGGGCGCCGTCCACCCAATCCCCTGCCAAAACGTAATCTTCCGGATGGGACTCAATCACTTCCCGAATCACTCCCTGAACGATCTTTTGTTCACTGCGTTTGACCGGCTCGATCCTTGCCAGTGTGGGCGGCTGCCAGTGCATGGCCACACGCGCCCGCAGCCAGCAGTGCAGTGTTGGAAGATCCAGGGTCATGTCGCCGTATCTGTGGGAGCTGCTCAGTATGGCCCGGATCGTGTCCGCGTCCTGCGGATCAGGTGAAAAGAACGCCTGTGTGGATGTGTTTGCCAGCAGGGATTGAACGACAGCTTCCATGCCTTCGATCTTTCGCAGCATGGCCAGGGATTGGGATAAAACGAACATCCTTGCCCCAAACTTTGCGCCTTCGGATAACATGGCCTCCAGCCGCATTCCCGTTCCAATTTCCTGTGCTTCATCCACAACAAAATAATAAGGCACCGGGTTCAAGGCGGTTGCCTTACGGTAAGCGGCATCGAATACGTTGTATACAACGCTGGCGATGAGGCGGGCGCTTTCCCGGCCAATTTCGCCGGTGGGCAGGCGCATAATGATCCATGCGCGATCGTTGATCCATTTTTCAAAATCAACGAACTTCCGCTGGTGCATGGCCGAAAACAGCCAGGGGGACAACTCCAGCGCCATCACCTTGGACAGCACAGGGGATATCACCTCGGTGACCCAGCCCTGATTCTTACCATTGCCCTCCCCAAATTGACCAAGCAGCGCATCCAATGCCAGAATGCCGACACGATCCTCCGGTTTGAGGAAGCCCAGGGCCGCGTGCCTCCATCTGACATTGAAGGCCGAAAAGACCACATGGAGCAGCCCCATCTTTTCCAGGTTTTTTTCCTGCTGGTTCCACGCATGGGCGATCTTGAAGAGCGCAAGGAGCGCCGCCTGCATGCGAGGTCCCCAGTAGTCATCCCAGATGCGCTGACCCACCTGCACGATGGAGTTGCCGGCCCACGAGAAATCCGGAAGGGCCAATAGATTTAAGGGCACCACTTCCGGTTGATCGGGGGATATGATTCGCAAACGTTGGATGGCCTTCTCCCTCTGCCCAGGGGGAAGTTCATGGATGAACTGCAGCAGCCCGTCCGCCAGGGACATGTGCGGGTCAACCAAAAATATCCCCGGTGCATCATCCCCCTGCTCGATCAATTGGGAAAGAATTGCATACGCGATGGAGGTCTTGCCAGATCGAGTACCGCCGGTTGCAACGCCGTGTCCATCCGGTTCTATGCCAACCAGCCTGTCGTTTGCCACGCTTACTCCCACTTTGAAGGGTGCATTGAGCAACGCTTCTGATGCAGGCGGAGCAGGAATTTCCTGAACAACATCGCTTGCCATGACTCCGCTTGTTTCACCCATTTCCGGTGGAGCGACCAGCGTGGCCATGTCTGCCGCAGACAGGGCAAGCGCCCGGGAGCGTACCAACGGCCACTCGTTTTCGTCTGGATTTATAGCAACCCACGTGTTATGACCTGTGAGCAGTGACAATCCTTCCGGAAAGGAACTGCCGTAAAAAATGACCGTTGTTTTTAGCAGGATGTCCTCGATCTTTGCTTCGAGGATTTGTCTTGGAATGGAGCGCCATTGCATCCAGTCCAGGATGCCGAACGTGGCAACAAGGGTCAGGATGCCGCCCGCCAGGGTTCCGAGGATCCCCACACCGGGATGGATCCAATGGGCGTTCGCGAGTCCGGCAAATATACCGGCGATGAGAATACCAAGAACTGCAAATATTCTGAGGATCCCCAAACGCATCCCCCATGGATTGGGTGAGTTGTCACCGACACCTGACTCGGTTCCATAAGAGTATGAAATGAGCGCTTGCAGTTTGGCCTGCAGTTCCGGGTCTTTGCCCGTGAACCAGATGCGGACGCCGTTGTCTTCATTGGCTCGGCGATTCAACAGGTAGCCGCTGATCGCCAGCATGGGATCCCCTCCCCCATCGGCAAGGGAGATGCTTGGAACGTGTGTCGCGTTTTTGAGAGTGTATCGTTCCTTTGATTTCGGGATGGGACCGGTTCCCAAATATACCCAGCGTGTTTGCTGGTGGGTCATGGAGGCCCATGATTTCATTTGACCCTGCGCTGCACCGGGCGGGGTGAACATGCGCACGCGCATGCCAGACGTTGTGGCCACCAGGTCAACAGCAGAGGGAAACGGCAGGTGTCCAAGCCAGGACGCGATCTGCGCCCGATTTTTTTCCAAAGGGATCGGGGCCAGACGAAGCTCCCAAATGTCCCACCCTTCTGAGCAAAGGGGGCATGCAGGTGGCTGTGTACCTTCACGATATTCCTCCTCGGTTCTCGGATCTTCAAAGGAGTACGCACATTCCGGGCAAAGAAGATTGTTGTTCGTTGTCATTTCTCATTGAATGTCATGGCTGGTGGCAGCGGCAACGTACCCCCCATAGCCTCGTTGAAAAAAACTCTCAACAAAACTCTTCATCTCAGGAGTGCCAGGCATGATTTTGCGTGTCTCAATATGCCGATCATCGTCATCCTTTCTGCCGAAAATGTTCTCTTCGTTAAACTGTTCCATGGTCAGGTCGAATATTTTTTCGTTGAGCGCAGCCCAATAGTGCCTTACGCGCTTCGGTTTTTTGTAGTCAATGCCATCCACAAAACAGCTCAAATAGTACCCTTCGACAACAACAGCTGGATAGCCATGCCGGTTCAATTCGTAAGCGGTGCCGAATGCCATCGCATGACACATGCCAATCATGTGTTCAGCCTCCGGTTGATTGGTTGCTTGTACGCGGTCGTAGACAGCCTGGGCAAGTTGAGCTGGCGTCTTTTTCGATGTCATTTTTTCTCCTTTTATCAAGACTTCACAAAGCTGGTCGCGCCCAGACTCTTCCAGAACTCCAGCCATGCCGGCGGGATGGTGACCGTGACGGGAAAGAGCGCGCCGCGTCCGCCGGAGGGCGCCGCCAGAAAGACGTGCGGGGGAAGTTGGGATACCCGTCTGGCATTCGCCGCAGCCTCGCCATCCGATACCCCCAATGACCGGAAGAAGATTTGGGCATCCTCCGGACTCATGCGTCCTATGAAGGCCGTGGAAGCCATGCTCAAGGATGTCTGGTTCTTGGCCAGGTCGCCGGGCAGATGCGTGACCAGGGAAACGCCAATGCCGCGTTTGCGAGCGCGGCGGCCCAGTTCGTCCAGAAGATCGGCGAATGCCCCGCTGCGCAGAAGCCGCCAGCCCTCGTCAATGAAGATATCCATCGGCTGCCTGCCAACCGTGACCACGTGGTAGATAAACCAGGCCAGGACGGCATGAATGATCTTCTTGTTCGCCTCCCGCAACGTGGACAAATCGAAGTTGTACCACTGCCCGCCTTCGAGCCTTATGTTGAGCAAGGCGTTTTCTCGATCAAAGAATCCCTCGTTGATCCCTCCCCTTTGATACTCCTTCAAGATTGCCAGGGGCACCGCAACGTCCGGTGAATTGACACTGGCAAGCGAGTCCCGGAGATCCGCGATGCTCATGTTTCCCGGGAATCGTTCCCAGCGTGCCAGCACCGCTTCATGAAGGACTGCGTTCATGCCGGGAGTCATGGCCGATTCCCCTGCCAGGATGGTCATCAGGAAACGGGCGGCGAGCAGCATGTCGGATGGAGTATCCGCCTGCAATGGATGAAGCAGACAAATATCCCGGTCAACAGGGATACCGGCAGGAACCACTTTGCCGCCAACTGCCTCGCACAGTCTGTTGTTCTCCCCCTCCGGATCAATGGAAATAACCGTGCGGCCCTGCAGCAATCGTTGAAGCATGATCCAGCGCATCAAGGTCGTTTTTCCAGACCCCATTTCGCCAAGCAGCAAATTGATGGCGTGCGGTGGAGGCGGCAGCGTTGGATCCAGACCGGCGGTTGTGGAGAAATAGATATCCCGGCCTTCTGTGTAATGCGTGCCGATGAATACAGAATCACCTGCTGGAAACACCTGGCGTGTTGGAGGCGGAAGCAGCGGAAGCGCCTCTTCGGGAAACATCACGGGTTCATCCAGATCCGGGAAAAGAGTTCCACCGGGTTGGAGGTAATGCAGGGCGCGTTCCGCAACATAGACCAGGCGCTGGCTTTGCAAGCCGCGTGCGCGCAAGGCTGTTTCCATCAGCTTACGAGCCCGTTCTGCCTGTTCATAAGAGCTGGGGGCGGAATAGATCGCGGCGAGAACGGTCGCCTTATACGCCGGTTTTCCAAGTGCCAGGGCAGACTCCGCCTGGTCCATGGCGGAATCCTGCATGGCCTCTGCAGTGGAGGGTCGCCTGCCGGTTTTGGTCGCCAGTGCCATGAGAAAGCCCTCGGACAATGTTCTGCGTGCTCGCAGCGCGCTTCGCATTGTGTCCGGGGGTTCCCTGCGCAGGGAGATCGAATAGACGGCAGGAGCATCACCATAGAACACGGAATAGCTCATGCGTGACCATGGACGTTCGTTCATACCCGGAACTCCGGCCGCGCGTGCCGTCAACGGCAGCAATATTCCGCCTGGAAAACAGATATGGTCCTGCTCGAGTGCCAGGGCTGCCGGGGCGACCCTGGATACATACTCGTTTTGTTTGGGTACATCCATTTCTGATGATTTGTTTCTATTGAACATACATCTCTCTTTACGCTCTCAGATTGGGGTTGAACATCCAGTGTGCAAGCGCTTCGATCTCTTCCCTCGACATATACTTCATGTGCACTCCGTATGTCCCGAACAGGTCGGGAAGGCTTTGCCACCACGGAATACCTTCGGTGCCTGGGTAAATAAATTCCATGATGGTCTTTCTTGTATAGGGTATGCCCTGTTGTTGAACAGCCAGGAGTAACCCGTCCTTCAGGATGGAAGTTCCTTCACTCCTGGCGTCCGGCCATTTCTGAACAAGATCGAAAAACTTTTGCCGCGGAAGCGGATCGGGCCAGAAGGTCTGCAATATCCTCACGATCCAACCGGGCTGCATGGAAGACAGCATCGCAAGATAGGCATCGCCCGGTCGGACCGCAGGACAGTCGGGATCGGCTGTTATTTGGGCAAGCAATCTTTTTGTGCCCCCGTCACCAACGAGGGCATCGAAGCCATCCACCGTCTCGAAGCCAAGGCCGAGCACAAAGGATTGGGTGAAGCCGATCTCTTCTGTTTGGTCAGGGCGCGACGTTTTTTCGTCCGGTTTCCTTGCAAACATCGCTACCGTCCTCGTTCAAAGTATGAATCCGGCAAACCGAGTTCAAAGGCTCTAAAACCGAGCCGCGCGGGTCTGTTGCCGGTAGGCAGCAGGCGATTCTTATCTACATCGAACTTGAACAGGAAGTTAAAGGCCGGTCGGGCCGCCGCGTGCTCAACCACCGGATGAACTTCCGCGATCTCTCGAACCACCTGTCCGTGCTTGACATGCCTCTCCACGTGAACAACCGCCGTAACAGCCTCCGCAAAGCTTTGTGCAATTTGAAAATCGCCCAGCAGGGAGGCGTCCGGGTGGGAACGAACCACCTGCAGGAAACGCGGCCACACATGTTCTGCACCAGTCGCATGGATCGTGAACGCGGAGTGTCCATGCCCGGTAGCCGCTGCACGAATCAATTCCCATGCCTCCGCGCCGCGCGCTTCGCCGATGACAACGCCGTGAGGCCTTGAGCGCAGAGCTGCGCGGATCAGGTCGTAGGTCGTGATGGGAGGCGGTCCGCCTTTTACATCCGGCCGGGTCACCGTGTAGACAATATTTTGGGTGTCGGTTTGCATGGAACCGTCCCACCCGTTCAACACAATTTCATTCGAGTCTTCCACGATGAAGAGGCGGATGGCTCCCGTGGGAAAGTAAGTCAGCATTTCCTGAAGGATCCGCTGGGCGATGAATGTTTTGCCTGAACCGGTAGCTCCTGAGAGGATGAGCGTTCCTCCATGAACCATGATGGACAGCAAATAATTGGCGGCTTGCGGCGAAAGAACACCATCGCCCTCCGGAAGTTGAATCGGTTGAAATGCCGGTCTTTGGATGGGCGGGAGTCGCGTTTCGCACAAGCGGGCGAGACTCTCGCCCTGGGAGATCACGCCAGGCTTTCGGTAGGAAGCCACGCGCAATGTGATGATCTCTCCGTAGGGGCAGGCAGGCGGCATGATGAAATTCACACGCACACCTTTGCGCGAGACTTCGCCATGCGTGCCGGGGACCATCACTTGCAGCATGGCATCCGCAATTGGATAATCCGGTGTGGGTCCGCGCTGCCCCGCCCGATCGATCAGCACGCGCAATCCGCTGCCCACACCCGGGGTTGCGGGTCCGATGTATTGCCAGCCTTCTTTTGTTCTATATGCGTAGATATGTCCGGTGTTGATGGCAACATCTTCCACGCCATCGGATGCGATCAGCTCCAGCAATGGTCCCAGTCCTGATAATTCCCCGATCAAACGCAGGACCAGTTCCTTCTCGCGCGGTAGCAAGTCCACTCCGTCATCCAATGCTTTGGGTGCGATTTCGGAAAATACCGTGCGCGCGAGTTCTTCGACTTCAGCGGCTGATAGGGATTTTGTCGCAGCGGCTGTCGCCTTGCGTTCCTGGGCTGTTCTGGAAAGAACTTCAGCCCAGTACTTTTCCTTATCGAAGTTTCGTTCCGCGTCCGGGCTCAAGGTTTGTGATGTGGAAACAATATCTGGCATCATGGTTCATGCCCTCGAGAAGGAGAAGATGCTCTTCTTCTTTGAAGCAACATTTGGCAACAGCCCAACAGTCATTGCGCCTTCGCGCACACTCGGAACGAAATTCGCCGCAAAATCCATGAGCGCCTCTGCGTAAGGTTGAAGTTCTTCATTTTTCTCCCGCTTGTATCTCCAGACCAGAATGTCTTCCCGCCTGCTTGAATTGACAGCGTCAATGGCTCGCTCGATGTCAACGATGGGAAGTATGCCGTTGGCGACAAGGTTCAGGTTGATACCCTCGGCTTGCAAGGCTTGAAGAAGCAGTTCGTGGGTTTTTCTGAAGTGCTTGCCGTACACCATGTTGTAGCAAAGTTTGACCCTCTGACCAATGAACTGCAAAGCCGCATCCCGACTCGATCTCAACGCCAGCGCAGCGATCATTCGGGTGATCCAGCGTTGTGTCTCCACCATATCCGGTATTTCCGGTTTGAGCACGATGGAGATCGCCTCGGCATTACGGAGGGCTGCCCGATGGATCGGGTGGGATGGATTGATGCCCACGTCCATGATCACGATGCCGCCCGAGGCGACACCGACATCGTAGAGTCCTGCAATGACCGAGTTGATGGCTTCTTCGTTCTGCAGGGCCTTGTCCCCAAGATCATCTGTGATCAGCCCAGGTAAAAATTTCAGGGTTGGCAAGCCATCCACTTGTGTAAAGGCATCGTAATACAAGCCCGCACTGGCGGCGTGCGCCATCACGTTTTGGTAGGCAGGCTGGGCTGATGATTGCGAACGTCGCAGGATGGAGATGAGCGAAGATCTGACATCCACGCTCCTCATCCTGAGATGGTAGGACATCGCGCCGCCGTTTCCATCGGCATCAATGAGATAGGTCGTGAAGCCAGACAGTGCATATGCCACAGCCAGGTTGACCGCGACGCTCGTTTTGCCCACTCCCCCCTTTGGCGACGTGACCGCGATCTTTCTCGCGACCATGTTGGATGTCAGCCGCGCGGCCACGTCGCCTCCCAGCATGGCGCGCCGGTATTGATCGTCCTGGTTGATGGTCCCTGCGTCGCCGCGGCGAAGTTCGCCCAGCAGCGTGTCCACCTCAGTATCCGAGGGAGGGTATGCAAACGTCGGCACTTTTGTCGATGCACCCCATGCCGCCAATCCGTCCTGCGCGCCAGCCAGGAGGAAGATCCTCTTGCCGCGCTCGATCGCTTTGACAAGTGTATCGGTGGATACCCCCGCTTCGGGGGATACGATCAGCACCGCGTCGAAGTCCATCATATCCAATTGGTTCGGGGTGAAGGTAGCGAGCATGGCAGCAATGGAGTGTCCATGTCCCCCAACCGTTACTGCAAGTTTGGCGGTTACCTGTCCCGAGCCAGCCAATAATATTTTCATAAGTTCTCCTTGATACGTTTAGAGGTTCGGCAGGCACTTCTGCCTGCCGAACCGTGACAGCTAAGTTTCTAAGGCAATGTTGGGATCGGAGTCGCGGTAGGCGATGCGACCTCGGCTGGGGTCGGTGGATCCTTGATTGTCTCCTCGCGCTGACCCTTCATCCATTCTTCAAGATCCCAATAAGAGAAACCTTCTGTTGGACTTCCATCGCCGCGCGCGAGCAGGGATACCACCAGCATATCGCCTTCCTGCAAAGCAAGGGCCAATTCTTCCCTTTTATCGTTGGGAACCAAAAGAACGAGCACCTTGGATTTGTTGAATGCAATATACCCGGCGGCGGGATCGACGGTGTCCTGTGTGCTGGCACTCGGATCGACTCTTTCAGGCGCGCCTTGTACTGCGATCACACGAATACCTTCAGGGAACATGTCCTTGGACATGGGCGGATAGAGCATTGCCTTGGCTTTATCCAGTTCTGTTTCATACGGGATTGGCGTGGCAACCACCTGTGGAGCGATCCCGATATACGGTGTATCGCCGGTGATGAACTCAGGCATGACCGTGGGCGTGGATGGCGGCTGCGGACGGGAACTGATCACTAAGGTAATGTTGACCAGATCGCCGGGCATGAAAGTTTCGATGTCAGGCGCAACTACATTTGAGAAATCCAGAGGCAGAGGAAATAGACTGCCACCTGCGGGATAGTTGACCAACACGGCCGAGAGACGGGTGTCCCCTGCGGCCTGTGCCACAATAGAGGTCCGTTGAATGGGTTGTCCAACGAAGATGGGCACAACCACCACGCCGCCAGTGATGGAGGCCGTTCCCTCATCGGTGGCCGGGATGTACATTTCTGTGTTCGAGTCTACGAAGACAGTCTTTACGACGATATCGCCCGCTGTGAGCGATTGACCAACGCTCAGGTCATGAGCGGCAGCCAGGATATCCATGGTGTCAGGCTTTTGTGAATTCGCAATTCCCATCATTGCGAACAAGGCCACAAAAAACACCAGGATGGATACAAGAATGACACCGACATTCAAGCCGGTTCCTGCAAGACGACGAAGCATGTTTCAAATTCTCCTTGAATTGATATTAGTGTCCTGATTTCCAATCCGGACGACTGAGTTGAATCGCCTTGATGAAGGCGGGATTTCCATTGATCAGTTCTTTCAGTTCATTCAGCTTCTCCCCGAACAAAGTGAACAGGGTGACGACCACAAAATCGGAATTAGCTTCATGGAGGGCGTTGCGAGTCGCCTGCACGACCCGCAAAGAGGCCTCCATCACATCTGCTCTCGCAAGGGCTTCAGCGCTCGTCGTTGGCATGTCGGGATAGCACATCAGCAACAAGTTCACCAGGGTATCGATGTCGGCCGGGTCAACTTCGGTGGTGCCTGCGAAATCAATAATGACCTCCACTTTCTTGACTGGTGTTGCCGGTATCAGAGCCATCAGGTCATCTTCGTTTTGAAGATGATTGACATCGTTGTTAAGCGCCTCGAGGAACGTGCCTGCATAGCGCGGATCTGTTTTTTGAATTGCCCTGGATAGGATCAACCGATGGACATCGTCGAGGGCGGCAACCGAATCGACATGTCGGAGCGCGATCTGATTGAGAGGATGAGGAAAAGCCTCCCGTAGGGTCCTGCGGCGGACAGCCTTGGTCTGTGCCAGGTCAGATGTCATGCTGTACATCATAAGCACGTTTAATGGGGGGTCCCCCCCGGCGTGGGAAACGTGGGAAGTTTCAAATCGTACTGAAAAGAACAAATGTGTTTTACATCCCCTATTCTTCAGGTATAAAAACTCCCGGAATGTTGTCTCGGGGTTATTGAGAGCCGCTTAGTTTTGCCTACGGTTAGTCTTCAACATAAATCTTCCTAAGTTTGATGTTTTGTTATACGGTAGAATCACTCATTGCATCCGTTTGCAAGGACAAATCCATTTAGCGGACTGAGCCCATGACCCTCCACACCTACCTTCCCCAAGACAGACTGCGCGCATTGGCGCGTGGTGAATTCCTGCCCGATCGCACGAACGGCTCGGCATTATTTGCCGATATCTCGGGCTTCACGGCGTTGACCGAAGGCTTGCGCGAGTCGCTGGGAGCGCGTCAGGGTGCGGAGGAACTGACCAAACATCTTGCCGCAGTGTATACCGCGCTGATCGCCGAGATCGAAAGATATGGCGGGAGCGTCATCGGCTTTGCTGGCGATGCGATCACCTGTTGGTTCGATGATGCGCATGGATCAGCCGCGCCGCGTGCGACAGCCTCCGCTTTTGCGTTGCAGGAAGCGATGAAGGCATTTGTTGCGATTATTTTGCCCAATGGCAAGACAACTGCATTGACTTTGAAAGTTGCCATCGCCACAGGTGCGGCGCGCCGTTTCGTGGTGGGCGATCCGACGATCAACTATCTGGACGCATTGGCGGGCGCAACTGTTGCTCGTACTTCCACGGCGGAACATCTGTCACAAAAAGGGGATGTGTTATTAGACGAAGCCACAGTCAATGCGCTTGGCGAATCATTGACCATCAAAGAATGGCGCAGTGATGCTGAGACCGGCGAGCGCTTTGCAGTAGTGACACAATTCGCAAGCGTATCAAACACACCCGTATTACCTGCAACATCGCGCCCATCTGCTGTAAATAAATTGCGTGTGTGGATGCATCAACTTGTGTATGAGCGCGAAATATCTGGGCAAGAATCTTTCCTCACAGAATTCCGTCCGTGCGTGGCTTTGTTCGTGCGCTTCACAGGCATTGACTTTGATTCGGATTCTGCCGAAGCGCAATTGAACACGTTCATTCAACAAGTCCAAAAAATCGTCGAGCATTACGAAGGCACATTACTCGACATTACGATTGGCGATAAGGGCAGTTATGCGCGCATCGATTTTGGCGCGTTATCTGCACATGAGGATGATGCGCGACGGGCAGTCAAAACTGCTTTGGAGTTGAGGAAGAAAACTGATTTGCAACTGCAAATGGGAATCACGCAAGGTGTGATGCGCGTGGGCGCGTATGGCGGAAAGACGCGCCGCACGTATGGGGCGCTGGGCGATGAAGTCAATCTCGCGGCGCGGTTGATGAGTCATGCGACGGTGGGTGAAATTTTATTGGGCGGACAAATCCAGAAGACGACGGCGAATGATTTTGTTTTCGAGCCGCGCCCGCCGTTGCCGATGAAAGGAAAGGCGGAGCCGTTGCCTGTGTTCGCGGTGACGGGGGATCGACAGGAACGTGCCATCCGATTACAAGAACCAACCTATGCCCTGCCGATGGTGGGAAGAACGCAAGAGTTGCAGATCATCAACGACAAGTTGGATCTGGCGGAACAAGGCAAGGGACAAGTCATTGGCATTATCGCTGAGGCAGGCATGGGCAAGTCCCGACTCGTGGCGGAGGTGATTCGCGCTGCCCGTAAAAAGGGATTCGCTGGTTATGGCGGAGCCTGTCAATCGGATGCGGTCAATACGCCGTATCAAACCTGGAAAT
>CAYTDB010000146.1:0-12366 GCA_964436455.1 uncultured Anaerolinea sp. | reverse complement strand
TGAAATTCGCCAGACCAATTCCGCGTGCGGCGATGAACGAGTCGATCTCACCAGCGTATCGTTCGGGCCAGGGACTGTGGCATATGTATCCTTCCTGGAATGCATCACGCAGTCTGTCGAAATCTTCCGAGCCAAAATAATACAGCGTCGTGGCAATATCCTGCACGGGCCAGCCGAGCATCAAGTCTTCGAAATCAATCGGTGAAAGCACGCTGCGCTTGTTGCGCACGTTCCATTGATGCAAATCGCCGTGGATGATGCGCATCGATTCACCACTGGCTTTTAATCGGTCAATTGATTCTTGCGCCCATGCAATTGCTTTCTCATATACAACACGCCGCGCGGCAGGGAAGAGGGGAGAGAACTGTTCATCGAAAAGCACCACAGGTTCGGGGAAGGGAAAGACGCGGTCAAATCGCAGGAGTGAAAGATCAGATGGGGGATGATATGTCAGCGCGTGCAAATGAAGTCCAGCCATCAATTCTCCCAGCTTGGATATATTGGATTCGGACATATCCTCAGCGAGGTCCTTCCCATCCACCCAGGAGAAGACTTCGCACAGCCTCGCTTCAGGGACTCCGCTCGCGCCTGCTTCGACAACGAAAGAGCCATCCCTCGCTGGCAGCGGACGTGGCACACTGAGATCCGTATCGCGTGCCAGCGCAGCAAGCCAATCCATTTCTGCGGTTACATGATCGAGCGAGTGCCCGCCTTCAGGCATGGTGACACGTAAAATACATTTTTGCCCATCGCTTGTATCGACGCGAAAGATACCGTTCATATCGTTAGTGACCAATCGCAGGCGCGCCACATCCAACTTATAATGCGCGAGGGCGTTGAGTGCAAGTTGACGCAGTCGACGGGCTTGTCCGCGAACGGTGAGGGCTGAATAAGGTTTCCTTTTAATCATGCGCCAGATAATCCTCTTCCGCCTGTTTCAACCTCTTCAGGTGGTCATTGAAATATTTATCACCGAGGAAGCCGACTCCCCAGTCCGGGGAGTTTTGCGTATGCACACCGATATGCCAGAGATAGCGAGCACATACGAATAAAGGAACGGCTTTCACATCCAGTTCATTGATGGCGCGGTTCTCGCGGTAACTTTTCAGGAATGGTTCCCATCGCACAGCGACTGCATTTTCAAGCCGGCAGCACCACAGAAAGACAGCCAGATCGTATGCACGGTATCCAAAACCGCCACAATCGAAGTCGAAGAAAGTCAACGTGCCATCAGGAGCAACATTGGCATGGTACCCCTGCAGGTCGCCATGACAGAATCCCTGCTCAAGTTTGTCTGCGGGTATTGCAAGAATCTGCTGGCGTAGGGTTTCAGCGAAGTGTTGAAAGTATTTCCAATCGTCCAGGCGAGAGGATGCCAGGAACGGCTCGATGTTTCGCAATGGCTGGCCGATGAAATGTTCGATATTCAAATGGAAACGTTGGTGTGGATTGTTGAAATCTGTGAGAGCATTGTGCATTTGAGCCACTGCCTGCCCATATTGTTGTGCTTTCTTTTCAGGTTCCTCATCGTACGAGATCTCACAACCGGGCGCTTCGGAAAAGAGTGCAAGATAACGCATCCCCTCTGGGGCGGATATTTCACAGAAAAATTGACCGTCCTTGTAGGGAACAGGTCTTGCGGCGGGAAAATTCTTTTGCTTCAGGTGGTTGAGTACATCCAGTTCATATTGGATATCAGCCAACGTCCGCCATCTTATGCGATAGGCGCGCAAGTAATAGGTATGATCGTCAGCGGTCTTGATCCGATAGGTGTCGTTGAATCCACCGGTATAGAACTGACACTCACTGATAGACTCCACTCCAAAATTTGGCAGGATATCTTTTGCAATTGCTTGAGGTGATAGGATGGATGCGATAACGGGGAACATTGTCAATCCTTTTTCTCATGCAGGGCTCTATCGGCTTTGTCGCTTGAAGGAGCCGCGCACATTGGCTTCGAATTTGCTTCCAATCAGTTGCCATTTATCGAACGGCGGCGGGAGTGTTTGTTTCAGTGCATCTCTGAGTGAACCTTCGCGTTGAATCACCCTCTTCACCATTCTTTCCAATGCCCGAATGTATTTCGCTTCGAGGAGAATATCCTTTTTACTTCCCAATGGTCCGTGACCGGGGACGAAGGCTTTTATTTTCCAGTTCGTCATATCATTCAGGTTGGCAAGCCATTCACGTGGAAAACCATACGGCATGAACGGCTGTGATTGGAAGAAGCCAAGGTCTCCGATGAAGGCGATGCGGTCCTTTGGCAATCGAAGTACACAATCGCTTTCGGTGTGTCCCCTGCTGATGACGATCAATTCAGCGTAACGCGCCAGACCATGAAAAGCAATCTTTCCCTCGAATGTCTGATTGGGGAGAGTGGGTTGAAGAATGGGCACTGTTTTCAGATCATAACGTAGACGCGCAATAGTGATTTGAAGAACGCGTCGTTGATTTGGGTTTGCTTCCATCGCGAGACGGGCTTTGGTCTCTCGAAGAGCATGCTCCATCTCGGACAGATCACTTTTAGCCTGCACCATTTCCTTGGCAATGGGAATCATAGCCTGCCGGGTAGCATCTGTTGCGAGGATCATACAATCAGAAAACACCTGCAAGCCTCCCCAGTGATCAGGGTGCCAGTGGCTGAGAGCCACTGTAATGGGTTTGCGACCAATCAATTGAATGGATGCTTTCCGCAAATCCTTTGCCGCTTGAGGATGCTCAAAGGAATCGAAAACCAGTATCTGATTACCCAAGTCGATCAGCCCGGCGTTCGAGTAGCCTGCTCCTGTATCTGTGGCAATGGCAGCATATACACCATCTGTCAATTGATGGAGAGTGAAATGCTTAGATTGGAATAGAGAATTCAAGTCGACCTCCGTAAAGACTCATTCAACGTTCAAGGGCTTATACCCGATAAAGATCTCACAGTCCCCGGGTGGGATTTCGCTGTGCACAAATGGAATGGGACTTGCTTCAAAGCCTGTTTCTGCTAACCAGTGAAGCCATTGATTGCGGCTGAACAAACCGAATTCATGATTATCAAAGATACATTCGACTTTCCCGGTTCTTTCACGCAGGAGATAAACCATTGCAAACCAATAGGATGTATCTTCGGTATCCGGTTCCATTGCCCATTCAAGATAACGCAGTGACCGGTCTCCACGGTCATGCCCGCCGTGATCGGTGCTGGGCTTGAAATTCTCCCGCGTATGGTCAGGTGCAAACAAAGCCGCGCCGCCGGGTTTGCAATGGATATAGGCGGTCTTCATGGCTTGCCGTAAATCATCCTCTGTGACCATGTACATGACTGCGTCATGGATGAACACGGCATCGAATTCACGGTTGAGCCTGATAGTCCGCATGTCTCCCGGAATATGTTCACATTCCGGGTTCAACGAGCGGCTGACTTCGATCATTCCCGGCGCAAGGTCAACCAGTGTCATCTGGAAATGTTTCTTGAGATGAGACGCGTTGTTCCCGCCTCCTGACCCAAGTTCCAGAAGTGTATGCGGCTCGAAACGACATGCCGTTCTCAATGCCTGTTCGTAAAATGCAGCTTCTTCGGCGTAATCTTCCGGGGCAGAAAGAACCGGCCACCAATCTGCCAGTTCGCGATACAGTTTTGGAAGGTGTTCGTTGTTGTTAGACATAATACAGCCTCCGCATGGTTAGTCATCCCTCGGGAATGAAAAGTGCATTTGCATAATCACCCATTTGTGGCCGAGCTTTTCCAGCAGTGTCTGTCCAGCGACGGTTGTCCCAGCCAATGGGCTGGACATAGACTTCAAATCGCACAGCCAGTGCAATCGAGTTCTGGATCTTTTCTTTTCTCAACTTGTGGGTAATCAGAATTTCGCGAAAGGCTTGTGAGTTCATTGTTCATCCAGAAATTACTCCTCCCAAAAATAGACAGGGTAATCTGGGAGCTGTTCAAAGCCGAGTTTTAGCGCAAGCGCAGTGGATTCTTCGTTCTCCCAGAAACATTCCCAGTTGGGTTGTTTGCCTTTCTGCAAACATTCCTCGACCAACGCGGAAGCAGTGATGCTTGCGAATCCACGGCGGCGATATTCAGCTTCCGTGTGAACGTCAATTTCAACGTGCGTGGACGAGGCAAAGACGCTGGTGCATAGGCTTGCGATTCTATCGCCGTCCATCAGGGCGTATCCAATACCGTGTGCCATGAAATCATCGGGCGATGCCCAACTTCCCAACACGCCTGCTTTTTCCGCAAGGGATTCATTCACCCGCTTGAGTTGAAAACCATCGGGGATTTGTGCACGCCAATTTCCACGTGCAGTGAACTTGTCCGCGTTGAAAGAAAAGGGGCGGCGGAAGATTTCGATAATTTCGCGGTTGCCCAGTAGCGCGGAGGTTTTCTCCTGCCAGTCATCCAAAGATGCGACCAGAATGAATCCTGTCTCGCCTATCGCTTTGGATGCGGGAATGAAAGTTTCGGTCAATAGTTTCGACAATTCATCGAGCACTTGAACCTGATTCAAAACAAGGAAGTAATATCCTACGGGAGTCCAGATCATGACTGTTTCAGGATGATTGACATCGTCCACAAAGACCCGACCAGGGTTATACCCTTCGCAGACTGCATAAGGCAATACAGTCTGTTTGATATCTTTTAACAGTGGCACGACTATTTTGAAATCAGGCATCTCAAGTTCGATCATTTTGTCTCCATGATCAATTCGTGGATATCTGCTGACACCCTGCCCGCGCACGAGGATTGGTTGCCAAGTACAACGACATCAAGTTTATGAACGGGATAGTAAAGCAAACGACAACTGACACCGTCCTCCTCGCCCGTATGTCCCCAGCGGAGTATTTCTGAGTTGTCACCAAGCAGGATGAAACAGCCAAATCCATACATCCACCCGGGACCTTCATTCCCTGCATCGACCTTCGGCGTGAGCATGGACTCGACAGAAGCCTGCGTGCATAGTTTCCCCTCGCGCAATGCCCGCGAAAAGCGGACGAGATCATCCAGCGTGGATGTCGCGCCTCCATCCGCCGCGCCGCCTGCGGTTGTGGAGTAGATGTTTTTCCGCCAGTTGATCACCGCACCGTTCTTATCTTTGATCGGAACATATCCCTCCGCCACGTTGGGATGAACATCGTCGAGATCAATGAAGTTCGTCTGGTTCATCCCCGCGCGCGCAAAGATGTTTTGACGGATGTAATCGAAGTAGGAAAGCCCAGTCGCCTTCTCGATCATCAGACCCAGCAACATGAAACCTGCGCCGTTGTAACGGAACTTCTCGCCGACCGCGCCATAAGGTTCCAGTTGCGAAAAGATGGGCAGGTAATCCACATCACGTCGAAGCAGGTAAAGGGCATGGTCATGGCAGAATTGATCCCACTCGGCTTCGAAATTCTCCGATTCCTCGTTGATCCAATCGGCGATGCCGGAGGTCATGGTCAGCATGTTGTAAACGGTCGCTTCGGGAGGGATTCTTGTCCCTTTCAGATCGAGATATTCCACGACGCGCGTATCGAGGGAAAATCTTCCAGCCTCGATCAACTGCATGGTAGCGGTAGCAGTAAACAGCTTGCCCACCGAAGCGATGCGAAAGCGCATCTCCGGCTTGTTCCTGATGGTCCATGTGCGGCTGGCAAATCCATACGCGCGGCGGAATAGGTCAGTTTCACCGCGGCGGATCAGGACCACGCCTGAGAATTGATTTGCACGCACGCGCTGGTTGAGTTTCCGTGCGAGTTGAGTTGTGAAGTTATCTTTCACGTCTAATCATCCTTCGGGAACGAAAAATGCATCTGCACGATCACCCACTTCCCGCCGCGTTTTTCGAGTGTTCCCGTCCAACGGCAATTATCCCACCCAGTGGGCTGACCGTTCCATTCGGCGTGATCATCAAGGAAGCACGAATACCATGCGATATTACCCAGTTCGGCAAATTTCAGGCGCAGATCCTTGACAGCAAAGTCCGTGGCTTTGAATTCTTCCCTCATCCAGACGCGTTCTCCCAGCTTCTTGAACGCTTCGAACCCGATGATGGTCGATTTTGAATCGGGATGGAAGATGAAGAAATCATCGTCCTGCGCCATAATGGAAAACAACCTGTCAATATCCTTGGTCAATGCCCAGCCGATGCTATCGTGGATGACCTTTTCAACTTCGAGTCTTTCTGTTTTATCCTTTATCATCGTATCGCCTTTCCAAATATCATTACTCACACAGACTTGTTTTGCCTCTCCCAATCTTCCCGAAGCAGGCTGTAGAGGAGTTCATCCTTGAAAACACCGTCCTTAAAAATATACTGGCGCATTCTTCCCTCCAGTTGGAATCCATTTCGCTCGAACAATTTGATGGATGGCGCGTTGAATTCGTAGATCTCCGCGCCAATGCGGTTCATCCCCAATTCCTTGAAGCAATAAGCAATCACAGCTTGAAGTGTCTCGCTCGCATATCCTTTGCCCCAATTTTCCCGGTTCCAGCCTAACCCAATGCCCAGCGCACAGCGACGGTTGTACGGATTGATGAGTGCGACCATGCCACAGCCGATCATCTCATCACTATCCCTTTTGTGAATTGCGTAGTCGATGATGTCCGCGTCCGGCGGTCGGTTGAGAATCCGGTCGAGTAATTTCTGTGTCTCGTCCAATGTTTCGGGACGCTCCTTGGGCGGGTCATCGCCATTGAAGTAATCTTCGTTTGGGTCGTTAAATGTTTCATTCAACCACGCCAGGCTGTTTTGCGTGTGTGGCTTCAAGACCAACCGATCTGTGGTGATGTGCAGCATGTTTTTCCCTTCTCAAAAATTCTCGTGCATAAATGGGGTCATCTTTGGGAACATCCGCCGCATGATGGATTGAAGCGTTGAATTGGGATCGCCCCAGCCGCGAAGTGGGAAATCCTGTGGGTCATGTGCCCCGGCGATGAGAGCGGTCAATCCCTGGACCTTGAGTTGGCACTCCGCCTTTGACGTTTTCCTCACCTGGAGTTTGCCACTACTCGATTCAAACCTCCAGACGCCTTCGTTCCACGGGCAAAGCGGATCAACCACCTCTGCGGCGAAACTTCCCTCGCCAACATTCATTCCGCCGATTCTTTCCACATCCAACACGCGACTCATCGCGGGGCGGATGGCAGACTCTACTTTCAATTCCATATCCGCTAGCCAGGTTTCGGGATATTCATCCGTCGCCAGCCAGATTTCGACGCGCTCAGCCTGGTCCACGTGACGTGCCATCCAATTCAACATGAGATAACGCGCGCGGCTGGTTTTGTAATAGAAGCGATAGGCAACGAAATTGTATTTGGTAACTTCCGCGCCTTGCACATTATAGAGCGTCAACCCTTCAATCTTCCCATCGAACTTTGCCAGCGCGATCCACAGCAAATTGCGGTTTGCCCTTGCCGTGTCTGCGTAATCGAAGAATGTCATCCCGTGCGTATGCGGACGCATCTCCGCAAGATACTCGCGATAAATATCATACGCTTCGCCGATAAGTCTCAATTCGATCTCTCCACCTGTTTCCATTTTCAGAAGTGGGGATAAAGACGCGGAGGTAAGCTTGGCGATCTTCGTTAACGGGAAAGCAACATACCCCAACCGCTCATAGAACGATTCCCGGAAGGGATAAAGGTTCGAGAAAGCCATCCCCCGCTCACGGTCCGCGGAAAGAACCGCGGCCATCGTGCGCCTGCAATACCCCTTGCGTCGCGCAGACGGATGTGTGGAGACTCCCCACACACCCGAAACAGGGTACAGTTTCCCGCGCAGGTTCTGCGTCATCGGCGTGCTGACCGCGACCGACTTGGGAGTCTCGTCCTCGAAAACCGCATGACAATACATCCCCTGGCGCTCTCGGACGATGGTCATCCATTCATCCTTGTTTTGGTATGGCGGTGAGGGATGCAGGGAATATGAGTTTAGTTCATAGAGGGTTTCCAACATTTCCTCTCCCTGCAGTTGACGTGTAGTAGCTTTCATGACAAATCCTTTCTTGTTATTCCCAATTCTTGAGCCATGAACGCAATGGCTTATGGATTTGAATATCAGTTACCGCGTCAGGCTGGATGGTACGATCTTCATACGTGAAGCACACCAGTTCATTGAGCGATTGCGCTCGCTTATCGGCTGGGACGCGCCCATGCAGGTTGTAAGGGTAGTTGTAAGTAGTCGGGAGAATCCGCAAACGCTCTGATGGAATGGAGGTCGCCAACAGCGCGCTCAAAATTGCCTGGAAAAGAAAAATCTGATGGATGTCATCCTTACAGGCGCGTTCTTGAAAGTCACGGTCACCGACTAGGGACTTGAATTTCTCACTCCATTTGCACATGAGCCCAAGCGCAGGATTGACTGCAAAAGCATGCGAGTTGAAATAGGGGCGCAGGTGCTGACCATCCACGAAAGAATCTACCGTGCCAGGAAGATCCTCCAAACCGATGGCGGAATAGATACCACGCCAATATTCATCCACAGGATCTTCGCGAGTCAAACCAATATTGCGGATGTGAACCGGGCGGACAGCCGCATCGAACGAATCACCCAAGCCGAACAACAGCGGTGGTTGTACGATCAGGCAGTTGGTGTCCATCCAAACCAGGGATTTCGTTTTTGGTGGAGCCATGCTTTCAGCTTGATGGCAGGCAGACACCTTATTGCCGAAGATGTAATGTTTTGTGGCGTTATTTGCTTCAAGAGGGAAAATTTCCACGTTTAGCGGAATCAAATCTGTAAAGGAACCCTGCGCCTCATCGGATTCAAATAGCCAAAATGGACATTGACTCATCTCTCCGCCGAATTGGCGAAGACTCTGAATCAACAACTTCGCACCGATTTTTTCGGCGGGAGAATCCACCATGGTTAGAAAAATGATGTTGTCATGTATGGTTACATCCATGTGCTACTCCTCAACTCTTCCCTCAGCGTCCGTTCGCAAAAGGATTGCATCATAGGAACGACCGTTACGAATCTGGATAAAGCCAGCGACGAGGAAGCCTCCATCCTCGAGTTGGATCAGCTCTCTTGCGCCGTATACAGCCGTCCCGACGAGTGAACGCTCCCAAAGGATATTCCCATCTTCATCGATATGAGTAAGCAACATCCCGTTTCCAATTTTGCCGATTAAGTATGTCCCATCTTTGAGTTGAATCGTTGAGTTGGCGTAATCATCGAAAGACGGATTCCCAAAGGATGTCTCCCACTCCAATTCACCAGTGGATGTGCAATGGGCGAGCCATGTATCAGCCTGACTTCCGGATCCCATGACAAAACCTGCGAGGAGAAACCCGCCATCTTCAGTTTGGATAACCTGGGATGCAAACTGCCAGCCGGGGAGTTCGTAACGCCTCTCCCATTGACTTAGACCATTGGCATCTAGCTTGACCAGTTTGCCATCTGATGCAATTCCCACAGCAAGGACAAGATCCCCCTCCGCAGCCTCAAGTGCATCCAACACAAGTTCTTCCTCGGGGCTTTCAACAGTGTATTCCCAGATTACACTGCCATCTTTTCCAACACGAAGAACATATTGATTGCGTTCTCGGCTTGTTACAGATTCAGTGAAACCGTAGAGCAACAAATCTCCATTTGATAACTGAAGCATTCCATACGGCCATTCCCTATAGGCATAACCATACGTTCTGTACCATTCCTCATTGCCGTCTTCGGTAATCTTGAGGAGGAAGAAATCCCGGTCTCCAGCACCGTAGGAATCTGTTTCGCCGAAAACGTAATGGCCTCCATCTTCAGCCAATGTAACTGCCCACGCCTGCTCGTATCCTTCTCCGCCCCAGGTTTTCTCCCAAAGCACATCTCCATCAAGGGTTAATTTCATGAACAGGGCATCACCCGAATACGGCGGGAAGTGCAGGTGATTGGTTGTGCCTACAGCGAACGCGTTTCCATCCGGGGTGAGGATAATATCGAAGAACGCACCGTAATCGGGCCCTTCGAATATCCGAGCCCATGTGTTGACAAGGTTGCTTGTCGTTTCTGGCGATGTGGGAATTGTCTCATTTTCAGTAATGGATGTATTGGTTGGCAATGGCATGATTGTTGGTGGAGTGGTCTCGGAATGTGAAGTGGTTGGAGCTGTTTCACAAGCAGCCAACAGGACAGTCAAAATGATACAAACCGAAAACTTTTTCATCTTCATCTCCTCATGGGCAAAGCGAAATGATCTTGTCTGACTCTCGCAATGCGGCATCCCAAGTGAATTCCTGATTGTCGCTGAAATAGTAATAGGTGATCCCGTTGGGAATCAAAGCCACTACATTCCCACTGACGCCGAGCATTTGTGGCACCCAAAATTCGCAGTCAAAGCCATTTGGTGTTGTGTAATGATTCGCCCAAAACGAATTGTTGTACATGCGCTGACTGTCTATCTGCACTCCGCGGTCATTAGGTTTCTGCTGTAGTGATGCTGCTAATAAATCGGGTTGCAAAACTTGTTCACCATTGATCTTTCCATTATCCAGGATTAGGAGTGTTCCAATCTTGGCGATGTCATCCGGAATCCACCATTGACCATATCCGCCCTCTGCCTGTCCCTGCCAGTTGTTCTCGGCAGTGCGCATGGTGGTGAACACACCGGGACCAAGTTCAAGTGGGCGGTAAACTTCATCCACCACGAATTGATAGATGTCGGCGTTCGATCCTTCTTTCGTTTGTAAATAATTTTGCATTGCGCGGGTCAGGATGAATGTATCGCTGGTTCGGTAGACCCAGCGCGTACCCGGGTCCACGCGATGAGGCGCGTTGAATGCGGCTTTGACCCGTTCGGAATAGGGTTGTGCTCCAAAGAATATCCCCATCTTTTCACCTTCATCATCTGCCATGTAACCCGGGGAATCATAATTGCCGGTTGCCATGTCCAGTGCATTGTTGAACGTCACTTGTTCCCAATCGCCGGAACTATCAGCATACTCAGGGACATAATCTTTGATCAATAGATTCGCCACATCCGCATCATACTTTTGTGCCAACCGTATCAATGCCACACTGACAAAAGCAGACTTTGCGGTGGAGTACGAAGTAGCGCGCATCGATTCACAATAAGGATATACGCCAAAGCGCGTCTGACACCCACCGATATAGTTGACACCGTTCACTACAACCCCATACCAGGTCATATGCTCGCGAGTCACGCCGCGTCCAAAAGCAGAAATATCCACTGCCGGATAATCTTCAGCCAATGCTTCGATGGGCTTGACCGGCATCCGTGCGGCAAGTTCGGATGCAAAATTAGCACGGATCTTTTCGGACCCGGTAACTGCTCCCGGATGATAAGCCGCATCCAACAACCCCCACAGATTAGCGCGTGAATAACTGGTGGTCTCCTGTGTGATTTGGTACCAAACCTTCGAGACGCGTTTGTCATCAAACAGGAAGGTCAGTGTTCCGTTGAAGGTGGCATTACCGCCCTTGACCGTTAGTGCGAAAGGTAGTGATGCGCGTGAAAAGCCTTCATCGTTGGGCTCCTGCCAAACGCGACCCGGCTCAAGGATGATGTTCCAGACAGGATGATCAGCAATGAGATTGCCGCGTTGAACCGGAATTAGATAATCATTATCCTGCACGAACTCGAAGTCAAACTCTGGCAGGGATGCATACTCCGGTCCCAATTCGCCACGCAACATTTGAATATGCCCGTTCTCATTTTCTCCGAGCAATTCCAAACGACCCTCGAAGGTCTGTGTGGCTGGCACGGCATCCGCGGCCATAGTCAGTGCGGATTCATCCACTGGACCATCGAACTCGAATCCATTCATGAGTTGTTCGGTAGTCAGCAATGTTCGCTCAGATTGATGTGATGATTGTGTGGGAGTTGGCGATGGCGCTACGGCAGGTTCACTCTCTGCTGATGGAACTGGTTGAATACTTTGACATCCATTGCAAACAGGAATTATGAACAACATTACCATGAGCAGAATTTTCATGGCGATTGACAATCGTCGAAAATATGTACCTTCCATTAATCCCTCCCGTTGGCGCGGCGGAAGATCCGCCCAACTTTGTATTCAACTGCCCGTCAAGCCACCTTCTCCACGATGAGCAGGAAGTCCACGCGAGACGTTAAGATAAACGGCACGACTGTGACATTCGGAATGATGGCAATGATCTCACCTTCCAGGCTGTTCAAGAACTGCTCCAGCCTGCTTTGATCGGCAGTCATGCGAAGGTCAAAGCGATGGACTCGATATTTGGTTGACATGTCAGACTCCTTTCTTTTTCATGTCAGTTCGTTTATATAATTAACCATGCCCCACCTGAAGATAGGAATACAGAGCCGCAAATTGACTCAGAAAGTATGTGACCAATGTAATGAATCCATATTTTTTCTCGACAAGGAATGAATAACCGATCATTCCCAATATGGAAACGTAATAGA
>CAYTDB010000145.1:0-12509 GCA_964436455.1 uncultured Anaerolinea sp. | reverse complement strand
GGTTTGCAGGGTAAGCATAGCAACCTCTTGGTCGAGTTTTGCTATAGCTTACCTTGTTTTTTTGTTAATGTCCAAATGGATAAAGTCTAGCTTAGACTAAATGGACGCTGTAGACGTTATATGATGAGGTAGATTGCACCGATATATATTGCTAGGTTCCTGGTTCGAGTCCAGGTCGAGGAGCAAATAGCAGGAAAAGACCCGATTTTTTTATCCCGGGTCTTTTTTTGGTTCTTAGGGCATCCCCAATGTGATTGCACATTAGCCAACCTCACTAAATTCTAGCGAGGGGCAACTATCAACAGAAGGTTGGACGGTTCAACACTTCATTTCAATCACTTTAACAATATTGTCGAACAACCAAATACAAATGATTTAACTCGTTCTCTTTTCGGTGCGATGAATCAGTCCTGCTTCCAAACAGTGGAAGTGACGTTACCGCCGTGCCCGGTCCAATTGGTGTGGAAGTATTCACCGCGCGGCTTATCGATGCGCTGATAGGTGTGGGCACCGAAATAATCCCGTTGGGCTTGTAGCAGATTGGCGGGTAGGTTTGCATTGCGATACCCGTCAAAAAAAGCCAGTGCACTGGACATGGCTGGTACCGGGATGCCCTGACGGACTGCCTCCGCAACCACACGCCGCCAAGCCTCTTGCGCCGAGAGCACCTGCTCTTTGAAGTAGGGATCGAGCAACAAATTGGGCAGTTCGGGATTGTTATCAAACGCTTCCTTGATCTTGCCCAGGAAAACCGAGCGAATGATACAGCCACCGCGCCACATCAGGGCGATGCCGCCATAGTTGAGATTCCAATTGTATTCTTTGGCGGCTGCCCGGAAAAGCATGTAACCCTGTGTGTAGGACATGATCTTGGAAGCGTACAGTGCCTCTTGCAGATCGTTGAGAAAAGCTCGCTTATCGCTGGTGATGGCAGGCTCGGGACCAGTAAGTACCTTGGACGCCGCCTCACGTTCATCCTTATGGGACGACAGGGCGCGAGCCAAAACAGCTTCAACCACTAAAGTCAGTGGGATACCCATATCGAGAGCTGAGATGCCAGCCCATTTGCCGGTGCCTTTTTGTTCAGCTGCATCCAGAATCTTTTCGACCAGAGGTTGACCTTCTTCGTCTTTATAGCCCAGGATATCGCGTGTGATTTCGATCAGGTAGGAGTCTAACTTGCCCTTGTTCCAATCGGCAAAGGTTGATTGCATTTCTTCATGGGTCATCCCCAGTCCATCACGCATCAAATGGTAGGCTTCGCTGATTAACTGCATGTCACCATATTCGATACCGTTGTGTACCATCTTGACGTAATGACCGGCGCCGTCTTCGCCTACCCAGTCACAACAGGGATCTTCGCCACCGTCTGGACGTGCCACTTTCGCCGCCACCGATTGAAAAATTGGCTTGACATGTTCCCAGGCTGCGAGCGATCCTCCCGGCATGATGGATGGTCCATGACGGGCGCCTTCCTCGCCGCCAGATACACCTGTGCCGATGAACAGCAAACCCTTGGATTCAAGGTATGCCGTGCGGCGGATGCTGTCGTTGTAGTTTGAGTTTCCGCCGTCGATGATGATGTCACCCGGCTCCAACAGCGGGATCAAATGTTCAATAAACTCATCCACTGGTTTTCCTGCTTGCACCATCATCATCACACGCCGAGGTTTTTTGAGCGAATCAACAAGTTCCTCCAGTGAGTGTGTGCCAATGACTTTGGTTCCTCTGGCACCGCTTTCCAGGAATTTGTCCACTTTGGAGACGGTGCGGTTGAAGACAGCCACGGTGAAGCCGTGATCGTTCATATTCAAGACCAGGTTCTGACCCATAACAGCCAGACCGATCAATCCAATATCAGCTTTGCTCATTTATGAAATTCCTTTTCTTTTTATGATTTATCGATCATCACATCTTCAAGGCGATAGCGCTTAATCATTTCCTGTACGATCTCATCAGTCAGAAGGGATATATTCATTGTAAGCGCGTTTGACGACTCTCCCAGTGCCTTGAATTGACTCTATAACATCTATGCCTTCATACAAAGGTCGGTCCGCTTTCAGATTGGATGAAATTATTTCGTGCAATGGAGCGGGTAAAGGGCGCGGTCTGTGGGGTCGCGTTTGGCATCCTTCCGAAACAGGTGAATATCGTCGGCGATGTAAAAATCCCGTCACAATAAAGAAACGCTTCTTCATGTACGGCTTTTCTCGAATTGATAGATCAACCACGAATTGTAGATGTGGTGGCAAAGAATGTAAAACATCGGTCCCAGCGCCACCAGCGGATTGATGAAAGCCAGCGCGATCCAGATAACAAACGAAAGGTTTTTCTGACCGAGTGACTGACTCGCTTCCTGCCAATGGCTGCGACCGCCCAGCAGCGCGCCCACACCAAAATTGACGATGCAAATCACAAGCGAGGCGAGAGCGATGATCGCGAGAGTCGAAAATGAGTCGGTGTTATCGTTACGCAAAAAATCAGATGCCTTGGCGCTGATAATGAACAGGTTGACCAGCCAGAGGGGAAATGAAAACATCTTGCCTTTGCGGATAATTTCTTGAGTAGTTGGAGGGAAAAGCTTCACCAACTGAGCAAGGATCAAAGGTACGAACATGACCACCAACACGGGCTGTAACACTTCCCAAATGGAGATTTGAACCTGTGTACCAATCAACAATGGCAGAGCCAGGGGAATAACAAACGCGCTGGCGATGTTGGTCAATATAACCGAAGCAACCACATATTCCACTTCTCTTTGAATGAAATTAATGATGACCGGCGCGGCAATTGCAGTTGGGGCAATTGCGGTCATGAAGGCAGCGATCGCGAGCGTCAGGTTGAATGGGGCGAGCACCCAATATGCCATGAAGGCTACCGCCATGTTCGCAAATAAAACCCACAACACACCTTTTTGGAACTTGAACTCGATATCCAGGAATGCAAAGAATAACATTGCCATCAACAGGTATTGAATCAAATACGAAAATTCGTATGCCTGCGGTATGAGTGCTCCGACAAACATTGTGAACAACAGCAACAAGCCCTTTCCTTGTGCGGTTAAGAACGATTTTAGCCGGGAGGGTTTTTCAGTCATTAATCAATTTTCGCAAAACCACACGATAAGCGGGACGATATGTGTTTTCATAAATTTTGGAATGATGTACAGCTGGATAATTCTTTGTTCGCAGGGGTTCAATAAAATGCTCCACATCCTCTGATGAAAAATGGGTCATTCCTGTTGTAGCCTTCCAATAGTTTTCCAGGACATTTTTTTCACCATGGTATTCATTTGCGGTGCGGATAAAAGCAGTCAGTAATGTTTTTGGGTCTCTGCCTTGGGCTATATAGGGTCGGAGATGTACCCGCACGATTTGGCCATTCGGAGAGATGGGATCTATTGTATCCTCTTCGGGACCCTCACCCATTTCTGCTAATTCACGCTCCATCCATTTCTGTGCGCTTGCAGGGTCAGAAATGGCATGTTCACTCCCCAGCGCGGCCTGATGCAGCAGCTTGTATACATCCTGAATTTGCATCGCCGGATACCGAAAAAAGTGATCGCTCAAAAGGGTTTCAATGGACATTGTTTCACCTGATATAAGATTTCATGCATCTTTGACATGTACAATGCCCCTTCCTTTTCGCAGTTTCCCTAGGATCATCGATGTGACGTCTTCACTCATTCATATTCTCTATCATGCTTATACATCATCATGTTTGACAAGCGTTGCCTTCAATTCTACGCCATATTACGCCAGCCCCAAAAGATGTTTTTACACTTGTGCCAACTTTCCAGGTGACAGGAGAAACGCTTATAATTCCTCCATACTCACAAAAGGAGGAGCTATGCAGTCGTTCAGTTTTAATGATGCGATCCGTTTTAAGCTGGCGACCCAGCAGGATGACACAGGTGCCAAGGTGCAGGTCTTCCTGGGGGTTCTTGTTGGTGTTTTACTGCGCTGGTTGTATGGGATCGTTGTGGATGTGATCAAGGGTGGATCATGGAATTTTGGGAACTTGTCGTTAATCATTGCCCGGCTTGTGATCGCGTTGATCTCCACGATCTTCGTTTTCTCCGGGTATTGGGGCAAGGTCAAGGACCAGCCTGCAGGGATGCGCTTTTTGAACTCGCTGGTCTATGGGTTCTCGATCGACGCCCTTGTCGGTCCATGGATGTACTAGGAGGAATGACATGAACTCGTTCAATTTCAATGACGCGATCCATTTCAGACTGGCAACACAACAGGATGGTACGAATGCCAAAGTACAGGTCTTCGTTGGTGTGTTTATCGGCGTAATCCTGCGCTGGATCTATAGCATCGCTGTGGATGTAATCAAAAATCAGGCTCCCTGGTGCTTTGGCGCTTGGTGGACGATCCTGCTCCGTCTGGCGATTGCTCTGGTCACAACCTTCTTTGTCTTTTCGGGGTACTGGCAAAAGGTACAGGATCAACCCGCCAGTATGCGGTTTTGGAATGCGCTGGCTTATGGCATCACCATGGATGTCATTGTGAGTTCCTGGATTCCCGCGGCTGGATGCTAGGAAAAGACACTTAAAAAATGAGAGAAGGCATCTTCCGCCTTCTCTCATTTTGCTTCCATTTGCAGTTGAGACTATTCGCTCTTCGTATCGGTGGTCTTACTTTCGGATTTCTTCTCAGACTTGCTTTCGCGCGATTCGCCTCCCGAGGGAGATTTGTGATCGGTGGCATAGAACCCCGAACCTTTGAAGATGATCTTGGTGGAGGTGATTACGCGCTTCACAGATTTTTTCCTGCACTCAGGGCAGGTTTTCAACGGTTTGTCGTTAAACGATTGGTGCTTCTCAAATTGCACACCACACGAATCACAGCGATAGGTATAAACGGGCATCTTGCTTTCTCCTTGCTTCTACATCAATCGCATTATAGCGCGCCGAATAGGTCATGACAAGGGATGCGACATAAGAGTTCTGTTAACGGATCCCACTGTCATAATTCACGATTGCTTGCGTAAATACTCCCTCTACCACCACAACAGTTTGTTCCTCCGCGAACGGCATTACATTTGGAGACTCGGGATGAAGGATATATTCCCCAGGCTGGAGCGGAATCTTGAACCGTCCCTCTCCATCCGTTTGGATCTGAACGATTCTTTCTCCCTTTGGGTTGTTGACTGTCAAAACAGCCTGATACGGCTGATCTGGGCATTCCTGTCCAATCTGCACAACAGGACACATGGGACCAATGAACACCTGTCCCTCGATCCCGCTGTTGATGGGTTCGGGTGTTGGCATAGAACACGCCACCAGAAATAGCAACGAGATCAAAACAATTTTTTGTGTCATGTATTACTGATGTATGAAAACGAAAACGGTTATGGTCTGGGTGTGCGCGACGGAGTAGGGCTTGGTGTTGGAGTATCGGCCGGCAGGAAAACGGGATCACCCTGCCAGGGCAGGAAACGCGTGAAAGTCTTGGCGTCTTCACTGCCTTTGATCTCCACGCGCTGGAGGTAATACTGGTTCCATAATCCCTGCGCGGGGGTGTAGCCGCTGGCGCCCATGGCACCGATGTAACCGGCGAATTTGACGTAATCAACCGCGGATTCATTCTTAAATCCAAAGGGGTAGGCAAAAGTCAACACGGGGATGCCCAATTTTTCTTCAAGCATCTCACGCGACTCCACTATCTCGGTTCGCAGCGCGTCGGGTTCGAGCGTTGTCAGGTCGAGGTGGTTCATGCTGTGGCTGCCCACCTCCCAGCCAGCATTGTACATTTCAAGGATTTGATCCACGCTCATAAAACCTTGCGCGCCAATGTATGTTCCGACAATATACAATATCCCCGTGAATCCATATTTTTGTGTGATCGGAAATGCACTGGTGTAGTTGTCGAGATTCCCGTCATCGATGGTGAGCAGAAAGGGACGGGGTGGCAGTTCAGCTCCCTCATTAATGGCCTGGATTAGCATCGTTGTTGTGATGGTTGTGTACCCCCAATCATGTAATAACTTCATCTGTTCTTCGAATTTTTCAGGTGGTACATAGTACCGGCTGTTGCTTGGGGAGATGTCGATGTGATGGTACAGGATGATGGGAATCGTAACATCGCCTGGACCTTGCACGATCCAAGCTTCGGCTGGGATGGGGGATGGGATTGGGGAGGGGGTGGCGGTTTCGGTGAAGGATGAGGTCGGTTGAACAGATGCAGTAACCGTTGGGAGAAGACGCGTTGCTGTCGGGTTGGGGGCGACCGCTTGAGCAGAGCTTTCTGCACAGGCGGCAATAAGGAACATTGTCGCCAATGTCAAAATAAACAGTTTTTTCATTCAAATCCTAAAGGGGGTGGTTGAGATCCCAGAGAATGCGCAGACCATCGAGTGTAAGCCAGGGCGCAATGATTTGGATGACATCCGTTTCCTGCGCGATAACAGATGCGAGACCACCTGTGGCAATGACCTTCATCGAGGGACCGAGTTCCTTGCGAAATCGCTCGACCATGCCCTCAACCATGCTGACATAACCGAAAAGCAGTCCCGCCTGCATCGCATGGACCGTGTTACGTCCGATAACAGACGGAGGACGCTGCAGGTCAATACGCGGGAGTTTGGCGGCATGGGTAAAGAGTGCTTCAGTGGCGAGATTGATGCCAGCAGTGATTGCCCCACCAAGATATTCTCCATCCTTGGTGATGGCATTGAAGGTAGTAGCGGTGCCAAAGTCAATCACACAGGCAGGACCCTTGTAAAGATACATGACTGCTACAGCATCTGCAATGCGGTCTGCCCCGACCGATTTGGGGTCTTCATACTTTACCTTGAGTCCAGTCTTGATACCCACGTCAATGACGAACGGTTCCTGATCGAGATATTCGCGGCAGGCTTGTATGACACGGCTGGTAAGTTGCGGGACAACCGATGCGAGACAAACACCGGTCAGTTCTCTCGTGGTGTGATCTACATTTTGTAACAGTCCCTGGAATTGCAAACCATATTCATCCGGCATGCGAGCATGGTCGGTGGCAAGGCGCCAATGTGCCACCATGGTATTGTCGTCATAAAGCCCGAGCGTGAGATTGGTGTTGCCGATGTCGATTGTAAGAAGCATATGATTTCCAAATGTAAAAAGGGAGTGCTTTCTGGATTTTACCACTCGTCCGCTTTTATTTTCAGCCATGTTGCCAGTAGGAGGGGAAGGTAAATTGCCTCTTGACATTTCTTTCAAAATCAGTATAATATATTCAGACTAGTTTGAAAATCAAACTAATACAAAAAACAAACTAGTCGGGAGTTTACGATGAGCAAGACAAAAGATTTCGATACACTGAAACGCAAGGTTTACCTGGCTTACCATCAGGACGGCATTCTGGACCTCACCGCTGCTGTAGTGCTTTTGGGATTTGGCACTTTCATGTTAACAAAAATCGTTGTGTTCCTGACTATGGGAGTGATCTTTGCCGCACTATACACACTGATGAAAAACCGAATTACAGCTCCACGCTTTGGGTATGTGCGCTTTGAGCCTCAAGAGAAAACCATGGCGCAGTATTGGTTCCTTCTGGGACTTGGCGTACTTGTGTTGTTGGCATTCCTTGCTGGGAATATATTCCAAAGCAGTGACTCCCCCGACATGCAGGCGTTGAAACAGCAATATCACATGGTCCCTTTGAGCGCGATGCTGTTTGGTTTGCCCACACTCGCTGCGGCGGTATTCCTGGGCTTGAAAAGATTCTATCTGTACGCACTTCTGGCAGTTGGATTACCCGCTCTGGGAGCCTGGATGAACATGGAAACCTACATCCCCATCCTTGCCACTGGATTTGTCATGCTTGCTGTCGGCATCGGATTGCTTTCAAGCTTCCTGAAGAAGTACCCAGGAGGCGGCAATGACAACGGATAAGGACCTCCAACCGATTGCAGACCTTGACCGTGCCATCCATTCACCTGCCCGTTTGATGATCCTGGCTTACCTGGGTGCGGTTGACAGCGCCGACTTCATCTTCCTGATGAACCAGGTTGGATTGACAAGAGGCAACCTGTCGTCCCATCTCAAACCTCTCGAAGAAGTTGGATACATCAGCATAACGAAGGAGTTCGTGGATAAAGTGCCTCGTACACTTATCAGCCTGACAGACAAAGGACGCGAAGCCATCCAAAACTACCGCGAGCAAATGCGCAACATCATAGATAAATTACTCGGCTGATAAGAGAAGACGCCTGACAAAATCAGGCGTCTTTTTCTATCTCACAGCTTCGATGATCTCAGCAACCATATCATACTTGTGGAACTGCGGCATGATGTACACGCCTCCTGCCCAAGCCTTGAACTGGTTTGCCAATTCGACAGCGATCTCCACCCCAGCTTTGAATCCGTCTTCACCCGCGTCTTCGATCCGCTTCCGCATCTCATCGGGGATGAAAATGCCCGGCACTTCGTGGTGCAGGAAGTTGGCATGCCTCACGCTGACCAAAGGAAGAACACCTGCAAGAATCGGTTGTTGCAGTTTTCCGTGTTTTGCCTCATACGCCTCCAGAATTCTTGGTCCATCATCTGGGTTGTAAACAGGCTGTGTCAGGAAAAAGTCCGCACCAGCCTTGACCTTGCGGTGCAGGTTCTTGATCTCATTGTCAATATCAGGCGGGCATAGGTTGAGCGCCGCACCGACAAAGAAATTCGTGGGTTGACCGATGCTTGTGCCTGAATGGTCCACGCCCGTATTGAATCCCTGCTGGATGAGTTTGATCAAACCTGATGGGACGAGATCGTAATTGTCCATTGCTTCGGGATAATCACCAATGGAGGTCGGGTCGCCCATCACGACAAAGACGTTGCGAATGCCGAGTGCGTGTGCAGCGAGCAAATCGCCTTGCACGCGCAAGAGGTTGCGTCCACGAGTGGGGAAGTGAAGCGTGGTCTCGACCCCTACCTGACGTTGTACCACGTCACATACTGCCCACGCAGACATCCGCATGCGAGCCATCGGGGAGTCGGCAACGTTGATTACGTCCGCTCCGGCATCGGCTAGGAGAGAAGCGCCTGCAAGTAATTTGTGGGTTGAAAGCCCGCGTGGTGGATCCATTTCAACGGAGATGGCGAATCCACCAGCGGTTATTTTTTGTGCGAACTTTGTGGGCTGTTCCTGTTCTGCTTCGGTTAATTCTTCTTGAGGAAAAACTACAATGTGAGTTTGATCAATCTGGGGCGCGGTATCCAATACCTTACGCATTGCGGCAATATGTTGGGGAGTGGTGCCGCAGCATCCGCCTACGATACATGCACCCGCTTCGCGAAAGGAAAGAGCATAATCGCCGAAATACTCTGCATCGGCAGGATACATAATGCGACCGCCAACTTGCTCGGGCCAGCCAGCGTTAGGCTTGACCCAAAACTTTCCGTCCGGTACTGTCTGACTCATCTGTTTCAGGATGCGAAGAAGTTGCGCAGGTCCGCCAGAACAATTGACACCTATAACATCCGCGCCTGCATCGTTGAGAGCGCGCGCTACTTTGGATGGGTGATCTCCAAGCAAGGTGCGGTCATCGCGTGTGAACGTGACCGATGCCACAACAGGCAGATCACAAACATCCCTTGCAGCTTTGATTGCTTCACGGATCTCATAGATGTCGCTCATGGTTTCGATGACGATCACATCCGCGCCTGCATCTGCCAACGCCTGGATCTGCTCCGCAAACGCCTCACGCGCCTCCTCAAGCTGGACTCGTCCATACGGAGCGATCCTCACCCCTAGCGGACCGACATCTCCAGCGACCAACACATCCTTGAACGATGCCGAGATGACGCGCTTTGCCAACTCCACGCCTTTGTGGTTGATCTTTTCGACGTCATCTTCCAAGCCATGTTTGCTCAGTTTGAAACGGTTGGCGCCAAACGTATTGGTGATGATGAGTTGCGCACCCGCTTCGATGTATTCACGGTGGATCTCTGCAACCGCGGCGGGGTTTGTGATGTTGAGTTCATCAAAACATTTGTCGAACCCCACACCACGTCCATGGAGCATGGTTCCCATCGCACCGTCGGCGAGGATGGTTTGTGATGAAAGCAATTCCAGAAATTTGTTTGTCATTTTTCCTGCTTCATTAATTGTTCAACACGTGATTCACCGACACTATAATACTTCGCTTGCGGGTGATGGACAATGATCGCCGCGGTAGATTGTTCGGGGATCAATTGATACGCCGTGCTCAGGCTCATGCCCAATTCAGTTGTAACAGCCGGCAGCAACTCAAATATCTTTGTGTGATCTACCAAATCAGGGATGGCGGGATAACCCCACGAGTAGCGTTTGCCTTGATTCTCAGGGATGCCCATCTCGCGGCGGAGGTGCTCATGTAGATAATTGGCAGTCGCCTCTGCAGCTTGGACGGCGAGTCCGTGAGTGAAGTAGGCTTCGGTGTAGTCGTTGGCGGCTTGGAGTTTGTCAAAGCGTTCGGTGGCTTCCTGCCCAACAGTGACTACCTGGAAGGCAACCACATCCATTTGACCTGATGAGACACGGGCATAGTAATCTGCCAGACAGAGGTGCTCATCATAAGGCTGACGTGGGAAGGATAGACGTGTAAGAACTTGATCTAGATTTTCTGGGTTGTAGATGATCAAGTCATCACCCTCAGATTGGCAGGGAAAAAGTCCGTAGACACCCTGTGGGTTGAGCCACTTCGCGCGCATGGCTTCGCGTTTCATCTTATCGAGGCGGGAATCGAACTCGGCTTTGAGTTTGTCCCATTCGGCGCCGTGGGTGTTCTTTGCGCCCCATGAGAGCCGATAGAGTTCGTTGATATTGAGGTGTGTAAGGACAATTTCAAGTGGCATGTTCTTCACAACACGCATACCGAATTTTGAGGGAGGCAAAGTAAGCGGAGCAGGTTGAATCTTGGAACGTTCCACATTTGAACGTTCGTAGACTTTGGTGTTGACGCGACCTAATTCCATATCCGCTTCTTTGCGGACTTGTTCAAGCAGCGCGGGTTTGCGATTCGTGTCAATGAGTTGGTCCATCGTCTCAAGACCTTCGAAGGCGTCCTTGCAATAGAATACGCCAGGCTCGTAAAAATCTCCACCTTCGGTTTGGAGGATGCGACGACCGAAGCGGCGGTTGATGGCTGCGCCACCGATGAGTACGGGGATTTTGTGCCCGCGGCGTTGGAGTTCGTTGACGATGAGCGGCATTTGCTTGGATGTGGACACCAGTAACGCAGAGAGTCCAATCGCGGTGGCGTTGGCTTCTACAGCTTTGGTGATGATCGTCTCCGCAGGGACTTGTTTGCCAAGGTCAATGACGGTGTAGCCGTTATTGGCGAGAATCGTTTTGACGAGGTTCTTGCCGATGTCGTGAACATCGCCGTAAACGGTGGCGATGACAACCGTACCCTTTGTAACACCTTCCATCTTTTCGAGGTAGTTTTCAAGATGAGCGACGGTCTTCTTCATCACTTCAGCGGATTGGAGCACGAAGGGCAAAATCAATTCGCCTGCGCCAAATTTGTCACCGACTTCTTTCATGGCAGGCAGGAGGACGTTGTTCAACGTGTGAACGGCTGTTTCGTGTTTCGTCGGGAAATCGCCGCGATTTATAATCTCATCTATATCTGCTTCGACGCCATCTTTCTTGCGATGGACGATCTTCCAGTGCAGGCGTTGTTCAGGAGTCATGCCTTCGGTGGGGTCGGCGAGAGTGGATTCAGATGTGGTCGTGACGTTTTCAAAGTGTTCGATAAAGCGTTGCAGTGCGTCTGCGCGACGATTGAAGATGAGGTCCTCGCAAAGTTCTTTTTCTTCGGCAGGGATGTCTGCATAAGCGGTGACATGTGCAGGATTTACGATTGCCATATCCAAGCCAGCTTGCACACAGTGATACAACATAATTGAGTTCAAGGCTGGTCGGGCTTGTGGCGCAAAGCCGAATGATAAGTTACTCACACCAAGTGATGCCATGACACCAGGCAATTCCTGTTTAATAAGTCGAATGCCTTCGATGGTCTCGATGGCAGAGTCAACAAATTCCTGGTCGCCTGTGGCGAGGGTGAAGGTCAAAGCGTCGTAGACCAAATCTTCGGGCTTGAGCCCAAATTCGTTGACAGCGACATCATAGATGCGTTTGGCGATTTCGAGTTTGCGTTCACGAGTCTTTGCCATGCCATTCTCGTCAATCGTCATGATGATGACCGCGGCGTTATGTGCTTTTGCCAATGCAAAAACTTTGTCGGCTTTGGTGCGACCTGCTTCAAAATGGGTCGAGTTAATGAGACAGCGTCCAGGGGCGGTTGTCAGCGCAGCTTCGAGAACATCGAGTTCGGTGGTGTCGATGACTAACGGAACATCCACACCCATCTCAAGTTTCTTGACGACCTTGCGCATGAGTTCGGCTTCGTCGGGACGCTCGGTGACCGCGCAGGAAATGTCGAGGGCGTGCGCGCCGTACTCGACCTGTTCGCGGGCGATCTCCAAAATGGAGTCGTAATCCTCCTCGAGCAGGAGACGCTTGAACTTGCGCGAGCCCTGGGCGTTG
>CAYTDB010000144.1:0-12584 GCA_964436455.1 uncultured Anaerolinea sp. | reverse complement strand
GAGAAGTTGGTTGAGAGGATATGGATGGTAAACAAATAATACTACTGTATTATAAAGTACAAGATTATTGTGACATTGCAAGTTGGTGGTCCAATAGTACATAGAAGGTTTTGTTTTCCGAATATCGTATAATCAACCCGATGTTCGAATTCCAGATCACTTCCAGGAACAACCGCTTTCGCACGGGCATTTTCTCCACGCCACACGGCGACCTCATCACCCCGGTCTTCGCGCCGGTGGGCACGCAGGCGACGGTCAAGACCCTCACGCCCGAGCACCTCAAGGATATCAACGCCTCGCTCGTCTTGAGCAACACCTATCATCTCTATTTGCGCCCCGGCGACGAGCTCGTACGTGACATGGGTGGCTTGCACAAGTTCATGCAATGGCATCGTCCCATGCTCACGGATTCCGGTGGCTTTCAAGTTTTTTCGCTGGCTCAAACTCGTAAGATCGATGATGACGGTGTGACCTTCAAGAGCCACATTGACGGTTCAACGCATCGCTTCACGCCCGAGAAGTCCATCGCGATTCAAGAGAACCTCGGTGCCGACATCATCATGGCATTCGACGAATGTTCCGATCCCAACGATAAAGCCTATAGCAGAATTGCCATGGAACGGACTCATCACTGGGCAGAGCGTTCCATCAAAGCACAGACTCGCTCCGACCAGGCTTTATTCGGCATTGTCCAGGGCGGCGTTCAGGTGGACCTTCGAGCTGAATCAGCGAAATTTATCGCTTCTCTCGATACGCCCGGCATCGCCATCGGCGGACTCTCTGTGGGCGAGACCAAGCAGGAGATGCATGATACGCTTGACGTGGTCACACCGCTATTGCCTGAAAACAAACCGCGCTACCTGATGGGAGTTGGCACACCTGAAGATTTGATCAACGGCGTCGCACGCGGCATTGACATCTTCGATTGTGTCCTGCCCACTCGCTTGGCTCGTCACCACTCTGCTTTCGCCCCCGAAGGACGCCTCAACCTCATGAACGCAGCCTTCGCCCGCGATGAAAGACCAATAGATGAAACGTGCGATTGTTACGCCTGCAAAACCTTTACGCGGGCATACATTCGTCATTTGATTATCGCAAAGGAATTACTTGCTGGTACGCTCCTTTCCATCCACAACCTGCGTGCCTTGATTCGTTTGATGGAACAGATCAGAGTCTTAATTGCCGATGGCACATTTGAATCCCGTGTGCCTGAGTTGTTGGATCAATGGGCAAATAATGCAAAGCGAAACAAACCAAACCACTAAGGCACGGAGACACAGAGAATAAAAAAACTCCATGACTCAGTGGCTCCGTGGTTGATAAATTCTGGAGAACTAAATTGAATCTTTTACAAGCCTTCCTGCTCGGCATCATCCAGGGACTGACCGAATTCATCCCCGTTTCCAGCACGGCTCACCTTTTGATCAGCCAGACCATTCTTAAGATTCCCGCAGATGACGCGATGTTCTCTTTTCTTGTCATCGTCCAGCTCGGAACAATCGTTTCGCTGTTTGCCTTCTACGGGAAAGACCTTATTTCGATTGTCCGTGCGGTAATTGCAGACTTCCGAAGTCTCCGAGACTTCGGAAGTCTGCAACCCGAAGCAAAGCTTGGTTGGTATATTATCATTGCAACGATCCCGGCATTGATCGCTGGTTATCTCCTAAAGGACGCGGTGGAAGCGCTTTTCAGGCAGCCCATGCTCGAAGCATCCATTCGCTTATTTTCCGCGGCAATATTGCTCTCTCTGGCAGAGTTGCTGACCCCAAAAAGGCGGGATCTCAACTCAATGACCTGGCTCGATGCTTTGATCGTTGGTTTGTTCCAAATAATTGCAGTATTCCCCGGCGCCTCCCGCAGCGGATCGACCATCAGCGGCGGCATGTTCCGCGGTTTTGACCGTCCATCAGCGGCGCGGTTCGCATTTCTCATGTCCGTGCCCGTGATGCTTGCGGCTGGCGGATATGAAATGCTGGATGTGCTCAAGATGCCCAACCTTGGCGAATTCCTGCCTCTTCTCGCAGTGGGATTTGTCACTGCGGCGGTTGTTGGCTGGTTTGCCATCCAGTGGTTGATCAGCTATCTGAGCAAACATTCGCTTTACGTTTTTGCCGCCTATTGTGCGGTAATTGGAACGATCGTTTTTTTCCTGAGATAGAGAGACTGATGGTCGAGTAGTCCTGAGCGGTCGTTGCGAAGGGTGTATCGAGACCACCATATAACAAAATAATATTACTTGTTAGTGGTCTCGATACGTTTCGCGAAGATCATGCGGGACTTCTTGACCATCAAGGAATCCATGAACACAAAACAACTCCTCAAAACCCTCGTCGAAACCGAATCTCCTTCACACGACAAAACCGCTGTAGACCGTGTGGGCGCCATTGTTGCTGAAGAAGCCCGTAAACTTGGCGCTCAGGTTGAAATTGTTCGAAATCATACAGAAACGGGTGATCATGTTATTGCACGATGGAACAGCCCTCACCCCCAGCCCCTCTCCCAAGGAGAGAGGGGGGCGATTCTCCTTCTCTGCCACATGGACACCGTCTTCCCTCTCGGCACGCTCTCCAGATTTCCATATCGTGAAGCAGATGGAAAGATCGTTGGTCCTGGAGTTTTGGATATGAAATCAGGTATAGTCATCGCGCTTGCCGCAATTGAGCAAGCGCAAAAACAAGGATTGAAACATCCCATCACTTTGTTTTGCACCTCCGATGAAGAGATCGGCAGTCACACATCGCGCAGACATATTGAACGGCTTGCAAAAGAATTTGCACTGGTCTTGGTGTTGGAGTCCGCCTTGATGGATGGCTCGCTCAAAACATGGCGAAAGGGAGTGGGGGAGTTCTTCGTCAAAATAAAAGGACGCGCCGCGCACGCGGGAGGCGAACACGAAAGGGGACGTAATGCCATTGAAGAGATGTCACATCAAGTCATTGCCATTCAAAAACTGACCGATTACACAAAGCAGACCACTCTTAATGTTGGCGTTATTCAAGGCGGAACGGTTTCAAACGTTGTCCCTGAGGAATGTTCGATTGAAGTGGATGTGCGCGTGATGCAGCCTGGTGAATGGGAACGACTTGAATTAGAAATGAGCAAGCTCAAACCTGTACTTGATGGGACTTCGATTGAGATCAAGGGTGACTTGAACCGTCCGCCGATGCCGTTCGATGAGACCATGAAGGTCACGTTTGAAAAGGCGAAGTCCATTGCGGCTGGGATTGGCATGGAGCTCAAGGCGGGCGGCTCGGGCGGTGGCTCGGATGCGAACTTTGTCGCGCCACTTGGCATCCCTGTACTGGATGGCATGGGCGCAGTGGGGGAAGGCTATCACTCCGAACGCGAATATATCTTCGCTGAAAGTCTCGATCAGCGCGTCAAATTGATCTCCGCCATTCTGCAAAATTGGTGACGAATTTCATGCGCTGGATTTTTCACTGTTCACTGCTCACGCTTTTATTTTTGATCTCCTCCTGCTCGACAAGCACGCCTCAGACACCGCTTCAAGTTGTTTCTGTTTCCTCCTCGTCTTCTGCCACTCCCTGGCTGGGTGACTTGTACGATTGTGCTGAATCGGTTGCCGTCATCCGCTTGGCTGATACGCCATCCGATGCAGACGTCCGCTTGCAGGTGGGGGAGCCGAAGTTTCTTTCAGGGTTTGCGTATCAGATTGACAAGGAGGAAATTTTGATCGTGACGCACCGCCAGAGTCCCGTGCAGAATATAACGCTTGAAGATGCGCAGTTCTTATTCGCGGGATTGGGTGACCCGTCCGTGCAGGTGTGGGTGTATGCGTCCGGGGAGGATGTGGCTGATGTGTTTGACCAGTTTGTGATGAAAGGAAGAACCGTTTCTTCGTCTGCGCTGGTGGCAGTCAACCCGCAGCAGATGTCGGATGTGCTGAATGCAGAATCCAATGCGGTCGGAATCCTGCCGCGACATTGGAAGGCGGGGGATGCAAGGGAAGTGTATTTGGTGGCGGATGTCCCTGTGCTGGCAATCACACAGACCGAACCGCAGGGGGTGGTCAATCAGTTGATCGGCTGTCTGCAAAAGTGAAATTCCCAGGCCCGTTCGTGTGAACGGGCTTTTTTGAGCCCTCTTGACAAACGTCGGCAACAGTTGTATTATGTGTGTAAACTAGTTTGTATCACAAACTAGTTTACGTAAGGAGTTGCCATGGAAAACAAATTTCTGGATGTCGAGCAGCGTGTGAAACGCTACTGGTATTCGGACGGGATTGCCGAACTTTCAAGCGGGGGGATGTTCGTTCTGTTGGGGTTGTACTTTGGTATACAGGGATATTATGGCGAAGGTTCTCTAGTGAGTGTGGTCCTGCAGGTCAGCCTGGTCTTGATCATGATGGGCGGGATTTTTGGTGTAAGGTGGATGGTTAATTTACTGAAAACCCGACTGACATATCCCCGCACGGGCTATGTGGAATACCGTAAAAATGAACAGGATTTGAAACAACGCCGTTATGTTGTTGCGGTGATGGCTATGATTATCGCGATTGCGTCAGTGGTATTGGTCAAATACATCAACCGGTTGGACTCGATGGTTCTGATCACGGGAGTTCTGGTTGCGATCGTGTTTGTCGTATTGCGCGGGAAATCCTCAGGGGTGACGCGCTTTTACATGATGGGTGGGTTCTCGCTCCTGCTAGGGATTGGCTTGTCGTTGGGCGGTTTGTCTGATGAATATAACCTTGCCTTGTTCTACGGTTTGTTGGGTGTCGTGATCATGGCCTCTGGTGGATTGGTTCTGCGCCGTTACTTGAGCGAAAACCCCATGCCAGCGGAGGGTGACAATGACTGACGATCTGCGCCGCGTGACCGAACTGGATCGCATGATCCATGAGCCAGCGCGCTTGCTGATTGTAACGATCTTGTCCACCGTTGAAAGCGCGGACTTCCTTTTCCTGCAACGCGAAACGGGTTTGACGAAAGGAAACTTGTCCGCGCACCTCAGCAAACTTGAAGATGCTGGTTATGTAAGGATACAGAAGACCTTCAAAGGCAAATTGCCATTAACTATTTGCAAATTGACTGCGGCTGGTACCAAGGCGGTTACGCAATACCGCCAACAGTTGCAGAGTTTTATGGAGATGACAAAACAGTAGGAAGTTATGAACGCAATTCAAACGAATCAACTTACACGTTCCTTCGGAGACCTGAAAGCGGTTGACCGCCTCACGCTGGAAATTCCACGCGGCACGGTCTTCGGCTTTCTTGGTCCGAATGGCTCTGGCAAAACCACAACCATTCGCCTCCTGCTCGGTCTGTTGGATGCAGATCAGGGCTCGGCGCAAGTGCTGGGCTTCGATACGAAGAAACAGCCCGACGAGGTCCGCGTGCGATGCGGTGCCTTGCTGGAGCATCATGGCTTATATGAGCGTCTCTCCGCCGCTGAAAACCTGGATTATTACGGGCGCATCTGGCACATGTCCGAAGCGGATCGCGAAAAACGAATCCGCGAACTGCTTGCGCCAGTGGATTTGTTCGACCGACGCGCCGAACTCATCGGGCGTTGGAGCCGCGGCATGAAGCAGAAGCTCGCCGTAGCGCGGACGCTCATGCACCGCCCCGAGTTGATCTTCCTCGATGAGCCGACCGCTGGCTTGGACCCTGTCGCCTCATCTGCCTTGCGCGAAGACCTTTCAACACTCGTTGCGCAGGAAGGTGTAACAATCTTCCTCACAACCCACAATCTTGCTGAAGCCGAGAAGTTATGCAATCAGGTTGGTGTCATCAATCATGGGCAATTGCTTGCAGTGGGAAGCCCTTCTGATTTGCGCTCGAAGACCTCCGCGCCGCGTTTGCATGTCACAGGGCAGGGTATGACTTCACAGATTGTTGAAGATGTAAGGAACAACGTGTTGGTTAAACGGGTACAACAGCAGAACGGAAAATTGATCATCGATCTTGAAGAGCTGAATTGTTCGCACGAGATCGTTACCCAGTTGGTAGGTGCTGGTGTGCAGATCGATGAAGTCCGCAAAGAGAAAGCGGACCTGGAGGATGTCTTCCTGCAAGTTGTGGAGGAAGAAAAGAGAGGTGACGAATGATCACGGATATTTTGACGGTTGCAGGCAAGGAACTGCGCGAGATATTCACATTTGGCGATGCTCGTGGACGCGGCAAGTTCAGTCTCTTGATCCTGATCGGGGTGTTCGGCGTTTTCTTCCCCTTGCAGAGCGGACGTGAATGGGTCACTTCCTCCATGAGTATCATGGTCTGGGGATGGATGCCATTCCTGTGGGTTTCAGGTATTGTGGCTGATCTGTTCGCAGGTGAGCGCGAACGCCATACTCTTGAGGCTTTACTCGCAACGAGGCTTTCCGACCAGTCCATTTTGTTTGGGAAATTGCTGGCGGCGCTGACATACGGCTTTTCCCTGACTTGGATCGTTCTACTTTCATCCATAGTGACGATCAATGTAGTTTATGGGAAAGACGGTTTGTTGTTTTACCCGCTTGAGACCACCATCGGGGCACTGGTGGTCAGCATCCTTGTCTCTGGGCTTTCTGGGAGCATTGGTGTACTTGTATCTCTTCGTGCGGGCAGTGTCCGTCAGGCACAGCAGGCGATGAGTGCGGGGATGTTGGTGCTATTCCTGCCGTTTATGTTACTCCAGTTCATTCCAACGGCATGGTTGGAAGCGGGTGCGAACCTGTTGGAAAATGTTCAACCCATGCAAGTGGCAGGTGGATTAGCGGTGTTTCTGCTGGCACTCGAGATCATCTTGATCGCGATAGCAAAGCGGTTGTTTCAGCGAAGCAAACTGATTTTGGACTAACAAAACGAGAGACTGGTGTGAGCCAGTCTCTCGTTTTGTATAATAGGGCATTGAAAATCACCAAGGAGGAGCAAGTCATGAGGAAACCTTTATGGGTACCTTCGGAGGAACGCAAGCGGGACGCCAACATCACGCACTTTATGGATACGGTCAACGCGCGGTACAAGCCCAATCTCGCCTCTTATTCGGACCTCTATAACTGGTCCGTGAACAATATCCCTGGTTTCTGGCTGACAGTTTGGGACTTCGTCGAGATCAAAGCCTCAAAGAAATATGATCGTGTTGTCGATAACCTGGATAAATTCCCAGGTGCGAAATGGTTCCCTGGCGCGCGATTGAACTTTGCCGAAAATCTTTTACGCTATCGTGATGAACAACTGGCTTTTATCTTTCGGGGTGAAACACAGATATCAAGACAAATGACGTATGCAGAGTTATATGATTCAGTTGCGAGATTAAGTCATTCGCTGCAGGAATCAGGTGTCGGGGTAGGGGATCGGGTTGTTGGGTACATGCCTAACCTGATAGAGACAGCAGTCTGCATGTTGGCAGCCACATCCATCGGCGCGACATGGTCCTCCTGCGCCACAGATATCGGTCCTGGGGCAGCAATCGAACGGCTCGGACAAGTCGAACCGAAGGTGCTGGTCACTGCCGATGGGTATTTCTACAAAGGAAAAGTGTTCGACACGTTGGAACACGCCGCCGAAGTTGCGCGTGGAATCCCGTCACTGCAAAAGGTGATCATGGTTGCGTACACGCGTGAGAAGCCTGATATTTCCCAAATCCCCAATGCAGTACATTACGATGAATTTCTCTCAAAAGAGGACAACCTTGAAATTCAGTTCGAGCAGTTGCCATTCGACCATCCACAATACATCATGTTCTCGTCCGGGACGACGGGCAAGCCGAAATGTCTGGTGCAGGGAGCGGGTGGTGTGCTGATCAATCATCTCAAGGAGTTGATCCTTCATGCCGATCTCAAACGCAGTGACAGGATTTTCTACATCACATCCTGTAGTTGGATGATGTGGAATTGGTTGCTGAGTTCGCTGGCGGTCGGTGCGACGATTGTTTTATACGACGGCAATCCAAATTATCCCGATACCGGTGCGATGTGGAAGTTGATACAGGATGAAAGAATCACCATCTTTGGTTGCAGTGCCAGCTACATTCACTTCTTGAAAAAGGAAGGTGTTTCGCCGCGCAAAGGTTTCGATCTGTCTTCGTTGCGTGCGATCTCGCAAACGGGTTCTCCGCTCTCTGCAGATGGATTTGAATATATATATAGCGACATCAAATCCGACTTGCACTTCAACTCCATCGCAGGCGGGACGGATATCAATGGCTGTTTCGCGGCGGGGAGCCCGATCCTCCCTGTGTATGCGGGGGAATTACAGAGCGCGGCGTTGGGGATGAAGATAAAGTCATACGACGATAAGGCAAATCCCATGTATGATGAACAGGGTGAATTGGTGTGCGAAGCGCCGACGCCTTCCATGCCGTTATATTTTTGGAACGACCCCGACGGCTCGAAATATCATGAGGCGTATTTTGACATATACCCGAAGGTATGGCGTCACGGTGACTACATATTGATTCACGGTGATACGGGCGGTGTCACATTCTACGGCCGTTCGGACGCGGTGTTGAAACCGTCAGGGGTGCGGATAGGCACAGCAGAGATCTATGCCCAGATGGAGAAACTGCCAGAGATCGTCGACAGCCTTGCGATTGGACAAAACCATCAGGACGATCAACGTGTGATCCTGTTCGTCAAACTTGCGGCGGGTCATTCGTTGACCGATGAATTGAAAGATAAGATACGAAAGACATTGCGCGAGAATACCTCACCACGTCATGTCCCAGCAGTGATCCTTGAAACGCCTGAAATCCCTTATACATTGAATATGAAAAAGGTGGAAAGCGCGGTAACGAATATTATCAATGGGCGTGCGGTCAGCAATAGGGATGCGTTGGTCAACCCAGGGTCGTTGGAGTATTACGAGAAGATATTGCCAGAATTGAAGTAAAAAATAAGCCGCTGAAAACAGCGGCTTGAGAGAAATTATATCTTGGGAAAATGCTTATGCCACTCGGTGGACTGCTCGTAAGCATAGCCTGCGTTCAACGCTTTCGCATCCGCCCATGCGCGGGCGACGATCTGCAAGCCGATGGGCAAGCCTTCACTTGTGAAGCCGCATGGGATAGATACCGCTGGTAAACCTGTGAGATTGAACGGTGCGGTGAAGCGTGTGAGACGTCCCGCCTGTTCAACAGCATCATGACCTTCGATGGTGGGTGCAGCGATGGGAGTGGTGGGGATGATCAGAAAGTCATAGGATTCAAAGAACAACTCGCATCTCTTGGTGACCTCAGCCTGGGTCCGTCTTGCGAGGATGTATTCTGTCGAAGTAGTTTTTGCGCCATCCTCCAGCCTGCGGCGGATATCATCACCAAAGAGTTCGGGATGTTCCTTCAACCGGTCGCGATGGACTGCTGCACCATCGGCTTGGGTCATGGTTTTATTGGCGAGTGCGGCATCGCGCATCCAATCCACCTTGACCTTGTCTACTTTACAGCCTAATTTTTCAGCAAATACTTTTGCCGCTTCGCGGACTGCATTCAGTACTTCATCGCCTGCAGTTTCGATGAATTCACCTGAGCCGATAGCAATCTTTCTTCCTTCCATATCGTCCACAAGATGACCCAGGTAATCACCTGTGAGCATTTTGATGGACGATGGATCAATCGCGTCATATGCAGAGATGACCTGCATGAAGATGGCTGCATCTTTCACGCACTTGGTCAATGGACCAACGTGATCGAGATTCCACGAGAGGGGGAAGACGCCGCGCGTGCTGACACGTCCACGCGTGGGCTTGAAGCCGACGATTCCGCATAACGAAGCCGGAATACGGATCGAGCCGCCTGTGTCGGTGCCGAGCGCTCCCAATGCCATGCCAGTTGCCACGGCGATTGCCGACCCGCTTGAGGAACCGCCGGGGATGCGTTCTGTGTTCCAGGGATTGCGTGCCGTGCCGTAATGCGGGTTGTTGCCGGTAATGCCGAGTGCGATCTCGTGAGTGTTGGTTTTACCATTGATAAGCGCGCCGGATTGTTTGAGTTTTTCCACAACGAAGGCATCCTGGTCGGCAATGTTATTGGCAAGGAATTTTGAGCCAGCGGTGGTGCGAATCCCCTCAACATCGAATAGGTCTTTGACTGCAATGGGAATTCCGCGCAGTACGCGATAGAGTGCCGCGGTGTTGACGGGAGTTTGTTGGGAGTTGAGTACATCCTGTGGTTCGATAACCGTGATGTAGGCATTAAGTGTCGGGTTGAGACGTTTGATTTGGTTGTAGCAGGCTTCGGTTAAGTCTTGAGGCGTGATGTCCCGTTGTGCAATTGAATCGAGAGCATCTGTAATTGTCAGCGTCTGGGTATCCATACGTGAGATTATAAGTCTCGCTACGTATTCTGCAAACTTAAAGGAAGACCCCAAAGGTCTTATTTTCCTTCGGCTGTGCCTCAGGATATGCCTTTGGGGTCCTTTTGGGCTAGAACAAGCCGAGGACTTTGCCTGTCTTGAGGTCGAGGTCTACATCATAGAAGACGGGACGGGTGGGCAAGCCCGGCATGGTGCGCATGGTTCCGAGTAATGGATAAAGGAACCCTGCACCAACACTGGCGCGGATGTCGCTGATCATGATGCGGAAGCCGCGCGGCGCTCCCTTGAGAGGTGCCTGATCGCTGAACGAAAGGTGGGTCTTTGCCATGCACAGGGGCAGACCAGCGAAGCCGAGTTTGGTGAATTGCTCGATCTTCGCTTCGGCTTCGGGTGAGTAATCCACACCATCGGCGCGATAGATCTCGCGGCAGATGATCTCGATCTTTTCTTTGATGGGCAGGTCGAGTTTATAGAGGAATTTGAATTTGCTGGGTTTTTCGCAGGCTTTGACAACTGCTTCAGCCAATGCAACTGCGCCTTTGCCGCCTTCCATCCAGTGACGTGAAACGACCGCGTCCATGGCGCCCGCTTCGAGTGCCGCCTGACGGACGAGTTCAACTTCGGCGGGTGTATCGTTGGCGAAGGAGTTGACCGCAACCACAACATTGACGCCGTATTTGAGGGCATTCTCAATGTGCTGGATCATGTTGGGCAAACCCTTGCGGAGCAGGTCGAGGTTCTCGTCGGTGTATTCGGGGGCGAGCGGTTTTCCAGCCACAACCTTCGGTCCGCCGCCGTGCATCTTGAGGGCACGGACTGTGGCAACGAGCACGACCACATTCGGGACCAAGCCGGAGTAGCGGCACTTAATGTCCATGAATTTTTCCATGCCGATGTCAGCACCGAAGCCAGATTCGGTGATGACGTAATCCCCCAGTTTGAGGGCAATCTTGTCGGCGATGATGGAGGACTGTCCGTGAGCGATGTTGGCGAACGGTCCCGCGTGGACGAAGGCGGGGGTGCCTTCAAGGGTCTGCATCAGGTTTGGTTTGATTGCGTCCTTCATCAGGACGGTGAGTGCGCCAGCCACGCCAAGATCTTCAGCTGTGACGGCTTCACCCTTGCGGTTGACCGCAACGACCATGCGTCCAAGCCGTTCGCGCATATCCTTGAGGTCTGTTGTTAACGCGAGGATCGCCATGATCTCGGAAGCCACGGTGATGTCATAACCGGATTTGTGCTCAAAACCGGCTTCTTCCTTGCCGAGACCAACCTGGATCTCGCGCAGCATGCGGTCATTGATGTCAATGACGCGGCGCCACTGTACGCCGCTATAGTCGACATCAAGGCGTGCAAAGCGGCTCTTCTCTTCAGGTGTCAGGTCATCAGGGTTCTTCTTGTTGATGCCCATCTTCTTCAAGCGACGTAACATGGTGGGGGAGAAACTGCGGTTACCTTTTTTATCCGGCGGGCAGAGCGCGTTGAAGAGTTTTTCATCATCAGGCGTGTTGGTTTCGTGCATGATGCGGGTATCCAGCGCGGCGGCGCACAGGTTGTGCGCGGCGGTGATGGCATGGATGTCGCCGGTCAGGTGCAGGTTGAAATCTTCCATGGGGATGATCTGCGAATAACCGCCGCCTGCCGCCCCGCCCTTGATGCCGAAGGTCGGTCCCTGGGAGGGCTGGCGGATGACGGTGATGACCTTCTTGCCAAGGTGTGCGCCGAGTGCCTGGCTCACGCCGACGGTGGTTGTGGTCTTGCCTTCACCGAGCGGGGTGGGGGTGATGGCGGTCACATCGATGTATTTGCCGTTCGGGCGCTTGGCGAGACGGTCGAGGATCTCGAGTTTGACCTTGGCTTTATACGGTCCGAATAATTCGAGTTCGCTCTCTTTGATTCCCAGTTCCTTTGCGATTTCGGTGATGGGTTTGAGTTTGCCAGCCTGCGCGATCTCGATATCAGATGGCACGGGTTTGAGCAATTTGATCTTGGTGGGAGCGTATGCGAATTTGATCTTCTTCGGGGCGGCTTTCTTGACTGCTTTCTTTATCCCCTTGACGGTCTTCTTGACGGTTGCTTTCTTGGTTGCCATATCTTCTCCTTATTGTTGATATGAAATTGTTTGAAGTCAGGCGCGCAAAAACTGCGTACCTGCTAATTATGGAAAATTTTCACAAAAAAAGCAATGGACTTCCGTCACATATTTGTCACTTTTCCCCCGGAAAATGTATGAAGTTGATTTTTTAGGCTGTAATAACAGTCCCCAATATTTCACCAGACAATGCCCGGACAAGATTCCCCGGTTCCTCCCCTGAGAAAACCTGCACCGTCA
>CAYTDB010000143.1:0-12905 GCA_964436455.1 uncultured Anaerolinea sp. | reverse complement strand
CGCGTCACTTTTACTATTATGCAGGTTGGGCGCAGTTGATGGAAACCGAACTGCGTGACTATCAACCCGTCGGTGTGGTGGGGCAGATCATCCCGTGGAACTTCCCGTTGTTGATGCTGGCATGGAAGATCGCTCCTGCGATTGCGATGGGCAACACGGTTGTGTTGAAGCCCGCTTCATATACACGTCTCTCGGCGTTGTTGTTTGCAGAGATCGTTGCGGAGGCAGGCGTGCCTGCGGGTGTGGTCAATGTCATCACAGGTTCGAGCAGTGCTGGCTCGATGCTGGTTGAACATCCTGATATTGATAAAGTTGCGTTCACAGGTTCCACGGATGTCGGTCGTGTTTTGCGCAGGCAGACGGCTGGCTCGGGCAAGAAGCTGTCGTTGGAGTTGGGGGGTAAGAGTCCGTTCGTAGTGTTCGAAGATGCCGATTTGGACGGGGCAGTTGAAGGGGTGGTCGATGCGATCTGGTTCAATCAGGGTCAGGTCTGTTGTGCAGGGTCAAGGCTGATCGTGCAGGAAAACGTTGCGGGTCGTTTCATCCAAAAATTAAAGGCTCGCATGGAAAAGATGCGGGTTGGCGATCCGCTCGATAAATCCATTGATATGGGCGCCATTGTGGACAAGACGCAATGGGAGACGATCGATAGTTGGGTGAAGACGGGCATCAGCGAAGGCGGCGAGTGTTATCAACCGAACATCAAGATGCCTGAGAAGGGTTTGTTTTATAAACCCACGTTGATCACTGGACTCGACCCCGCGGCAGCAACGGTTCAAGAAGAAATCTTTGGGCCCGTACTGGTCTCGCTTACGTTTAGAACGCCGAGTGAAGCCATCGAACTTGCGAACAACACGCGCTATGGGCTGGCGGCGAGTGTGTGGAGCGATAACATCAATCTTGCGCTCGATGCGGCGAGCAAGATCAAGGCGGGGTCGGTGTGGGTTAATTGCACAAATCTTTTCGATGGCGCTTCGGGATTTGGCGGCTATCGTGAATCGGGTTATGGACGTGAAGGCGGTAAGGAGGGTCTATTTGAATATGTGAGACCCGCGTGGATGGATCGTCCACGCCCTGGTCTCGATACGGCATCGCCTACTCGACCACTGCTCAATGGGAAGAAGTGGGGCGAACACGTGCCTACGCTTCCGACTCCGCCGACAACTGCTCGGGCAAATGGACATGATCTGCCCCGGGTCGACCGCACGCCGAAGATGTACGTTGGCGGCAAGCAGGTGCGACCCGATGGTGCATACACCACAACGATATTGAGCGCCAAAGGCAAGATCGTCGGGCAGGTCGGTGACGGGAACCGCAAGGATATCCGTAACGCGGTCGAAGCCGCACACAAGGCGCGTACATCAGGTTGGGCGATGCGTCATGGATTCAACCGTTCGCAGATCTTGTATTTCATTGCTGAGAATCTGGATGCACGCAATGCGGAGTTCGTCAAACGCATTGTCGAAATGACAGGACGGACGCAGAAGTCCGCACAAAAAGAAGTGGATACGGCTGTTGAAAGATTATTCACTTATGCGGCATGGGCTGATAAATATGGCGGCTCCGTGCAAGAGACAACCTTGCGCGGTATCACAGTTGGCGTGAATGAACCCATCGGTGTGGTTGGCATTGCCTGCCCTGATGAATATCCGTTGCTTGGATTCATCTCGCTCATGGCTCCTGCAATTGCAAGAGGCAATACTGTCGTGATGATACCGAGTCAGAAGTATCCGCTCTCTGCCACTGACTTTTATCAAGTGCTGGATACATCCGATGTGCCCGAGGGTGTGGTCAACATCATCACAGGTGACCGCGACCACCTGACCAAAACCATCGTCCAGCACGAAGACGTGGACTCGGTCTGGTACTTTGGTTCAGCGGAAGGCAGTTTTCACGTCGAGAACGAATCCGCCGCGAACATGAAGCGCACGTGGGTCGGCTACGGTCTGCCCCGTGATTGGATGTCCCGCGAGCAGGGCGAAGGTCACGAGTTCTTGCATGAGTCCACGCAGGTGAAGAATATCTGGGTGCCGACGGGGGAGTAGGGAAGAGTAGAGATTAGATGATAAGACCTCCGAGAGTGGGCTCGGAGGTCTTGTTTTTGTAAGCATATCGAGGGAGAGATACTTACTTGCTCTCCTCCGCCGCCGCCAGGATATTTGCCAGGAACTCAGCCATATCCCAAGAGCCGCCGCGGCTCACACTGAGACGGACGACAATCATATTTTGCGAAGGGAAGATTACCACATCTTGTCCGTCATGACCGGATGCGTAGTATAAGTCTTCGGGCATGCCGGGCCACTCCTGGGTCTCCGGTTTGCCTGCAGCGCTTGCATTCAGCCACCACATCCCACCGTATTCGCCCAATGAGGGAGGCGTGGGGGTACGACTGTAATCCACCCAGCCTTCGGGCAGGATCCGTTCGCCATTCCATACACCATCCTGCAAATAAAGCAAGCCAAAGCGCGCCCAGTCCCGTGCCGTTGTGTACATATACGAGGAGCCTACAAATGTGCCGGACGCATCCGGTTCCATGATGGCGCTGTTCATGCCAATACGGTGAAATAAAGCTTCCTGTGGGAAGGCCCAATAATCCGTGACATCGCCGCCAATAGTGTCACGAATGATGCGTGACAGGATGTTGGCTGTGCCGCTGGAATAATTCCACACGGCGTCGGGTGTGGCTTCCAATGGTTTGGCTGCCGCATAAGCTGCCATATCGCCCTGGTTGTATAACATTTGCGTCACGCCATCCGTGAGGTCGCCGTAATCTTCATTAAATTCCAATCCGCTGCTCATACGGATGAGTTGGTCAATCGTGATAGCTTTGCGGGGATCATCTGAGGACTGCCATTCAGGCACTGGGGCCGGGGCATAGATGTCGAGTTTTCCCTGCTGCACCAGTATACCCAGCAAGGCGTTGATCACACTTTTGGTCATCGACCAACCCTGGAAGAGTGTGTCTTTGGAGAAGCCTTCTCCATACTGTTCAGCGATGATCTGTCCATCCTTGATAACGATGATGGCACGCGTGCGGCGCGGATTGGCAGGATCAGGGTCCTGGAACCATTTATCAAGTACCACCTCCAGCGCCGGGGATTTCTCTGCGGTGGCGGCTTCGCCAAGCGGCCATGGCTGATTGGGGTCAAGCGCTTCAGGCTGGACCGTTTGGGCTGCGCGCGTTTCAAACGGCCCTTTTCCGGCGAGAAGCGTACAACCCAATCCCGGTCGCAGAATCGCCTTTTGCTTGGCCGCCCATCCAAACAATGTCACCAGGGCTTCACCTTTTGTTTCGTCAACTTGAGGGCGCAAGAAGGGGACCAACGGGTTGCTGGGCAATTCGGTCATGAGACTGTCCAAGTCCTGACCAGTAAGAAAATGATAGGAGCAAACCGCCTTGGCTGTGTAACCGGTAGCGACTTTGAATGTGGGAAGCATGTACCAATACCCCGCAAGAAGCGCAACAACGAGAAAAGCAGCGATGCCGAGCAGGATCTTCTTCATTTTCATGGAACTTCTCCTTATCAAAATGTAGATAGTTATCGTGTATTCAAGGGCGATTATGTGGCGGCTGGATCCTTCCACTTCTTGAAGCTTTGCTGATCGCCGCGCCACATCCATCCTTAACTCATTGTACGACACAATCTGAAGTCTTGTTTTCCAGTCAATGTTAAAATATATCATGATAAAACTAATCAAATTCCCAGCCTTGTCGTTTGAAGCTAAAGAGGATTAATATGTTGCTCGAAACCCTAAAATCAGAAGCCGTCCAACGCGGACACCTCAAGCCAGAGGAAGAAATCGACCTCAAGAAAGCTTTCTTCCTTGTACGCGATATGCCCTACACGCGTGCCAGTTCCCGCGATTCGGAGACGATCATTCACGAATGGCGGGGGACTTGTTCGGGGAAACATTACCTGCTGAAAAAACTCTTTGCCGAACTTGGGTACAAGTCCAGGTTGATCGCTTGCACCACGGTCAATCATATTGACCCGAAGAGTGTCAGCGGGAAGCTGCGGAAACTGCTCGAGCAGTCGAACGGTCGCTTTGTGGATGTGCACAATTATCTGATCCTTGAATTGGCCGATGGCGGTGAAATGATCGTGGATGCGACCTGGCCCCTCGCTACCAAGGAAATGGGATTGGTGGTGAACGAAGACTTTGTGCTGGGGGTGAACCATCAAATTGCCACCAAGTCGATCAAGACCTGGGTTGTCCCTGAAGAGGGAGACTCGCAGGAATTCAAGAATATGATCTTGAAAGAGAGTTTTACTCCCGAAGAACTGGCACACAGGGATGAGTTCATTAAGGAGTTGGGAGTCGTGACGAATAGTCTGTGGACGAAGTTCCTGGTTTGGCGGAAGAAGCTGGGGAAAGGGTCTTCAAAAGAAAAGTAATCCTGCCAATCTGATCCATAGATTGTTTGGCGCGGTAAGTGGGAGGACATGACAAGTCCACGGTGGTGTGGGAAAATATCCATGTTTTGATGGGGGCAAATAAAATAATTGAGAAAAGAGGACAGGTCAAATGGATATGGCGACACCAAACAAGGCAACCAATAATTTTCCGGTTTCAGCAAAGGTTGTGATCATTGGCGGCGGGGTGATCGGGTGCAGTACTGCCTATCATCTGGCAAAGCTTGGGTGGACGGATATCGTTCTTTTGGAGCGAGCTCAACTAACCGCAGGCACCACCTGGCACGCGGCGGGTCTTGTGGAAGCTGGTGGCTTTTTTGATGAGACCACGCTTGAGATGGCAAAATACTCCTTGGAATTATATGGTTCCCTTGAGGCGGAAACGGGTTTGTCTACGGGATATAAACCGGTGGGGATGATCGAATTTGCCAATACGCAATCCCGCTTAGAAGGACATCGTCGTATTGGGGTGTTTTCCCGTCACTTTGGTGTGCCGACTGAGGAGATCACGCCTGAAAAACTCAAGGCTTTGTGGCCTCTTGCAAAAACGGATGACGTTTTGGCTGGCTTTCTGACCCATAGCGATGGTCGGGCAAATCCCGTTGATGTGACACTGGCATTGGCAAAAGGCGCGCGTATGCGCGGGGTGAAAATGTTTGAGGAGACCGCAGTCCTCGGGTTGAAAAAGGATGGGAGACGCGTATCAACTGTCGTGACGGAAAGAGGCGAGATCCAGTGTGAATATGTGGTCAATTGCGCGGGCATGTGGGCGCGCGAGGTCGGCAAACTGGCTGGTGTCAATGTCCCTTTGCAGCCGGCGGAACATTATTATCTGATCACTGAACCAATCGAAGGAGTGAAGGCTGATCTGCCGGTCCTGGTTGACCTGGATAAGTATGCATACTATCGTGAAGAGACGGGGGGCATATTGCTCGGTCTCTTTGAGCCGGTGGCGGCTCCCTGGGCTTTGAAAGGGATTCCCAAAGATTTTAGTTTCGGTGAAATTCAACCTGATTGGGAGCGAATGGGACCCTACATTGAGGAGGCAATGGAGCGCACGCCAAAGCTGAAAAATGTTGGGATCAAAAAATTCTTCTGCGGACCGGAGAGCTTCACGCCGGATCTAAGTCCACTGATGGGGTTGGCTCCTGAATTGGATAATTTTTATGTGGCTGCTGGTTTCAACTCGCTTGGCATCCTGTTGGGAGGAGGTGCGGGAAAGGTGATGGCGCATTGGATCGTGGATGGCGTGTCGGACACAGATATCACCGCGATCGACATTGCCCGCATGCTGCCGTTCCAGAACTCACCAAATTATCTCAAGGATCGTATTGTTGAAATCCTTGGTTTCCTGTTCGAAGAACCTTACCCGAATAAATATTTCCAGCGGGCTCGCAATGTGCGCAGGTCTGCTTTTCATGATCGTCTATCTCAGGCAGGCGCTTACTTTGCCGAGTATGCCGGCTGGGAAAGCCCGGATTGGTTTGCGCCAAAAGGCGTGGAACCGAAAGTGGAGTATTCATGGGGGCGGCAGAATTGGTTTGAGTATAGCGCTGCCGAGCATCGCGCTGTGCGTGATAACGTTGCGATGCTGGATTACTCAGTGATGGGCAAGTTGTTGATACAGGGACGGGATGCCGAAAAATATCTCAACCGCATCTGTGCCAACAATATCGCCGTGCCGGTGGGGCAATGTGTCTATACTCAATGGTTGAATGAGACCGGTACGATCGAAGCAGATTTGACCGTTACACGACTGGCAGAAGACCAGTTCCTAGTCCTAGCTGGAGATAAGTCCCTGCCTGCCGTGCAGGCTTGGCTGCGACGTCACGTTTCTGCTGATGCGCATGTGTTCATCACGAACATCACGTCTGCTTACAGCGTGCTGAATATCCAGGGACCAAGATCGCGTGATTTTCTCAGCAGTGTCACACATGCAGACATGTCAAATGCCGCCTTTCCCTACCTGACCACCCAGGAGATCGATATAGGGTATGCACTGGTCAGAGCGCTACGCGTGACGTATATGGGTGAATTGGGATGGGAACTTTACATCCCCACAGAGTTTTCCCTGCACGTGTTCGATACACTCATGGAAGCAGGTGCGGATTTCGACCTGAAACTTTTTGGTTTGCAGGCGCTCAATTCATTGCGCATCGAGAAAGCCTACCGTGATTATGGTGGTGATATTGATAATACCGACTCGCCTCTGGAAGTTGGCTTGAGCTATTTTGTGGACTTCGATAAACCCGGCGGGTTTATTGGAAGAGATGCGCTTCTGCGACGGAAAGAGGCTGGGCTGAAATACCGTATGGTGCAATTCCTGCTTGAAGACCCGCAACCGATGCTCTATCATGGCGAAGTCATTTATCGTGATAGGGTAGCTGTTGGGCATCTGATGTCGGGTGGGTATGGACATACGCTGGGCGCTGCGGTAGGAGTTGGTCCCGTGGAGAACGGAGGGGAAACGGTGACCAATGATTACATTACGAGTGGCAAGTATGAGATCGATATTGCAGGGAAGCGCTATTCCGCCAAAGCCTCTCTCAGACCGATGTACGATCCCAAGCTTGAAAAGGTGAGGTGCTAAATAATGACTGAAAATATGCGAGAGTTGGGTAAAGTCAAACTGGTGCAGATACAACCATCTGGATTGATCGTGAAGACCAAAGATGGCGAGATGTACGATCCGTCCCGGCGGGTTGAGGTGGATCGTCTGTTTATCACACCATTGGGAGTTGAAGCAGTGATAGGCGGTGAATGCGTTCTCGATATCCATCATATTGACCACCCGGGCAAAGCGTATGACAGCAGGGATCTTGTTTCCATTGGCTTTACATCACATTATGAAGCCATGCGAAGGAAATTTGGGAAACACATGGTGGACGGTGTTGCTGGAGAAAATATCATTATCGAATTCGATCAGGAAATTTGGATGGAAGAGCTGGGGAAGCAGATCGTTTTTGAGGATGTCAGGACAGGTAAAAGATCGCTATTCGACGTGGTACGGTTCGCCGCGCCGTGTAATGAGTTCAGTCATTTTGTTGCGGACGGTCCACACGAGAGACTTCCCGCGGTTGAATTGAAAAGTACACTTCAATTCCTGAACAATGGTCGACGCGGCTTTTTATTGGTGTTAAGCGAAGGACAGGAATCGGCGACTGTTGAACCCGGCGATAGGGTATGGGGAGTTTATGAAGATAAATGAAACGGGTAGAAAAGTTTCTTTCTTGAGAATCAGGGATCAGGTCCCAGGGAGAAGCGATGCAGGTCCAATGTCAAATTTTGTCTGAAAGTGAAAAGCAGGTTATCCATGAAAATAGCATTCGCATCCTTCGAGTGGTTGGGGTCCTGTTCCACAGCCAGAAGGCGCGTCAGATCCTGAAAAGACATGGCGCAAAGGTGGATGACGAAACCGGGATTGTCCGCATCCCTGAAGAATTGGTGCAACAGGCACTGGTGTCCGCGCCCGGGTCGTTTACGCTGGGTGCCAGGCTGCCGGAGAGGGACTTCAAATTACCGTCGCTCCACAGCGGTTATGTGCTGGATAACGGCGGCATCTATATCCGGGATTTCAAAACCGGTCGGCGCAGGCTCTCGAACTTCCAGGACAACATCAACCTGCTGCGGGTATTTGATGAAATGCAGTTTGCCAACATCGTTTGGCCCACAACTGTTCATGAATTTGACCCTCGATTTTCCGCCCTGAAAATACAGATCGCATCCTACATGTATACCTCGTTGCACATTCAGGACGAGTTGGAACGACCGGATGAAGTGCCCTTCATCTTGGAAGCCCTTGAAGCAATCCTTGGAAGTGCGGATGCAGTTCGGGAGAGAAAGATCTATTCTGTGGTTTACTGCACCCTGCCTCCGCTGGGAAACGAGGGGCACATGTGTGATGCATACCTTGAATTGCTGGACTACGAAGTCCCCATCTGTCTCTACCCGATGCCGTGCGCCGGTTCAACCGGACCCGCCAGCCTGTTCTCAAACATCGCCCTGGCCAACGCCGAAGCCCTCTCTGCATTGACCCTGTTCCAGTTGACAAAACCTGGAACGCCCATCATCATGGGTGATGCACCCGGCAGTACCGACTTCCGCACTGGCAATTTTTTGGAAGGTACCCCGGAGATGGTCCTGCAGGCGGGCGCGCGGGGTGAAATGGCGAGGTTCTATGGTCTGCCCAACGAGCAATCCGGCTGTTTGACGGATGCCAAGGAGCATGGTGCCCAGGCGATCATGGAGAAGATGCTCACCACCCTGCCGCTCGTTCTCAGCGGCGTGGACCTGATCCAGGGACCCGGTGCATTGGATACCAGCAACATGATGTCATTGGAACAGATCGTGGTGGACGATGAACTCGCCCGCGTCTGCCAGCGTTTGCGGGACGGGGTAGACACCTCCGCAGAAAAAGATTATTTTGAAGATGTTGCGGCTATCGGCCCCGGCGGTCACTTCCTTGGGCGGCGCAATACACGCAAGGCCACACGGAACGGGGAGTTTGTCGCCCCTGTGCTGTCCGACCGCAACCCCTTCAATCAATGGGTCGCGCTCGGACGCCCGGACTTATACGATAAAGCCAGGGAAAAAGTGGAGGAGATTTTATCCAAGCCGCAAAAGAATCCCCTGCCGGATGATGTGATTGGCAGGTTGGAAACGATCATGCAAAAGGCAGAACAGCAATAACAGACAGGAATATCCATGGGAGGTGTTTGCCTTTATACTTTTATCCATTGTTGGTGTGGAGGAAACTTGTCTCTGTGAGAAACGTAGATAAAGTAGCTTGCTGAAAACTGGAAAGGAAATCCTATGTCAAACCGTTACAAAATACGACAAAAGCTTATTTCCATTGGGGATGATTTCTGGATCGAAAATAACAAGGGTCAAAAGGTCTTCAAAGTGGATGGCAAGGCACTTCGCCTCCGCAAGACGCTTGAGTTTGAAGATGTGGACGGTAAAAAACTTGCCCAAATCAAGGAGCGGATACTTGCCATCAAGGACACGATGGTAATCGAAGACGCGCATGGCAGGGACATTGCGACGGTCAAGCAGGCGCTGATTGCTCCCTTGCGTGACAAGTGGAATGTGAATGTGAAAGGCGGGGATGACCTTATTGTTCAGGGAAACATTCTTGACCTGGAATACGATATCAAACAGGGACGCAAGAAGGTTGCGGAAGTATCCAAAAAGTGGTTCACGATCACCGATACTTATGGTGTTGAGATTGCCGAAGGACAAAATGATATTCTCATTCTGGCAGTGGCGATCGCGATGGATATGATGGTCCACGACGAAGCGTAGCAAAAACAGCCCTCTCCACAAGAGGGCTGTTTTACAAAAAAGACAAACTCCTTCTTTTATAATGTGATCATTAAGCCTCGACTACATTGAAATCATATCTTCCAAGGCCTTGAACCAGAAGATAGTTTGTTTCCGTGTCATCCAAATTTTCCAGTTGATGAATTCTCCCTGGATTGATCTGGCATCTTTGACCTGGTCCCAACCTGTATTTTTCTTTCGGTTCTTTTATGCTCACGATAATTGTTCCTGTGAGGCAGAAGATGTCATCCGTTACTTCGGTATGATAATGCCAGTCGGCGACCTCGCGCGGTTCCAGTGACATGACCCGCACGCGCACAGAATCTGTTTTGAGGATGATTTCAGTTTCCTTCATGGTGTGTAATTACAAACCTCGCTCAACCGCCCGCTGCGCACGCCACTCCGCAGGTGTTGCTGGAACTTGAAGAATTTCCTCCTCAGGTCGCCGCACGAGGCCGAGCGCACCAGTCGAGCAGGAAATGACACACACGCCGCACCCCGTGCACCGGACAGCGTTCACCTTGGCAAGCATATCCTCCATATCCAATGCATTGAACTGGCAGGCTTTGAGGCAATCTTCACAACCATTGCAAACGGCTTCATCCACCGTATTGACGAACGCTGAGCTCGCCACCACATTGGCGATCCCCAGTTCTGCCATGCCGCGCAGGATGCCGCACGAGCAGGTGCAGCAGTTGCAGATGTAATACACGCCTTCCTGGCTGTTACTGACCGAATGTACAAGTCCCGCCTCTGCTGCTCGGTGCAGGGTATCCATTGCTTCGTCGTGTGTCAACGCGCGGATGGTTGAGCTTTGGTCGAACGTGTTTGACTGCGGATGAAAGACCATGCACACATCAATGGGATGTTCGCACGCCTCCCCGATTAACGCCTTTTGTTTTCGGCAGATACAATCCTGCACGCCCCACGATCCCATCGCATCCACGATCTCTGCCGCGCTTTCAAAAGGACGCACTTCCATTGTGTTGCGGATCGTTTCATTGACTGGGATGACTCGATGGAACTGCGGTTTGACGGTCAGCATTTGACGGAATGAACTCTGGAAATAATCCTCAAACAGACGCGCCATCTCTTCGTCCATGCGGCTGATCTGCATCTCGTAGATGCCGACCACGAATGGCATCAATTTGAACGCCAGCGCGCCATCTTTTCTGCCCCCTTCGATCAACCCGCGTCGAGACATCCCTTTGAGCAGGTCGCGTACTTCTGACGCGTTTCTCCCAATCCGTGCCGCGATCTCCTCAATGGTTTCAAGTTCTGGAGTCAATAGGGATGCCAACTCTGCCTGTTCTAGGGTGAATATTTTTGCCAGCAGTTTCAATTCCCGCCCATCGTCTGTCGGTGGAAAACCATTTGGCAGCGCATTCAATCGCTCAGCCAGTTGTTTGTAGACGCTCATGTCCATTCTTCCCTCCGCGTATTGATGGTTTGTCAACTTGCATCATTGATGAAAGTATAGATAATATGAGCGAGAAAAGCAAGCGGGTCGATTCTCCCGAAGGACACTGCGAGTGTGGTACGCTCCAATTGAGAAAGAAAGGAGGAACGTATGGTTCCGAAAACGACCCGCCGGAAGAATGATACCCCTGTTTCAGGGAAGTTGTATCTGGCATTCGAGTTGAGCGAGAGCGAATGGAAGCTGGGCTTCACGGTCGGACTAGGACAGATGCCGCGGTTGAGAACGATCAAGGCGCGCCATCTGGAAGGGTTGAAGCGCGAGATCGAGCAAGCCAGGGTGCGATTTGGATTGTCGAAGGAAGCAGTTGTGCTGAGTTGCTACGAAGCCGGACGGGACGGCTTCTGGCTACATCGTTATCTGGATGCACAAGGGATCAACAACCTGGTGGTGGATTCAGCCAGCATCGAAGTCAACCGTCGGTATCGACGCGTGAAGACGGACCGCCTGGATGTGGGCAAACTGTTGAACATGCTGGTACGCTACGATCAAGGAGAGACCAGGGTCTGGAGTGTGGTGCATGTGCCGAAGCTGGAGGAGGAAGATCAACGCCAACTGCATCGGGAACTGATGTCCTTGAAGCGGGAGCAGACGCACCACATCAACCGCATCAAAGGGCTGTTGGCCAGTCAGGGGATTGTGTTGGAAGTCAAGACCAGGTTTTTGGAGGAGATGCAGCGTGCGCGGCTCTGGGACGGATCCTGTGTTCCACCTGCATTGCACACGTTGTTAGTGCGTGAACATGAACGATTGAGGTTGGTGCGAGAACAAATCCGCCAAGTGGAGGCGACCCGCAAAGAAGCCTTACACAGCTCGTGCGATCCAGCGATCGAGCAAGTGCGAAGGTTGCTGCAATTGAAAGGGATTGGCATGAACTCTGCCTGGGTGTATGTGATGGAGTTCTTCGCCTGGCGGGCGTTTCGTAACCGGCGAGAGCTTGGATCCCTGGCCGGTCTGGCTCCAACGCCCTATGCGAGCGGCGAAAGTAGTCGGGAACGCGGAATCAGCAAGGCAGGCAATCGTCCGGTACGGGCGCTGGCGATCGAGATAGCCTGGTGCTGGTTGCGATACCAACCAGACAGCCAATTGAGCCGCTGGTACCAGCGGCGCTTTGCCAAAGGCGGCAGCCGGGTAAGGCGGATTGGGATTGTGGCGCTGGCGCGCAAACTCTTGATCGCTCTGTGGCGCTATGTGGAAGAAGATATCTTGCCGGAAGGAGCCCAATTGAAACCTGTCTGAGCTAATCATTGACTTTGTTTTTGTGCTTGTGTTCTGAGCGTTGGTGTGAGCGACCCGTTTTGGGTGCGGGTCTCCCTTCGGGGAACCGAAGTATAGATGGGGTCGCTCCTGAAAAGCTTCTTGCGCCTTGCGCGAATACATCATTGGGTGTTCGGTCCTTGACCGGCACGGATAGAAGCTTGTTGAAGGCATATCCTTCCACGCTTCTCGAAGCTGCCAAAAGAGTCTCGGAAACACCAGCCAGAGACTGATGTGTGAGTGAACATAAACTCAATAAAGAACTTCTTCCTGGACAGCGCGCCATTTGTCCAGCGGAGAATTCCAGAAGCGACCTGCACAAGGACGATCTGGGAGGATTGCCTCTGATCTTTCCTCTTGACAATTTCGCTCTCATAGAAGCACCAAACGTTATATAATCAGTAGATCATGAAAACGTAGTAACGGCTGATGAA
>CAYTDB010000142.1:0-12962 GCA_964436455.1 uncultured Anaerolinea sp. | reverse complement strand
GGCATCGTCATCGCCACGGCGGGTGGGTCGATGATCTGGCCCTTCCTGCTCATCTACGCTGGCGGAAAGTTAAGCCTGCCGCTCAGCACTGTTGCCACACTGATCACCGTCAATGCGGGGACAGGGCTCATTGCATCCTTCATCGCCGGCACTCTCGCAGACAAGATCGGGCGTAAGGTGGTCATGAACTTCAGTCTCACTTTCAACGGTCTCGCCTATTTCCTGCTCATCTTTGCGGATACATATTCACAGTTCTTCTTGCTCATGATCCTGGCAGGTCTTTCAAACCCACTCTACCAGGTTGGTGCCGACGCGATGCTTGCAGACATGATCCCCTCCGAAAAACGAGCCGATGCCTATGCAATTAACCGCATTGCCAACAACGCTGCTTTTGCCCTTGGCCCCGCTGTCGGTGGGTTCCTTGCTGCAAAATCCTACAACTACGCCCTCATCGGAGCCACAACGGGTTATCTGCTCTACAGCATCATATTGTTCCTGTTCATGAGAGAAACGCTAACCTATGAAGAAAAAACGCCCGTGCCCAGCGCCAAACCCGAAAACATCCTGACAGGGTATGCACGCGTCTTCGAAGACAAAAGATTCACCACTTTCGTGATCATAATAAGCATGGGGCTGATCGCCCCCACTCTCATGTGGATCCTTATGCCCGTCTACGCCAAAGCGAACTTCGGCATCAATGAAGCGCTCTACGGCTGGATCCCGACAACAAACGCCCTCATGTGCGTTTTCCTGCAATATCCTGTCATCAACCTCACCCGCAACCGCCCAACCCTGTCCGTCCTCGCGGCAGGCATGGCGATCTACGCCATCGGCACAGGCACCATCGCCCTCATGAGCACCTTCTGGGGTTTCTGGCTCAGCATGGTCGTCATCACCTTCGGTGAACTTACCCTCGTCCCCACCGCCAGCAAATTCGTCGCCGACATCTCCCCCGCCGACCTGCGTGGGCGCTACATGTCTCTGCATTGGCTGGGCTGGGGTATTGCCCGCGCGCTGGCTCCCCTCCTGGGCGGATTTCTCAACGACAATATTTCCCCCCGATCCATTTGGATTGGAGGTCTGCTCTTCGGCATCACCAGCGCCTTCGGGCTTTTCCTCCTCAATCGCGTCTACACCCCTCAACCAGCGCCTCAAACCTGACCGGTATGGGATCCACCCAAACCAGCCTCATCTCATGAAAATCTTCCTCCACCAACCTTTCAACATAAATAATCACCGCATGGAATGCGCACAATGAAAACCAAAAATATCCTGCTCATCATTCTTGCCCTCCTTCTATCCGCCTGCGGTCCAACTTTTAATAAGACCAAATCCGGCACCGCCGAACGAGACGTCACCTACTGCACCATGAACAACCTCCCGCAAAAGATGGACGTGTACTATCCATCGAGTGGCGGTCCGTGGTCCGTGCTGATGTACGTCCACGGAGGCAGTTGGATCGAAGGTGATAAAGCCGAAGGCGAAGGCTGGAAACACTTGAACGACAGCGGTTTTCTGGTGGTATCTGTCAATTATCGCCTGGGCGATTACCAGATTAAATTTCCAGCCATGATCGAAGACATAAAATGCGCTGTCCGTTATCTACGGGCACACAGCAAGAAATACAATATTGATTCCGATCGCATCGCCGCGGTCGGAGCAAGCGCAGGCGGACATCTTGTCTCCCTGCTCGGCACAGCAGATGAATCCGCGGGCTGGGATGTTGGAGAATATCTGGACCAGTCCAGCGAGGTCCAGGCAGTGATCGTCCTGTCCGGAATCTCCGATTTCACCACTAACATCCCCAGCGGGTTAAACAGTTCCATTTATTATGCATTCGGGAAATTGGCTAATAAGAACACCCCTGAAAACGTGGCAGTCAGTCCCATTACCTACATCACCCCCGGGGACCCGCCGTTCCTGATCTTCCACGGAGACAGGGACGGTGTCGTACCAGTCGAGCAGGCAAGGACATTGCACAGCAAACTTTCAGAGACTGGCGTTCCATCCACATTGGTCATCGTCGAAGGCGGTGACCATGGATTGCGAAAACCAAATGGTGGAGATGCCAGTCCAACAGGCGCTGAGATCAATCAAGTGATCGTCGAATTTTTGGAAGAGAACCTCAAATAATGTTTGACTACAGTCCCAACATTTCTTCCAGACGTTTTTTCACATTCGCCCATTCCGAATCCAAAATGGAATAATAAACCGAATGGCGAATCCGCCCATTGGGAAGGATCATGTGGTTGCGCAACACGCCTTCCTTTACCGCACCAATGCGCTCAATGGCTTTTTGCGACCGCAGGTTCAAAGAATCCGTCTTGATCTGCACGCGGATGCATCCCAAAGACTCAAAGGCATGAGTCAACAACAAGTACTTGCATTCCGTATTTACAGCCGTCCGTTGGAAATCCAATCCATACCACGTACCGCCAACTTCAAGTCCCCTGTCATTCGGCATGATGTTCAAATAGCGCGTCGCTCCCGCCGCGCGACCAGATGCAAGATGAATGGCAACGAACGGCAGGTCAGTTCCTCTTTCCGCACGCGCAAGGATCTCCCTGACCCAGCCAGCCATATCATCCTCGTCCTCCATGCTTCCATAGACCATGAAATCCCAAAAGTCCTTGCCCGCGCCGATCTCAGCCAACGCAGGGATGTGTGCCTCGGTCATTGGTTCGAGTCGCACGTGTTTGCCGGTCAAAGTAACAGGTGATACCCAATTCGTCATTTCATTTCTCCAAACAGCCCAGTTATTTTCTTCATCCGAAAATCGAAAATATTTTTCAACCTTCTCGAGATCCATATCTTGTCCAAAATGTCACCCAAAATACCGAACGGGACCACATACGTAACACGGTCTGTCATTTTCGTGCCATACTCAGTCTTTTCAAAAATATGTTCATGATACCAAAAACGATACGGTCCCACGCGCTGTTCATCCACAAAATATTCGCCTTCACGCACATGCACGATCTCGGTCAGCCACAGTGACCGCACACCGCGCAAAAACTCCACGCGGTATTCGATAATCTGTCCTTCATACATCTTCACGTCACCGCCGTGAATGATCTCAAAATTCATATCTGAGGGTGTGATCTCGTTCAGATTTTCCGGGTCACAAAAATAATCCCATACCTTTTGCACGGGCGCGGGGATGATTTGCTCACGATACAGGTAATGAACCATCTAACCCTTCAGCCACTCTTCTTCTGGTTTGTCGCTCGAGGGCAGATACGGCATTTTCGGTCCGTCCACACCCAAAAATTCCGCTAGGGCGGCACGCATGGCTGTACGATCATCCCATAAATACTCGGTCTGCCCAAAACACATGGACTGCTCATGCCCCTTTCCACAGGACATGACGATGTCGCCAGGACGCGCCAATTTCAACGCAAAACGGATCGCTTCACCTCTATCCGCAACCTTCCAAAACGTTTTGCCTTCGGTTCCTCCCTTGGACCTCGCGCCTGCTGCCATCTCCTCAAGAATTTCCTCCAGCGATTCCGTGCGCGGGTCTTCAGCGGTCAACACTGTGAGATCAGCCAGTTCAGCGGCGGTCTCTGCCATCATGCGGCGTTTTTCCTTGTCACGCAGACCGGCGGAACCGAAAATACAGATTACACGCGGTTTTCCCCTCACCCCTAGCCCCTCCCCCTTAGGGAGAGGGGAATTTAGCATTGCTTGCGCAGCCTCCAAAGCGACCTTCAAGGCATTCGGTGTGTGGGCAAAATCCACGATGGCAGTGAAGTTCTGCCCCATGTCGATGCGCTCCATGCGACCTGGAATCCCTTCAAGAGATGCAATCCCCTGCGCGGCGACTTCGGGTTTGATCCCCAAACCATGGACAGCCACAGTCAACGCGGCAAGACAATTCGACACGTTGAAAGCTCCAACCAGCTTGCTCGTCACATCCACTTGAAAATCCTTGCTTTGGGCAGTGAAATGGATTCCCGATGGGCTGTATGCAATATCCACCGCGCGGATATCTGCGTCTTCGCTCAATCCATAATTCAATTTATTGACCTTGATGAAATTGTTCAGAAAATCGAACGATTTACCATCGTCGCGGTTGATGACTCCCAAACGCGGATTTCCCTGAGGCTTTTCCAGTGTGATTTCAAGGCTGGAAAACAATCTCGCTTTTGCAGCGCGGTAATTCTCGTAATTGCCATGCTCATTCATGTGTTCATGCGTAATATTGGTAACAACGCCGATGTCAAACTCGCAGGCATCCACGCGATGCTGCGACCATCCATGCGATGTGGTCTCAAGCACAACATGAGTCAAACCCGCATCCACCATCTTCGCAAGATAGCGCTGGACATCATGCGCATCCGGTGTGGTGACATGGAAACCCGTATCCAACACTTCATCGCCGATCACCGCGTTGACCGTGGAGATCATGCCAGCTTTAATACCTGCAGTTATCAGGATCTTATGCAGCAGGTTTGTTGTGGTGGTCTTGCCGTCGGTGCCGGTCACGCCGATCACTTTCAGCTTGCGGCCGGGCCAATGGTGGAACGCGCCAGCCATCCACGTCAAAGCCTGACGTGTGTTTTCGAGTCGGATGTATGGGACGGAGAGCCCGGTCACATCCTTTTCCCCAACAATGGCAACCGCGCCGTTATCAATCGCTTTTTGGATGTAGTTGTGCCCGTCCAGCGTTCCGCCAGTCATCGCAACAAAAAGATGACCGGGTTTCACCACGCGGCTGTCAATGGAGATCCCGTTGATGGAAATATCCGGAACTTCCATAACTTGAAATGTTCCCGGAAGTTCTGTGAAGATTTGTCGAAGTGATTTTTGCTCTGACATGGTTAAACAAAAAAAGGGTTTTGGCAATTTTACCAAAACCCTTTCATCGGCTTGTTTTACTTCAAGCTGTGGCGCAGACCTTCGAGTTTGCCAGCGACGGAACCATCGAGTACCTTGTCGCCGATCTTGACGACCAATCCACCAAGGATGGAAGGATCGACCTTGAAGGCAACTTCCTTGGCACTGAAACTTTTCTTGACAGATTCCTGTTCATCGCCAGTGAGGGGCAATGCGCTGGTGACTTCAGCGGCGTCACCCTTGAAATCACCTTCCACCACAACGACTTTGCCGGACTTTACGCCGGAGAAGAACTCATCGAGCAAAGCACGCTGTTTCTTTTCGTCCAACGCTTCGCCGACCAGTTTATTGGCGGCAGCAATGGCAAGGGATGCAATCTGACCGCGTAGATCACCAAGGATGCGGGCATGTTCAAGCTCCGCTTCCCCAAGTGCAGCTTCGCGCGCCTTGGCGGCTTCAGCTTCGGCAGCGGCTTTCACATCCTTACCGGCGGCTTCGGCGCGGTCCGTGGCTTCACGAATCACCTTGCCTGCTTCAGCCTGCGCGTCAGCAATGATCTTTGCGGCTTCTTTTTCGGCGTTCGCGCGGGCTTCCGATGCAACACGGGCATCCTCCAGTCCCTGTGCGATCTTTTCACGACGCTTTACGAGCAAGCCGCCAATCGGACCAACCACCCATTTGGTTACAACCGTGTAGACAATGAGCAGGTTGACGATCTGTACGAGCAAAAAGGGTAAATTTACACCTAAGGCTTCCAAAGTACCCTCCTTTTTAGAACACAAACAGGATCAGGAGCGCGACAACCAGACAATAGATCGCGACGGCTTCAGCGAAGGCGATGCCGAGGATCATGTTTGTCTGGATGGTGCCAGTGACATCCGGGTTGCGGCCCATTGCCTGCACCGCGCCACTGGTGACGATACCGATGCCAGCGCCGGCGCCGATCGCACCGATCATTGCCAGGCCTGCGCCAATCAATTTACCAAGAATTTGAGCAGAAGCGAAATCCATAGAAGAACCTCCAAGATAGTTTCGGGCGGGGGAACCGCCACTAAAATATGGTGTGTTTCCCGGGCGTTTATGCGCCGCCCGAAATTTACGCGTGACCTTCTTCGTGATCGCCATGTCCCTGCGTGGCTTGCGCCATAAAGACCATGGTGAGCATACCGAAGACAACAGCCTGAATCAAACCTACAAAGAACTCGAGCATATAGAACATTGCGGGCGCAAAGATGGGAACCAGGGAACCCATCACGAAGATCAAGACCGCGCCTGCAAACAGGTTACCAAAGAGACGGAAAGCAAATGAAAGGATTTTTGAGATTTCCGAGACGATCTCGAGCAAGCCGACACCCCAGTCAATGAAACCAAAAATGGGTTTGCTGAAGAAGTGTTTGGTGTTCCAGAACTTGGTCAGGTAACCCATGCCCTGTGCCCGGAAACCCATCACTTGCACCATCACCACCGCAACAATCGCAAGCGCAAAAGTGAAGTTCAAATCAGTCGATACAGGGCGCATGAACGGGATAATGGCATAGCTCTCAGCGTGTTCCCCTTCAGTCTTGGCTTCGCCTTCCTGCGCACTGCTTTCATCCCAAATGGTGTAGACACCTGAGAACAATTCCTTTTTTGCATAACCGTGGCCATCATATTCATGAATGATGCCGATGGTTTCGTTGCCGGGAATGAGACCAAGCCAGTTGGATGCCAGCACCAACAGGGTGATGGTGGCAAACCATGGAAAGATGGATTTGCTCCACTTGCCAGCAGTGCTTTCGGTGATGCCATGCAGCATTTCCATCAGCGCTTCGATTGCCCCAGAGATTCCAGTCAAAGCCATTTTGCCGCTCTTGATGCCGCGCGAGACACCGATGGCAATGAGAATCACCACAAGATCGGCCAGTAAAAGCCCGGTGAGCGTGTTGGTGTAGTACAGGTTGCCAATGACCGGGATCGTAAACAGCGGTTCTTCGCTGAGCTTTTCACCGGGTAAGTACACGTGCGGCATGATGGGCTTGATGCCCAAACCGATCCCCAAAAAACCGGTAAATAGAAATAACCCTAGAATGATCGCTGCCAGGACAACCCAGCGAGCCCACACTCGTTGTTTTGGTTTTTCACTCACGATCAGGATCCTCCTCAGAAGTTTTAACTTGTTTGTCTATTTTCAGTTTGGCAGTTGCTGTCCGAACGATCCGATATAGCACAAATACAGAAACCGGAGCACTACCAACAATGAAAATGATCGTAAACAGCGGCTTCGTCTCCAATTGACGATCAAGCCACAACCCCGCAAAGAGCGCACCCAGAATTATCACTGGAGTAAAACAACCCACCTGCCCTACAACCGTTGCAAGAATAGTATTGAAGCGATCGTTGGTTCGGTTTTCCGGCTGGCTCATCGGTTGCGGATTATATCACAAAGATTTAATGAACTGAAAATGCAGTTGACGGTCTCTAAACGAGATCGTCAACTGCCATTGACTAGAACAATATCAACGCTGCCGCGTTAGACCAACTGAATAACGGAGCAAAGAGAGTACCAATAAGAATGACGCCAATCACCAACACTACCAATGCGATAGCATATGGACGAGTCAACGGGACGGGCAGGTTTTCTTCATCCTGATCCGGCATGCGATAGAGATAGACCACTTTCAGCACATTGAGATAGTAGTATACGCCGATGATCGAGTTGATGATTCCCACAATGACCAGCCAGACATAGCCCGCCTGCACACCTGCGGTGAAGACGAACACCTTCGCCACAAAACCACCGAACGGAGGCATCCCTGCCAGCGAGAGGAAGGCGGCAAGCATCATCAAGCCCAACAGGGGCGAACGACGGCTCAAACCGGCATAGTCCTTTATCTCTTCCAGTCCGGTCACACGGCTGAATGCCATGACGATACCGAAGGCAAGCAGGTTTGTAGCAATATAGGCTGCCATGTAAAAGACCACGCTCGCCGCTCCCAGTTCTTGTACCGCCAAGCTCTTTGAAAATGCCACTACACCAATCAGCACATACCCTGCATGTGCCACAGATGAATAGGCAAGCAGACGCTTAATGTTGGTCTGTTGCAGTGACAAAAGGTTGCCGACCGTCATAGTGATCGCCGAGATGACCGCAAGGATCAAGGTCCACGATTCAGCCAGGTTGGGAAATGCCACAAAGAATAGGCGGATAAGGACCGCAAACCCAGCCGCTTTGGATGCTGTAGACAGGAATCCGGCAACAGGCGTTGGCGCGCCTTCGTATACATCCGGAGCCCAGAAGTGGAATGGCACGATGGAAACTTTGAATCCAAGACCTACAAGGATCAAAGCCAACACACCGAAGGCAGAAACAGCAGGCAGGAAGCCTGCATTGAATAGTTCCGCCAACTGGTAGAGGTTGGTCGTTCCGGTAAAGCCAAAAATAAGGCTGAACCCATAGAGCATGATCGTGGAAGACAGTGCACCGAAAAGCAGGTATTTGAAACCAGCTTCTGTGGATTTGTTGTCCGCCAGCATAAAACCGGATAGGATGTATAGCGGAATGGATGTCGTCTCGATCGCGAGGTAGAGCATGACCAGGTCGGCAGAAGCAGCCATCAGGTCCATGCCAAGAAGCGAGGCGAGAAGCAGGAGATATGCTTCTCCGCGGTGTCCAATCTTCTCGTTGTCCATAAAGAGCAGGGCTGTTGCGGCTCCTGCAAACATGAAGAGCATCTTGAAGAAAAAGCCGAGCCAGTCAAAACGGACCATACCGCCAAGTGTGGTTGTCGGTTCGCCAGGTTGACCGAAGATCAGGCTGACGAGCATGGCAGCAAACAGACCACCGGCGGTAAGCCAGCCAACATTACGGCGTTTCCCTTCCTTCCAGAAAGGCTCAACCACAAGGATGAGAATGCCAAGGACGAGAATCAGGATCTCGGGGAGGATGGACACGAAGGTTGTTGCGTTATACATTATGCACCTCCCAACAGGCGGAGAATGTTCAGGACGCCCGTCTCAACCATCGGTACCATCAGACTTGGGAACAAGCCAATACCAACCATGAGAAGACAGAGTGTAACAATCGCGACCTTGTCCAACACGGTGATATCACCCACGTGCCCTTCCAGCTTTTCTGGCAGATCGGCGAAAAAGACCTTGCGGATGTTCATCATGATGTACGCCGCAGTGATGACAATGGAAATACTTGCGATCACAGCGACCAGCCATTGGGCCTGCCAGACGCCCATGAAGATCGGGAATTCAGCTACAAAGCCGGAGAAGCCAGGCATACCCATCGAAACCAGACCACCGATGATGAAACCAACACCAGCAAAGGGCATAATCCTCATCATGCCGCCCAATTCAGGGATCATGCGGGTGTGCGCCCGGTCATAGATCATCCCGGTGACAGCAAAGAAGAGAGCCGTCATCACCCCGTGCGAGAACATCTGTACGCCCGCGCCGGTCAGACCGTTTTGATTGAGAGTCGAAATACCGAGCATCACAAGTCCCATGTGCGAAACGGATGAGAAACCGATCATGTATTTCATATCGGTTTGCACAAAGGCAATATAGGCACCATAGACTACCGCGATGCCTGCGAATGTCATTATCAACCAAGACCATGTCTGCGCGCCTTCAGGCAGGAGCATGACACCCACACGCAAAGCAGCAAAGGCACCGAGCTTCATCAACACGCCTGCATGGAACATGGACACCGCTGTTGGTGCTGCAACGTGACCATCCGGCGACCAGTTATGGAAGGGCCAGATACCGCCCAGCACTGCGAAACCGAGAAAGACCGGCAGGAACCAGATATTCTGGAATGTCTGCGAGAAACCGGCACTTTCCATAACGAGCATATCGAAGGATAGCACGCCTGTGTTCTTATATTGCAGCCAGTACATTGCCAACACACCGACCAGTGAAACCACCGAACCCATGAACAGGTACAGGGTCAACTTCATGGCAGCATATTCACGGGTCACCACCCAACCCCAGATGGCGATGAGCAGATACATTGGAAAGACCGCGATCTCGTAGAAAAAGAACAACATGAACAGGTCGAGTGAGACAAAAACGCCGAACACGCCGCCAGCCAACAGGAACAGGAAGGCGAAGAATTCACGTGGACGATCCTGAATGCCGGCTTTGACGTGCGGGTCTTCATCACCCCACGAGATGAGAACACCTGTGAACATGACCACACCCGTCAACAGGACGAGCGGGGCGCTCATACCGTCCACACCGAAGTGCAGGCTGATGCCAAGCGCGGGGAGCCAGTTGTATTTTTCGACGAATTGATAACCCGCCGCCGCCTGATCGTAGGAGAAGTAGACCCAGATCGAAAGGATCAGGGCAAATGTCGCCGACGCAAGCGCGACCGCACGGGTTTCATTCCTCCGATTGGAGGGCATCATCAATATGATCAATGCCGCAACCATCGGTGTAAACGTGATGACGCTTAGGACAGGAAAATTCATCAGCCACCTCTTAGAAAAGCATGACCACGGCTCTGTTGATCACGTCCAATATCCACGCAGGATACAGACCGATCCACAAGATTAGCACCATGAGCGGGACCATGACAATGATCTCGCGCGTGTTGATCTCGGTTAACTTGTGTTCACCGTGTGCCCAATGTTCGTTCATGGGCCCATGCAATACTTTCTTAATTCCCTTCAAAATGTACGCGCCGGTGAATAGCAAACCCAACATCGCCACAGCGGTGTAGATCGCCATCACAGGCACGGAATTGACACCAACACCGAAGGAACCTCGCACCACCAGGAACTCGGAAATAAAACCATTGAGCCCGGGCAGTCCAAGCGAAGCCATACTGGTGAAGATCAGGATGCCGCCGTAGACCGGCACGAGCGGGAACAATCCGCCGAATTCGTCAAGATTGCGTGTGTGAGTCCGTTCGTAGATGACACCAACCAGGAAGAACATGCCAGCCGCCGACAAACCGTGATTGAACATCTGGAGGATGGCTCCGTTCAGAGCGATCCTCGCATCATCTGTCCCGACAGCGAAAGCTGCCGCGGCGATACCGAGCACTACAAAGCCCATATGGTTGACCGACGAATACGCGACCAGTCGCTTGAAGTCTGTTTGAGCATAGGAGGCGAATGCGCCAAAAACGATCGCAGCAACCGCAAGGAATGCCAGTGCGCCCGCAAAGTATTTTGCTTCCGTTGGGTACAATGGCAGGATCAGGCGCAGGAAACCATAAGCACCCAGTTTGAGCAGAACACCTGCCAGGATCATCGAACCAGCAGTCGGAGCTTCGGTATGGGCATCAGGCAACCATGTGTGGAAGGGCCACAACGGAACCTTGACCGCAAACGCAATCACAAACGCCCAGAAGGCGACCGTCTTGAACGTACTGGCAGGAATGCCGCCGATCGCATCAGTGTAAACAGACCACTGTGCAGTAATCACCTGCAAATCGTATGTCTTGAACAACACACCAAGCAATTGAACCGCAAGCAAAAGTCCGAGCGAGCCACCCATGGTGTAGATCATGAACTTGAGCGAGGCATAGTTGCGATTGGCGCTCCCCCACTGGTTAATGAGGAAGTACATCGGGACCAGACCGATCTCCCAGAACACGAAGAAGATCAGCAGATCAATTGACATGAACACGCCGAGCATGCCTGTCTCAAGGAAGAGGAACAGCATCATGTATGCCTTGGTGCGGTCATTGATACTGAACGAGGCAAGGATGGCAAGCGGTGTCAGGAAGGTGGTCAGAAAGACCATAGAAAGCGAGAGACCGTCCACACCAAGGTGCAGGGATGAACCAATCGCCGCGTACCAGGTGTACATCTCCTCAAACTGATAACCAGCCCTGGCGGGCTTGAAGTTGAACCACAAGACCAGCGACAGGATAAATGGGATGAGACTCGCGCCAAGAGCGAACCACTTGTGAAGTTTTGCCTCCTCCTTTGGCAGGAAGAGTATCACAAGCGCGGACAGCGCCGGGAAGAACAGGATTGTTGAAAGAAGATGAGTAGAGATGAAATCCATCATATACTCCTTAAGCCAGCACGAAGAAGAACAGCACTGCGCCGATGATGATAAAGGTCACCAGAGCAAGCATGAGATACTGCTGGACACGACCCGTCTGAACGGCACGTAATTTGCCGCCAAACCAATAAGTCACATTCGCAGAGCCGTCACCGATCAATTCATTGATGATCGGAAGATCAATTTTTTCGCGGATGAACTTGCCGATACCGCCTGTGGTCGGTCCAAAGATGTGGAGAAAGCCGTCGATCACGCCCTTGTCGAGGAACTTGTAGACAATATTCTCTGCAAACCAATAAGCAGGTTTTACAAAGACAACGTCGTAGATTTCGTCGAAGTAGTACTTGTTCTTGAGAAGCGGGATCTGCAGTTTGTCTTCACTAACGGAGTTGACCTTGCGATAGGTGAAATAACCAAGAGCAAGACCGCCGAGGGCAACCACAAGCGATGTCAGCAAGGGGATCCAACTGAACTCAGGTGCTTCGGGGACCTCCGCCAGTGTGTGACCGACGAAATCATGGAACCAGTTTGGCACGAGTCCGCCGATGACTGGGAAATGCTCAGGGATGCCGACCCAGCCATAAGCGACGGCAAAGACCGAGAGGATCACGAGCGGCGTGGTCATCGTCCAGGGAGTCTCCTGCGCATGTTCGGCTTCCTTCGTGCGAGGTTCTCCAAGGAAGGTCAACGTGATCTGGCGCATAGTGTAGAAGGCAGTCAGGAAGGCAGCGACAGCCAAAGTGATGAAGACCGCCATGTGACCATGACCAAATGCATCCGCAAGGATCTCATCCTTCGACCAGAAACCAGCCGTGATGAGCGGGAAACCAGAGAGGGCAAAACCACCGATCAGGAACGTCCAGAATGTAAAGGGCATCTTCTTGCGCAAGCCGCCCATGTTGAACATATCCTGCGGGTCAACATCGTGGTTACCGGTGTGCAAAACGCCATGCTCCATGCCGTGGATGACGGAGCCGGAACCGAGGAAGAGCAATGCCTTGAAGAAGGCATGGGTAATGAGATGGAACGCTGCAGCAACGTAGGCACCGATACCAACAGCGGCAATCATGTAACCAAGCTGTGAAATGGTGGAGTATGCCAGCACGCGCTTG